>CAZPVY010000176.1:0-1547 GCA_964590265.1 uncultured Aquifex sp. | reverse complement strand
GGGGGGGGGGTTATAGGCATAATTTTCATAACGAACCTGATTATAAACCTCGGGGCGGATGAGAAGTACGTTCTGGAAGTCAGAAATACTGCGGAGCTCCTGAGGAGGTCCTTCCCTGAAGGAGAACCTCTTTATACGAAGGCGGTGGAGACCGCAACCTATGCGTATCTGATTAAGAACGAGCTGAAAGAGCAGTACGGCAGTAATGTTCAGATAATTGTAAACCTCATGAAAGGTAATATCTCCGTGCCCGTATCTCACCTTATCCTCGGCTCCCTTGCAAAGTATGTTCTGGCTCTGGGCTTCATTAAGGGTTTTACTCTCAAGGTGTTCAGGGTAGCTTTTTTCGTACCTTTGATACTCACGGCTGCCGTGATCCTGAGGAGGAAGCTCGGCTTTTTGAGGGACATTACTGATGAGCTGTATGCAAGGCTTTACGACCCGTTCGGCGACAGGGATATAAGAACGGTTCTGAAGGTCCTTAAAGCAAACCCCATTCCTGCGTCAATAATTCACCATCTTCCCGAGAGGGGAGGTCTTCTGAAACATTCCCTTAATGTCGCGATCCGTGCTGCGGATAAGGCGGAGCGGGCGGGTCTGAACCCGAGGGAGGCATATCTTGCGGGACTTCTCCACGATGCGGGAAAGCTTAAGGTTTATGTTTATGACCCCGAAAGGGGGACCTACCGCTCAACGGGAGCAAGCCATGAGCTTATGAACAGGGTAGTTATGAAAGAACTTGAGAGGAGGTTCGGTGTGAGGGTTCCTTCCGATGAAAGGGTATGGGAGCTGGTAAAGGAGGCGGACAGGGAGGTGACGGTTGAAGAGCTTAAGGAGATGAGAACGGACATAAGTTCCGTTATTGAGCAGACTCTGAGGGAGCTTAACATAAACGGTATAGAAGGGAGGAAATATGACGGCTGGTATAAAGAGTCCCTCCCCTTTGTGATTGTGCTTGCCCACGCCCTCAACAGGGCTGTTACAAGACTGCTCAGAGAGCAGGATCCGACACTTCCCTTCTCGGAAGAACCTGATCATGCAGGAGTTCATGTCATAGCTTATGCAAATCCATACAGCGACATGATATTTACCGAATACAACGGAAAGAAGGCAGACGAGCTCGGACTGTTTGATGCACGTGTGGGAAATGAAGTATTCAGAGCGGTGTATCTCGTGAAGAAGGAAGTAGTGCCTGAAGAAATTCGGCTCAGATGGGGAAATACACATTATGAGGTAGATATACTTGGAAGAAATAAGGTTAAGGTGTTAAATTCTAAATAAAAGCGGGGTTGATATAGACCCGCCGGCTCCTTGGCAGTTGAATACGGTGGCGGCTTGAGGCAGGTGCCTCCTTAAGGGAGAGCCGCGGCGTGTGCCTCCGGGGGCGGTTGCCCCCTCCTCCGAGGTCCTTTTCTGTCCTCGGGGGCTTCGGACGAGGGGGTGCCGTCCCCCTCAAAAAACTAAAAGGAGGTGCACGCCATGAGGATAGGCTCTCTCGGACAGGCTCTCCTCAGGCTCTCAGGCCTCTCTCCCGAAGAGCTCCTTGA
>CAZPVY010000175.1:0-1588 GCA_964590265.1 uncultured Aquifex sp. | reverse complement strand
ATTTCTCACCTTCTGAATTCCCTCGAGTTGCAGCGAATTGATCTTTAGACATTTCCAGGAAGTTACTCATTACTGGCAAACCCAAGGGAGCTGAAAAGCCAGCCCCAAGAAAATAGACTACATTCTCCACTATTTCTCCTAATTCTTTCTTATATCGAACTTGTTCGTTTGTTACTCGCTTTGAGATCTTTTGTTAATCTTTGAAAAGCCTTTTCATAATGTTTTCTATTCTTCCACCTTGTAAAGTCTCCTATATGCCTGTTCCTTCTTAAATAAGAGACCCATCCAAAACTTAACTCCATAACAGTGTTATCGATCCTGATAGGAAACAAAATCTGCTTCTCTTCTTTTTCCTCTAGATTTCTAGCACGATCTACCTCATCGGCTACCCATTCGCTATTTACTGAGTTCCTTGATAGAACCAACAGGAGCTTATCATGAGATTTAATAGCTTGATCTATTTTGTCTTTGAACTTATCTCCGATCTTTAAGTTTTCCGGGGCGTACCATGTTCGAATACCAATATTTTGAAGGTCATTATACAATTTATTTACAAACTCTCTATCTTTGGTGGAATAGCAAATAAAACAAGAATGGAACTGAATAGGTTTAGTCCAAATTGATTGATAGAATTTAATTACTTCATCTGGGAGGCCACAGCCTCGAAGAAAGCTAAGGGGTAAGTGGCCTGATTTAATAAGAGTTTTGTCATCTATCATGCTTGGGGATAAATGCTTACATTCACCAAGACCTTTTGTATTATGAAATGTAGTATCAGCCAATATTGTTTTGTCGAGTTGCGCCTTTTCAAGATTCGCCCCTTCTAGGTTCGCTTTTATAAAGAATGAGTGAGAAAGCGCTGCTCTCCTTAAATCTGCCTTATTAAGTTTAGTACCAATGAATTTTGACAGGGAGAGTATTGCATCTACAAGTTTTGCCTTACTGAAATCAGCTCCTGATAGATTTGCATCCGCAAGAAAAGCACCACTTAAATCTGCACCTTTAAGATTTGCATCCGCAAGGTCCACGTTTGGAGCGAATATATGGTTAAGTCGTCCTTCGCTAAGATCTGCATAAGAGAGATTTGCACTGGAGATGTTTGTCTTTATCATGTTCACACTTTTTAAATCTGCAAATCTAATATCCATGCCTCTGATATCTGCCCCACTAAGGTCAACCTCTACAGTTGGATTTTCCTTCCGCCATTTGTTCCAAACTTTGACTCCCTTTTTTAGGATCTTAAGTTGTTCAGAATTTGCCATATGAACTCTTATTATTTGTTTAAGTTTAGTTTTAATATGTTTTAAAAGACCTGACAATCAATAGCAAATTCTATGAAACCCATTGTATCGCCATTTATACCTGGAAACTTCCAATATCTCCTTAATTATCAAGCAATTGTTATGACACTTACACTGTTGTAAACAAAAGCAACCGTAACAGTAACCTTAAAATTAAACTATAGGTACAATAAAGATGGATAATATCTTAAAGTTTTATGCTGTTCTCCGCTTTAAAGTATCATCACACTTTGTTATGGTTCATTTGCGTTAAGTGGGGGTACCTCTCCAAACTGTTGAAAGTAGTT
>CAZPVY010000174.1:0-1594 GCA_964590265.1 uncultured Aquifex sp. | reverse complement strand
AGCGCCCCACGTGGTCCAGGCCGGCCTCATAAGTTTAGCCCCGACCGCATGAGGATTAAAAGCTCTATCAAGCCACTTAACTGCTTCCTGCAGGGATTGGCTGTTGGCTTCTTTGAGGAAGGGGAATTCCTCTTTGAGCTTGGGTAGAAGTTTTTTGTATTCATAATAGTTCCATTTCTTGCCTTCTTGCTCGTAGTCTCTTTTTGATATTTCAAGGAGTTTGTTGTAGATGAACCTGCAATGCCCTATCTGTCTGTTTAAGAATTGCTTTTGCTCCTCATTGGGATAGAGTCTGAATCTGTAAACGTAGAGCATTGCTCCTCCTTAATACTATTTTAACGGTACTCACGCACTTTGCTTTGCACTCTCTTCTTCAAGAAGAAGAGGACTAGATGCAAAATTTTTCCTAACTCCCATTATCCACCAAAGGCGGTTTTCAAACCAACAAAATTTTCCTTTACAGAAGGAAAGAATTGCTATATCTTTTCCTTGTAAGAGTGAAAGAAGTTATAAGGAAAGCAAAGCTCATAAAACTATTTGAGGAGTACTTCTACTTTGGAGGTTTTCCGGAAACTGTATTCTTAGAAGAAAGTTTAAAAATCAAAACCCTTCAGGAATACGTTGAAACCATGCTTTATAGGGACATAGCTGAAAGGTATAAGGTAAAAGATATCTTGATATTGAAATATTTTCTCAAGAGATTAGCAGAGAATACTTCGCGATTTATCTCCGTAAAACGGGTAAAGATACGCTTTATAGATACCTTGACTATGACTATGCGGAAAGTGTGTATTTTGTAAGATTGCTAAAAAAACACTATAGGTCCATATTAAAGTCAGAACTGGCTGAGAAAAAGATATATCTGATAGATCAGGGTCTTCTGAGGAGTATAAGGGATCTCGGTGAAAGGGGGAAAGGAACTCTTCTTGAGAACTTAATCTTCAGAGAACTTCTCTTAAAAACTCAAAATAGAGAAGAAAGAATGTGACTTCATAGTGAATGAAAGCATGGCTGTTCAGGTTTGCTTTGATATAACGGATAGCGAAACACTCCATCGCGAACTTGAAGGATTAAAAGAAGCATGCTCTTATTTTAATCTCAAAGAAGGATACGTAATCACCTACGACCAAAGCTCCAAAATGAGTTATAAAAATTTAACAGTCCATATAGTGCCTGCTTATAGGTTTATCTTACACTGATAATGTGTTTGTCTACGTTTAAGCTTTCACTCCCATGCTGTTTTAAGCTTTTCTCAATCTTTTCACAATTTCCTTATACTCTGTTTATGCTGTAATACCAGCAGGCGTGATAAGATTTAATATGAAAAAACACCCTTCTTATCAGGGCTGAGGTTGTTCAAATCTTGAAGATAGTCTTCTAAATACTTCTCCCATATGTGCTATATCCTCCCTGACTTTCTTACCTTAAGTATGGTTTATAATAAGGAACATATTTAGCTAAAATATTCTTTATTTCTTTAGATTTATTATTTTCATATATAAGCTTTTCCAGTTTACTTAATATTTTATTCAATTCTTTTTCTGGATATATATCTTTTACTTCCCTAGCTATAAATATCTTGTCGTATCGCGTC
>CAZPVY010000173.1:0-1696 GCA_964590265.1 uncultured Aquifex sp. | reverse complement strand
AGATCCCTTTCCCTTTTGAGTTCTTCGTACATACTCTTGAGGTTCTCTTTCATCTTTCTGAAAGCTTTAAAAAGCTCCTCTATCTCATCACCTGTCTTCTTCTCTTCTATCTCAATATCAAGGTTTCCCTTCGCTATCCTCATGGCTCTGTTGGATAACTTCTCTATAGGCTCACTTATGTGCCTTGCTACAAGCATTCCAAGCCAGACAGTTGCAAGAAGGGTAACGAGTGTGATAAAGACGATGAAGAACACGAATATACCGGTTATTATGTCCCGCGTTTTGACAAAAGCTCTGACATCAAGAGCAAGCTCTCCAAACTCGGATATGTCCTTTATTAGACTCAGATTCTTTTTTATTACGACCTTATAAGGAGTCCCCTTCACGTTTAAACACAAGGTATAGCTGAACTCCCTTTCCGAAACCTCAAACTTGCACTCCGGAACCTTGATCACGCTCTCCACATCCTTTATTCTGCTGAGATCATCAAAAAGACCTGCTTCCAGCAGGGTTGATACAATGCTCTTGTACATCTCTATCTTTGAAAGCTCCGAGGAATAAAGGTTTCTGTATACTTTTTCAGCTGAACTTGATAGAGCTCTTGTCTTTGAGCTCAAGTAGGTTTTTGTTGATTGAAGCACGACCACTATGGACACCACATTCATCACGAGAAGAGGTAAAAACAGGTAAAGGAACAGGATGTTCGCGAGCTTTCTTCTGAGAATGTTTCTCTTTGTGCCTACGTATACCTTTATGAGTTTTCTCAGAATGATCACGGTTATGACTATCAGAGCGAGAAGGTCTATGTTTATCGCAAGGAGAAGTACGTAGTAGTTTGCATAGGGAAGGTTCCTTAGGTTGTTTATAAAAGCTACATTTATACCGACAAGAGCGATTAAAAGAATTAAACCTGTTAAAAGCTTACGCTTCACCTTCTCCTTCTTTTATATGATGATGCTTTATAATCTCGCCTTCTGCCCAGTATATAGCCATCTCGGCTATATTCTCCGAATGATCAGCTATCCTCTCAAAATGCCTTGCAACAAAGGACAGATGAATGACCTTCTTTATGTTTCTCGGATCCTCCATGACATAGGTGATTAGCTCTCTCTCAAGCTGGTGATACAGCTCATCTATCATATCATCTTTCTCTATTATCTTTTTGGCAAGCATGGTATCCCTTTGAAGAAAACAGATAACGCTGTCGTTCACCATCTCCTTAACCATTTGAGCCATAAGGGTAAGGTTAACGTAAGGTTTCAGAGGTGGTTCCTGAGCAAGGAATATTGATCTCTCCGCTATGTTCTCTGCCTCATCTCCCATTCTCTCAAGATCTGAAACTATCTTGTAGATTCCCATTACGAGCCTTAGATCGGATGCCTCCGGCTGGTAGAGAGCAACCATCCTTATGCATCTTCTCTCTATCTCAACTTCAAGAGAATCTATATCATCATCCCCTTTGATTATTTCCTCTGCAAGCTCAACGTTTTGTTCGTTCAGGGATCTTATAGCTTTGTCTATCGCATCCTGAACGAGCTTTGCCATCTTAACTACAAGTTCTTTCGTTTCCTCAAGCTCCTCTAAGAACTTCATGGCTAATTAATTTAATCCCCTTTGATTTCTCTGTAAATATCAAAACCGCTACTTGTTCCTATTCTATCTGCTCCGGCTGAAATCATATTAAGAGCGGTTTTTA
>CAZPVY010000172.1:0-1717 GCA_964590265.1 uncultured Aquifex sp. | reverse complement strand
AGGATATAAAGAAGGTTGCTAAGGATTACATGGCTTTTTACAAGAAAGTTGAAGGAGAATCGGAAGGGGGGTATCTCGTAGATCATACAGCCTTTATATATCTTATAGATCCTGAAGGGAACTTGAAGTTGATATACCCTTCAACGAAGCAAAAGCCAGAATTTATAGCAGAGGACATAAAGAGGTTCCTCTAGGGAGGTTAAAGATGAAACTACTTGCAGGTCTTCTTATTCTGATAGGCTTGGCTTTTTCAAAGCCCCAGATAGTGGTTGAGAATGCGTGGGTAAGGGAAGTTCCCCCTGTATCAGTGATGAGCGCAGCTTTCCTAAGGATAAGAAACACGGGAAACGAAGATGACATTTTGATAGGAGTGAGAAGTGATGCTTCCAGAATCGCAGAGATCCATACAACGATAATGAAAGACAGTATGATGAAGATGAGAAGACTGAAGGAGGTTAAAATTCCTGCAGGAGGCTCGGTAGAGTTCAGACCCATGGGCAAGCACATAATGCTCATAGATCTTAAAAAGCCTTTGAAGGCTGGAGATAAGGTGAAGATAATTCTCATATTCAAAAAGAGCGGAAAAATCACTGTTGAAGCATCTGTAAAAAGAATGAATATGAAGATGATGTACTAATGCAGAAAGTTCTGCTTTTCATCCTTCTCTTTATACTTTCCTGTTCAGAGAGCGGAGTTTACGATACAGAGCTATACAATTTGAACGGTAGGACTCTAAATCTTGAGAAGTTCAGAGGAAAACGCCTTATAGTGTATGTGTGGTCTGGAACATGCATAGGGCATACAGAAGACCTTAGAAGACTTACCGCTTTGTATCCGAAGATAAAGGAAAAGATAGAGCTAATATCGGTAGCCGTTATGATGGACAAGGATGATGTCCAAACGGTTCTTGCCCAGAACAAAATAGAACCGAACTATCCTGTTTATGCAGATCCAAAGGGAAATTTTGCGGGAAAGGTAACCCTTATATTCCTGCCAGCAACTCTTTTAATTGATGAAAAAGGCAAGGTGATCAAGAACTACCCCCGACTACCAGATGATCTAATCTCTTTTATATCTTCCCATCAGTGAGCCTTCACCCAGTATATGTCCCTTCATTCTTTCTTCAACCTGTCTTCGTGTTGCCTTTGCAGGTAGCCCAAGGCTCTCTATATCAAGCGCATAAACTCTGAAGAAGTACCTGTGGTAGCCGTGTCCCTTAGGAGGGCAGGGACCACCGTAACCTACGTATCCAAAATCGTTCACACCTTGCTTTATGGTATTTATCTGATCAGCTTTGGGAAAACCTTCATTAAGCTCTCTTACGCTCCCGGGAATATCGTAAACTACCCAGTGGGTAAAGGTTCCTATCGGAGCGTCTGGATCATCCATTATAAGTACAAAGCTCCTTGTCCCGTCCGGTACTCCAGACCAGCTTACTGAAGGGGATATATCAACTCCATCACAGGTGTACTTTACTGGAATAGTTTCTCCCTCCCTAAAAGCTTTACTTTCTACTTTCATAACTTTTCCTCCTGCAAAGGCAATCCCTATACCGAAAAGGGCAGGGAGAACAAAGCCGAGCATAACTCCCTCTTTAAATTAATATTATAAAAACTGACAGTGAGAAGAGCTATTACTTAAAAATCAAGGATTTTTAAACCGTCTGAGCCTGTTTAAAAAAAGTAGACAAATTGAGAGTAAATAGGTTAAAGCAATA
>CAZPVY010000171.1:0-1754 GCA_964590265.1 uncultured Aquifex sp. | reverse complement strand
TGAGCGTGCTGATTTACCAGGGAGATGCAGATACGGATTTTGTGAAGGTGTGGTTTCCCGAAAACAAAATATACGTTTATACAAAGAAGACCACGATTTACTTTGATTTCGACTCCCACGAAGTTAAGAAAGAAGAAGCGGATAAGCTGAAGATATTCGGGAGAGGGGAGAAGGTTATAGTATCGGGCTTTGCATCCCCGGAAGGAAGCAGGAGCTACAACATTTCCCTGTCCGAAAAGAGAGCCACGAGTGTTGCTGATATACTCCGCAGGCACGGTGTCATGATCAGATCTATCAGCGCTGAAGGCGAGGATCACTGCTGGGTTCCGGGGGAGAGGTTCTTTAAAGAATGCAGAAAAGTAGAGGTGGAGGAGTTCCATGGAGAAGAGAGCTTTGGTCTTCCTTGAGAGTGCGAAGTTTCATTTTGAGAAGTTCAGGACGCTCCTTGAGGAAGCCATGCAGGCGGATGAAAGCCTGCACTCGGAGGAGCTTCAGGAAAAGGTCTTCTGGATAGGTGAGTATGTCAAGAACGCTATTTCAAATCTGAAGGGAGGTATATGCCATGAGGAGTTTCCGCAAGGTTAAAGCGTTCTTTTACATTCACCACGCCGAGCTCAGGACTCTGTCCGTAGTTCTCCTTGCTCTTCTTATAGGTGCAGGTGATACGGTTTTCGCCCAGACAACCGACCCGTGGGCAAACCTCTCCAACCTTCTGATTACCTGGATAACGGGTAACCTCGGGAAGTTCATTACACTTGTAGGAATAATCATTTCTACCATCGCAGCTATCGTGATGCACTCTTTTAAGCCTCTTGCATACGGGGTGATATTCTCGGTTGTTGTCGGCGGACTGGTCGGGCTTGCAAAGACGTTCTTTGAGGCAGGAAGCGCCGCTTTCGGAACAAGCTGGTAAGAAATAACCATGGAGAGGAAAGTTTACAGGATACCCAGATACGTGGATGACGACCCTAAGGCTCTCGGGATTATACCCATAGACATGTTTATTGTTTTCCTGGTATTTGCGGTGCCCCTTATATGGCTGATAGGTGTATTCAAAGGCTTCTTCGCAAGCTTGGGTGTTGCGGTTCTTTATTACAGATACGTTAAGAGGAAAGGCAGAGGGTATTACAAGCTCCTCGCCTTTAAGCTCGGTTTTTACTCTCCCCCGGGAACCCTTCCGCCTACGGAGAAAGAGGTCAGAGCATGAAATATCTGGAAATATGGGAAAACCTGAGAGAGCAGAGCAGAATACTCCTTATACTGGTCGGGTTTCTGCTTGTGGTAAACCTCGCCCTGATATTCATTGTCATCTCCCTGTCCCTCAAAAGGGAGATAGTCGTGTACCTTCCGCCTTATGAAAAGGTGTATGTAGGCGGAAAGGAGTATGTGCTTCTCTGGGCAAGGTACTTCACCAACCTCATCACCAACTTCAACCCCGAAAATGTAGAAGAGAGGGTAAAACTGCTCGCCCAGTATGCTTACTCGGATGATATAAAACTCACGCTTATAGAGGAAGGGAGGCGCATAAAGAAAGACAGAATTGAGCAGGTGTTCCATCCTTTTGAGGGAACTTGGAAGCTTGATCCCGAAACGAGGGAAATATCCGTTAAAGGGAGGCTCAGGAAGGAGGTCGGAGGAGAGGAAATAGAAAACAGGACAGCGACTTTCAAGCTTTATATGAGGATAATTCACGGGAAACCATATCTCGTGGGGTTCAAATATGAATAGGTTTTTGGCGGGATTGCTGATTGTAG
>CAZPVY010000170.1:0-1782 GCA_964590265.1 uncultured Aquifex sp. | reverse complement strand
ATACGCAAGTTACTACCCCATACTTGAGGGTTCTGTACAGATGTCTGCCCCTGGAGATTTTGTTGCTAATACCGTATACTCTGGATACGATTCTTCTCTGGGAACAGTTACTGTTGCTCTCGTAAAAGGTGTAAACACAGCAAACACCATATCCCCTTCAACCTTCGTGGTAGATGTTGTCGGGACAGGTATTACCTGTATAGATGACGGAAGCGGGAATATAGTTCAGCAAGGAGGAGGGACAAACTGTAGCGGGACTATAGACTACACGAACGCTATTGTAAACATAGCGGTCAATAATGTTACCTCTCCCACGGATCTGAATATGACCTATATAGTCAGCGGTTCCCAAATGTGCTGGGACGAGGGAGGGATACTGAAAGGAGACTGTAGCGGGAGCATCATCTATACTACTGGACAGATAGACTACTCTTTCAAGTTTAGCTTTACAACTGTTCCTGTCACCACTTCCATAAGCTATCAATATCAGACAGGGACTTCTGACGGTCTCAACTACAGCTATGTCCTTCCTTCTGACGGATCGGATCCTGCGAACCTGTCTTTGAAGATAAAGTATGGAGACTGGATAGGTGTGTATCTCGGGAACACCCTTCTTTGCGATACGGAGACATCAAGTAGCACCTGCACCATAAGCAAGAAGGGGAGACAGGTAACAGTCACCTTTTCTGCCCCCCAGAGCTCTCCTCTCACGATCAAGTATTCTGAGAGGAAAAAGTACGATTTCAGTCCCTCAATAGATGCAACCCTCTATAACCATCAGTGGAACGGACAATCGAGTATGTATGTGGAGGGGTCTTTGAATGTAGAAGTTCAGCTCGAGGACGGAACAACTCTTTCCACTTCTGTTCCCGTATCTTTCTTTGCTTACCCGCAGGAAATCATAACTGGCGGTGGAGGAGGTAGTACAGGGGGTAGTACAGGAACAGGAGGAGATGGAGGAACTCTTTTCTAAGGGAGGACGAATATGAGGAGGATAAAGATAGCTGTTGCAGGACTTGTTTCTTTGCTTGCGATCGGGGTGTCTTTCCCTGATTCCTATGAAGAGCTTAGATCTGCTTATCTGACAGGGTGGTTTGATGCTTTCAGGATGGGATACTACATGAAGCAAGCAAAGAGGGTTCGTGTTCCTTCTGGATGGTGGGTTGTTTACCCGCTGACAGACCTTCCTCTCGAGTATGTAGCTTTTTATGTGTTTGCAGGTCTCAGAGAAGGTGTCAAACCTATGCTTACCAAAGACTATATAGTCTACGGTGTGTATGAGAGACAAGCTGACGCTGAGTTTCTTGCAAAGAAACTTTCTCTCAAAGATGTAAATGCTGAGGTTGTATGGAAGGAATCTGAGGACGGTCTTCTCGGTATGGATCTCAACTCTGTCTATGTTGAGCCCCGCTTTGGTGTAGATGGAGTTCTCTATCATCTGAACAAAGCGATAGAGAAAGCTCAGGATATAGACCCTTCTGTCCTGAACAGGGATCTCCTTCTCAAGGACTTGGAAATCATAAAGAGAGAGCTTGAAAAATGGAAAGCGGGAAGAAAGGGATATGCGCCCGTAGTGGTCAGAGAAGAGGGTGTGGAAGTTCAGAAGAGAAGAGAGATGAAGGAAGAGAAGGAGAGGGTTATAAAGAAGTTTCTCAAACGTGCTTCCGATGAAGAGAAGAAAGCCATTATTAAGAGATTTCTGAGAGGGGAATGATGCTTAAAAGATTGGGGATAATAGCAGTTTCTTCCTTTGCGGTAGGGATACTGAGTGGTGTTCCTGCT
>CAZPVY010000169.1:0-1785 GCA_964590265.1 uncultured Aquifex sp. | reverse complement strand
CTATCTGCTAAACTACATAAACATTGAACTTGAAGGACTCCCAAAAGAAGAATGGGAAAGCACTCTTAGGACATGGGCTAAGATCTGCGCGTTCGCCAGAGATATGATAAACAAGAATGAAGAAGAGAGAAAAAAGATATACGAGAAGTTCAGATTTGACATGATGATGGAAGGAATAGCTGAAGACGTAAGGCATACCCTAATCGGTATGCTGAGCATAGGTCTTCTGAAAAAGAATGATCCTCCTTATATGCTTTTGGTAAAAGCCCTTGAGCTTGTCAGAAATGACAATCAGCTGATAAAAAAATGGGAGCTCAATTCGGAAATAATAGACTTCATGTACAGCTTTTACACTTCCAAGTTCATCCCAAAGGATTAAATTCAAAAGTCTATGAGAATTGCCGTTGGAATGAGCGGTGGCGTTGACAGCAGCGTCACCGCACTGCTTCTTAAAGAACAGGGTCATGAAGTAATAGGCGTTACTCTGCGATTCCACACCGTAGAGACATGTGAGATAGAAGGAACTTACAACATATGCTGCTCTCCGAAAGATGTTCAGGATGCAGCGAGGGTATCTCAAAGACTCGGAATACCTCACCTTACCTTTGACTGGGAAAAGATATTCAAAGAAAGGGTCATAGACTACTTTGTGCGAGAATACCTCGGCGGCAGGACTCCTAATCCCTGTGCGGTATGCAACAGAGATGTAAAAACAGGCTACTTTGCAAGATACCTAAAAGCCGTTGCAGATATAGACAGACTTGCAACAGGACACTATGCCAGAATTGAAAAGAGCGCAGATTACGGAAGAGTTATAAGAAGAGGTATTGACAGGAGAAGAGATCAGTCCTACTTCCTTTCCCTTGTAAAGAAGGAAGACCTTGAACTTCTTGAATTTCCTCTCGGGAATATGACCAAGGAGGAAGTAAGGGAAATAGCAAGAAAGTATGGTCTTGAAGTGGCAGACAAAAGGGACTCACAGGAAGTATGTTTTCTGATGGGAAAATCTCCCGGAGAGTATCTGAGCAGGATAGCCGGCAAGAGAGAGGGTTTAATAAAGCACGTTTCCGGAAAGATCCTTGGAAAGCATACAGGGATTTACAACTTCACCGTAGGACAGAGAAGGGGACTTGGTGTATCCATAGGCAGACCTGTCTACGTTGTTGAGATAGATCCTCTGTCAAATACAGTAATAGTCGGAGAGGAGGAGTATCTTTACAATGATACGCTCTACGTTAAGGATATAAATTTTCATGTGCCTTTTGAAAAGTGGGAAAACGTCTCAGCTCAGATAAGGTACAGACACAGTCCGGTGCCAGTTGAAAGTGTGGAAAGAACTTCCTATGGATATAAAATCAAATTCAAGGAAGAGGTGAGGGGTATCACACCGGGGCAAGTTATTGCCTTTTACAGCGGGGACCTGCTGCTGGGAGGTGCGATTATAGAGGCGCACGTTAATGAAAGGTAAGGAAGAACCTTTAGTCCTGATAACTTTGACTCTTTTAGGTCTTATAGGAAACTTTTTAAGTATATCCTTGTTCTTTGACAGTTTAAATATAACCTTTGGTGGGATATTCCTATATATAGCCCTTGGAATTTTTGGCTTTCTTTATTCCTTTCCTTTGGCTTTACTTTTTTCAGTAGAGATATTCATTCTCTATAACAACCCTTTTACCGCAGTGTTCTTTTTTCTTGAATTTCTTGTGGTTTCCTACCTTATTAAGCGGATGAATAAAATGTTTAACCAAGCTTGTACCGGTACCCATTAAAATATTTTCGCCTTTT
>CAZPVY010000168.1:0-1792 GCA_964590265.1 uncultured Aquifex sp. | reverse complement strand
ATCAGGTAACACTCCATGACTCGTGTCAGATAGGAAGGAGAGGAGGAGTTTTGAAAGAACCGAGAAATATCTTGAGGTTGATAGCCGAGGACTTCAGGGATTCGGTAGAATTCCCCGAGAAGAACATCTGTTGCGGGGGCGGAGGAGGTGTTGTTGTTGAACACGAAGCAGACTACCACAGGCAGAAGGCTTTTTTAGCCAAAGCGGAACTTTTTGACAAGATCGGTGTTAAGAGCGTTGCCTTCTACTGTGCAAACTGCATGCTTGCTCTGAATAAAGGTGCACAGGAGCTGAACAGAGACTATAGATTCCTGAGCCTTATAGACCTCGTTGCTGAGGCGATAGAGGAGGGAGAGGGATGAAAAGGGTAGTTATTGACCCCATCACTAGGATTGAGGGACATCTGAGGATAGAAGCTGAGGTTAGAGATGGAGTTATTCAGAGAGCTTATAGCTCAGGAACTATGGTCAGGGGAATTGAGATAATCCTGAAGGGTAGAGACCCAAGAGAAGCTTGGGCTTTTGCTCAGAGGATTTGCGGAGTATGCACAACTGTTCATGCCTTTGCCTCAATAAGAGCGGTGGAGGATGCCCTTGACATAAAGATTCCCGAGAACGCTTCACTAATTAGAAAGTTGATGATAGGAACTCTTTTTGTTCACGACCATGTGGTTCACTTCTACCACCTTCACGCCCTTGATTGGGTAAATCCCATTTCAGCTTTGAAAGCCGATCCCGAAAAGACCTCTGAGCTTGCTCGGAGGTACTCTAACTACGAAAAATCAACTTCAGGATACTTCAGGGACGTTCAGAGGAAGATAGCCCAGCAAGTTGAAAGAGGACAGCTCGGTATATTCAGCAAAGGATACTGGAATCATCCCGAATACAAACTACCTCCTGAACTCAATCTCATGCTTGTCGCTCACTATCTTGATGCTCTTAACTGGCAGACGAAGATAGTTCAGATTCATACCATTTTTGGGGGAAAGAACCCGCACCCCAACTTTGCAGTTGGTGGAATGCCCTCACCTATAAATCCGACAAGTGACACGGCTATAAACATAGAACGGTTGGAGAGAGTGAGAGGCTTAATTGACGAGATGAATGAGTTTGTTGAGAATGTATATCTCCCCGACCTTATCGCGCTCGGGCAGTTTTACAGAGACTGGTTCTTTAAGGGAGAAGGTCTCGGTAACTTCCTTGTTCTCGGAGAGCCAGAGAGAGACTCTCACAGGGAAGGGAAATGGTTTATTCCCCCTACTTTTATAAAGAACAGAAATTTGGAAGAAGTTGAGGATGTTGATTTCAAGGAGGTAAAAGAGTATGTAACTCACAGCTGGTACAGATACTCGGTCGGAGATGAAAAGCCTCTTCACCCTTGGGAAGGAGAAACTGAGCTTAACTACACAGGTCCTCAACCTCCCTATGAATATCTAAACGTTGAAGATAAGTACTCTTGGCTGAAGGCTCCAAGATACAAAGACTACTCCGTAGAAGTAGGACCTCTCGCCCGCGTTCTGACGATGTATGCAAGAGACCTTCACGGTATCAGGGAAACTGTCAGCATAGTTCTGAAAGATTTTGACCTGCCCCTTGAAGCCCTTTACTCAACTCTTGGAAGAACCCTTGCAAGGGGGCTTGAAACTCAGGTTTACGCTCAGGCTATGAAAGGCTGGTATACAAAGCTGGTAGAGAATATCAAAAAAGGAAACTACGATGTCTTTAATCCCGAAAAGTGAGCCGCTCGCCTGCGGGACGATCTGCGCCTCGGGCACGCTCGGCCAGATCATCCC
>CAZPVY010000167.1:0-1803 GCA_964590265.1 uncultured Aquifex sp. | reverse complement strand
TTAACCTTTTCCCTCGCTTTCTTGTAAACGTCATCCTGAGCAAAGGAGAAAGAGATAACTGCTACCGCAAGCGGAACAACCAGAACCTTTCCCATCTCTAACCTCCGTTAAATAAATCATACACAATCTTTACTAATTTTGCAAAATAACCAAAATTAATATAGAATTGAGAATTAGGAGGATGCAAGCATGAGAACGAAAATAGGTAGCTACCTTCTGGTTGCCAACATTATCTTCTCAGTAGCAATAGCCCAGCCCGATTGGAGGTATGCACCTTCTTCTGTAGAAGGACAGGTTGCTCATATTCATAAACAGGTTAGAGATAGGATTCTGATGAAACCGATATCCATTAATACGAAACAGGTTCCCCTACCTTTTCTTATGTCAATAATCTCCCAGCAAGCGGGCATACCGATAGTTTTAAGGGAGATAAATTACCCTTCCTCAGCAAACAACGAGTATATGCAGGTTTCCTACTTTGCTGAGGGAAAACCGCTCTATCAGGTTCTTGACGAAATAACAGGGATGTTTGACCTATGGTGGAAGAAGGAAGGAGGGAGAATAGTAATATACAAGTATGAGGGGAAGACTTATAGACTGACGCTACCCCTTATGAAGAAGGAGATAAACACAGGAACTCAAGAAGTCAAAATAGTCTACGACAGGAAATTTATAGATGGTATAGAGGAAAATCTTTCAAAACTTCTTTACGACAGCAAATCTAAGGTCTCCGTATCACAGACAGGTTTTGTATTTGTCTTCGGGAGAAAGTCAGAGGTTGAGTCGATAGAGGAAGCGATAAGCAAGATAAACAAAAACTTCACCATGTCTATACCTTTAAGGGTTAGGGTTGCCATTATCAGGGACGACAAAGGGACATCAACCTCCATTAGTTTTCGTTCCTTGCTTTCAAGGAACTTCCCTATAAGCTTTACCCCTGCGGGGACAAACGGGATATTCTCGGTAGGTGTCATAAGAGGGGATGCAGAAGCATTTTTTAACTTTCTACACAACACATTTAAAGCAAAGATCGTAGAAGACGCCCAGCTCTTCGCGCTCAATGGACAACCCATAGTTTATGAACAGAAGGAAAAGACAAGGATAATCTCAAGGTTCCAGCTCAGTTACGTTGCTCCGGGGCAGGGGCAAACTCAGAATGCTACACCCACGATAACTATGCAAACTGAGGACATATCCAGATCAGGAACATCCCTCTACATCGTTCCCTATTACATAGACGAAGACAGGGTTGTGGTAGACCTCTTCAGAAAAGGAGAAAAACTGAAGAAACTCGATACAGAGTCGGTAAACCTTTCCGGATTTGAGAACAAGATAGCCCTTCCTACCACATCCGAGCAATCCAACTTGTCTCAGACAGTGATCAGGAGAGGAGAAACCCTTGTCCTCTTCACAGGTGCTATGACAAGCAAGGAGATAGCAGAAAGCGGAATACCTTTTCTTAAAGACATTCCTGTGCTCGGATACCTGTTCAAGAGCCACGACAGCTCAGACAATAAGTATAGGATCGTCATGACGATAACCTTTGAAGACGAAAGTACAAGAGGATCAGAGACGGAAAATGTAGCTATGTCCAGCGATTATATTCCTCCATCCCCCCTTCCCACCTCTGTGGGTGCATTTTTGAAAGAGGAACCTGAAGAGTAAAGGTTCTTCTCTCCTCTCTTGCTTACAGCAAGATAGAGATAAGTTTCTTTTTGTCTCCACCGAGGAAGTAGTAAACCCTCTTCTTCTCGTCTTTAAGTATTCTGACCTTGAAACTTCTGATCCACTCTCTGAGCTCCT
>CAZPVY010000166.1:0-1889 GCA_964590265.1 uncultured Aquifex sp. | reverse complement strand
AGACAACATATTACTTGAATTTAAGTCGGGAGACTCACTTAGGTTTGAGTATAACCTTTCAAAACAGTGGGGCGGTATGATGGGTTTTTACCATCCCCATGTCCACGGAAGGGTTGCGGAGCAGTTCTGGAGGGGTCTTGCCGGCGGGGCACTTATAGTAGAGGACGATACCACGGAACTTCAAGATTTTGAAGAACACGTAATGATTCTCACCGACATAAGCATAATCGGTAACGAACCGACCGAGTGGACAAGACAGGATTACATGAGCATTCTTGGTGATATTGTAATGGTGAATGGTCAGGTGAATCCCGTTCTGAACATAAGACCTGGTCAGGTTCAGAGGTGGAGGATAGTTAATGCAAGTGTAAACAGATACTATAGACTCTCTCTTGAGAATCACACCTTATATCTTGTAGGAACTGATGCGAATCTTTTAGAAAGCCCAGTTCCTATTACGGAGATACTACTCACTCCTGGAGAAAGAGTTGACATTTTAGTAAAAGCGGATCAGGCTCCGGGAACATACAGACTAATTTCTCTTCCTGTAAACGGTGCTGACCAAGTTACTTTACTCACCTTGGAATACGATGGTTCTCAAGCCAAAGACAGTATTCCGGCTTCTATAAACTCGCCGATAGCAACTTGGGCAAGAGAGCTGAGAAATATGGATACTTCTTCCTTAAGAGAGGTAAGAATGACTCTGAATTTTGTCATGAGAAACATGGAAAGATGGGGAGCAATAAACAGACAAGTGTTTGATGAGAACCCTTACATACTTGAATCCCCTGTTGGAACTTATGAGATATGGACAATTGTTAATGAGACCATGATGGATCATCCCTTCCATCAGCATACAGATGCCGCGGTAATACTCAATATCCAAGGTGGTGATCCTAACTACGCTCAGCTTTACTCTTCAATTAACGGATTGAAAGACACAATAAATGTTCCTGCAATGGGTTCTGTTACCATGCTCGTTCCTGTTCTTGACTATACAGGCACCACAGTCTTCCACTGTCACATTCTTGGCCATGAAGACATTGGAATGATGGGCATATGGAGGAGGGTATAACCCATTTGAGAGGAGGCACGGTTGAGCCTCCTCTTCTTTTTAACCATAAGCGCGAACATAAAGTTCAAACATTTACCACTTCCTTAATTAGGCCCATTTTTCGCTTCTTGAGGTTTGGAGTTTTAGAGTGTTCCCCAGAAGGTTACCCTATTTCAAAATATCGCACACTACCGTGGAATGGACGAGAGCATCATAGACTTGCCCAAACTAAATTCACTCAATACCAAAGGAGGAAAGTTTTATTCTCAGAGTATTTCTAGATATACCCAGTATTTGAGCCACTTTACTTTTATTACCTCCATATTTTTGCATAAGATGTTCTATCAGCTTTTTTTCAAAGGTGAGAAGAAGACCCTTTAACTCTTCCTCGGGAGTGTTTTCTATACATTCAAGTATTAAATCGTTAATGTTTTTTTCTTTCTTTGACTCAATGACCTCAAGTCTATCTATATAGCCTTCTTTG
Source organism: uncultured Aquifex sp. (assembly GCA_964590265.1). GTDB lineage: Bacteria > Aquificota > Aquificia > Aquificales > Aquificaceae > Hydrogenivirga. Next base: position 351 of record CAZPVY010000166.1, on the reverse strand, counting down.
GCTTCAAGGACAGCTTTATAAATAACGTTCTTCAATTCTCTTATATTTCCTTTCCACTCATAGTTTAAAGCTTTTTCAAGAACCTTGCTACTTACACCTTTAACCTTTGTACCAAACTCCTCATTTGCTTTCTTTATGAAGAACTCTATCAGTTTCGGTATATCCTCTTTCCTTTCCCTAAGAGGAGGTATCTCTATCACTATCTGTGAAAGTCTGTAGTAGAGATCCTTTCTGAATACTCCTTCCTCAACCATCTTTTGCAAATCTCGGTTTGTCGCGGCTATAACTCTGACATTTGCCTTTCTTTCCTTTTCTTCTCCCAACCTGTAAAAACTTCTATTCTCAATAATT
>CAZPVY010000165.1:0-2017 GCA_964590265.1 uncultured Aquifex sp. | reverse complement strand
AGATAGCTCAAATAGGCATCTGTAAGAGTATCAACATCTACATTTCCGCTTATAAGAAAGAACATAAAGTGTATCAATAAATAACCAATAGACCAGTAAATTCCTCTTCTCCCCTTGAGGATAAAGATCAGAGCTGGGACAACGCTCAGCCATATCAGGCTGGATTTATCTTCAGGAAGTTCATCAAAAATGGTAACTATAAATATCGCTCCAAATAAAACTATTGATAGAGTTGCCATAGTATCAATATTCCTGTAGCGACGTGCGACAACCGGATTGAGGAGCAATACAAAACTAACAATAAATTCAACTACCGAAATCCAGAAATCCTTTTCTATAAAATCCATTACTGCGTAAAAAAATGTGGCTCCTGACCCTATTAGAGAGAGGGAGACAAGCAGGGCTATCCTTAGAAAAGCTGTCCTGTAAAGCAAAGGATTAGAGAACCTTTCCTCAATAGGTATCAGACTATCTATAAAACCTGCAACCTTCTTCTTAAGTCTTCTCATATATTTTTTATTACAATAGACATTCAGAGAACACGATCACATATTAATAATATGGCAGCTAAAAAGAAGGAAGAGCTGAAAGTTGAAACCTTAGAAGAGGAAGTTCAGGAGCTGAAGAGAAATTTGCTGGGTATATTTGAAACCCTACTCCCTCCCAGAGAAGTAAGAGAGGAGATAATCAAAAACCTGTATAACATCGAGCTGTCCTTTCTAAAGATCTTTAAAACCTTGCTTGACTATCAGGTTGAAACTCTTGAGAGAAAGGTTGAGAGCAAAGGGAAGAAGAAGAAAGCCCAAAGGATAGAGGTTGAGTGATCAGAATCTTCCCTTAATTTCATAACCGCACTCTCTACATCTCCCGTTATCTATATCAATCTTAGTTATTATATAACCTTTTCTTCCTATCACCTCGTTTCCACAGTTTGGACAGTAAGTACTCTCATGCCGATTCCCGAACATATTACCCACATAGATGTACTCAAGACCCTCGGATTTACCTATCTCGTAAGCTTTTTCCAGGTCTTCAGCAGATGTTGGAGGAAGGTCAGTTGCTCTGTAGTAGGGGAAGAATCTTGATATATGCCAAGGAACCCACGGTGCAAGCTCGCTTGCTATCCAGTTCGCAATACCTCTTATTTGATCCTCGTCAAGGTATTTGGGGACAATAAGTGTTGTTATCTCAAGCCACTTTCCTCTTTCAAATACATATTTTATGGTATCAAGGACAGGCTGAAGTCTTCCCTTTGAGTATCGCCTGTATGAATCGTCCGAGAAGAATTTCAAATCTACACTGTAAGCGTCTATGTATCTATCTATCTCCTCAAGAGGTTCTCTGTTTATGTATCCTGCGGTAACCATGATGTTCTTCAAACCCTTTTCTCTGGCAAGCTTAGAAACATCTATCATGTACTCGGCAAATATTATTGGGTCTGAGTAAGAGTAGGATATGCTATCGCAACCACTCTCAAGAGCTTTTTCAACAATAACCTCAGGTAGTATGTTTGTTTCAATATAAAATTTGTTCTCAAACACCTCTCCCTTAGAAACTTGGGATATCTCCCAATTCTGACAGCCCCTGCAGTGAAGATTGCAACCTGGAGTTGCTATCGTGAGTGTAAAGTGTCCCGGATAAAAGTGAAATAAAGGCTTTTTCTCAGCCGGGTCTATAGCCGCAGATATAAGGGAACCGTAGGTATAAGTGTATAACTCTCCTTCGTGATTCACTCTAACACCACAAGAACCAACCTGCCCGTCCTTGAGATTACATTCTATAGGACAGAGATAGCACTCAACCTTTCCGTTTACCGATCTCCAGAATTTGGCTATTGTTTTCATCTCTTATAAAATACTTCCCATGTACTTTCAGGAAATGATTATGAACCTGCACCGCTTCTGGGCGGATAAAGGTTGTCTGATATGGCAACCTTACGATGTAGAGGTAGGTGCAGGGACGATTCTTTTTAAGTATTCCGACGATCGTAAAAGTGTCGATGTTACCTTCAAAATCT
>CAZPVY010000164.1:0-2060 GCA_964590265.1 uncultured Aquifex sp. | reverse complement strand
GAAGAGCTCGGAGCCTATGTAATAGATGCAGATAAGGTGATTCATTCTTTCTACAAAAAGGGACATCCTGTTTATAAAAAGGTTGTAAAAACCTTCGGTGAAAAAATACTTGATAAGGAGGGAAACATAGACAGAGGAAAGCTCGCAAGAATAGTGTTTGAAGACGAAGGGAAGCTTGGAGAGCTTGAGAGGATAACCCACACCGCTCTTTATAAGGAACTTGAGGAGATCTGCAGAAGACTTCCCGATGATGCAGTTGTTTTTGTTGAGGCAAGTCTACTGATAGAAAAAGGAACATACAGAAACTATGACAAAACCGTGGTAGTCTATGCACCTTATGAAGTTTGCAGGGATAGGGCTGTGAAAAAGGGTTTCTCAGAGGAAGATTTTGAGAGAAGATGGAAGAAGCAAATGCCGATAGAGGAAAAGGTAAAATATGGAGACTTTGTAATTGACAATTCAGGAGATCTTGAAAGTACAAAAAAACAGGTTGCGGAAATCTATAAAAAGATAAAGGAGGATCCATGAAGATCTTTATAACAGGTGCGCCGGGAATAGGGAAAACAACTCTTATAAAGAAGATGGTGGAAAAACTCAGAGATAGAGCAGTTGGTTTCTGGACGGAAGAGGTAAGGGATAGAAAGACAAAAAAGAGAACTGGTTTTAAGGTTATCACCACCGAGGGCAGGCAAACCCTCTTTGCAAGCAAAACCTTTACCTCAAAACACCTTGTAGGCTCTTACGGTGTGAACGTGAAGAGATTTGAAGATGTTGTCCTTCCTCTCCTTGAAAAGGCAAGGAAAGAAGACAGAGGTAAAGTAATAATCATTGATGAGATAGGGAAGATGGAACTCTTCTCAAAGAGATTCAGAGATCTTGTAAGGGAGATAGTTTACGATCCAAAAACAACTGTGGTTGCCACAATACCTATAAGGGATGTTCACCCACTGGTGAGAGAGATCAGGAGACTTCCTGGAGCGGTTCTTATAGAGCTTACCAAGAGCAATAGAGAAGGGATGGAGGAAGAGATTCTGAAACTTTTAATAAACATATAATTAAATTAGAAGATGCCCGAATAAGCCTTTCCATAACATTCCTTTCAAAGTCAAAGGTCTCATACCTCTAATAATTGTATGCCATTTTTCTATATATACCAATCGCAACATAGTATATATGACTTGGTATAATCATGACTATGATGGTGCAAGAATTTATTTTAATACTACTTGGTTTTTTCTGTTTTGTATCAGTAATTTTACAAATTTTCATTCTTATAGGTATAGTAAAGTTGCTGAAGGTTATGCAGAAAACAGAAGATAAAATTGATGAAAAGATAAAAGACCTTAAAGAATGGATAAAGGAACCTTTTGAAATTGGGAATGAAAGAGATTAACAATGATAGAAATGGAGCAGAATGTAAAATCTTACGTAGAGTATCTTGCTGAAGCGAGCAGAAGAATTATAAAGAGTTATCATTTTGAACATCTTTTCAAACCCAAATTTTCTCGCGGTAGGAGAAAAAAATGTCTCCCCATAGGATTTTATGCGGATGAAGATAAACTAAAGAAGTTTTTAGATAATAAAAATTTCATAGATTGCTACGAGTTTCAAAATAAACAAGATAAAGACACTATTCTATGTTCTGGATTATTAATAGTAAATACAAACAAGAAGTTATTCTCCGGACCTTTAGTACATTCAAAAATAAAAAAAGATTATGAAACAAATGAATTCTACTTGTCGGAAATACATATAAATTATGACATTCTTTCAACACTGGTTGATATAGATGACATAGATGAAGAGGGATCTTCCTTTGAGTTGCAAAAGTTATCAAGAATTATAAATGAACTTGAAACTTTTCTGGAAAATCTTATCGGAGATGAAGAAGATAAGAATTTAGAAACAGGATTAAAAATAATGCAAGAGATTGAAAAAAAAGTCTTAAATAAAATTGAAGAACTTATTGACTTAAATCCTGCGCTGAAACAAGAGAAACTTGAAATGAGGATGTCAACTTTTTTAAGGAAGGAAACCCCTCCAGATGGAGGGGATAGAAT
>CAZPVY010000163.1:0-2162 GCA_964590265.1 uncultured Aquifex sp. | reverse complement strand
AAGGCTCTGGTGATAGGGTCACGTCTGTAGTGGGGGACATCTTCCTCAAACTGCCAGCTGTAGATAGTCTTTTCTTTGAGTCCGAGCCTTCTGAAGATGTAAGCGTTTCTTCGTCTCAAAAACTCTCTGAAGAGCCAGTTAAAAGACTTCCTCATGTGAAGCACCTCCCTTGTTTATTTGCACACATTCTTTTCCACACACTCGGATAAACTAAAAAGAAAAAAGAGAAAAAGAGAAGGAGGTAGCAACAGTTGAACTGGTATAGACAAAATAGCATATTTATAGCATATTTACTACTAATGCTATTAACCGCACAAAAAATAAAAGAGCTTTATGGCATTCATAGAAACACCCTTTTAAATTGGGAAAAGAAAGGATTATTAAGACCTGTTAAAACACCCGGAGGAAAGAGAAGATACAAAAAGGAAGACATAGAAAAACTCCTCGGAATGATTGAGGAGAAATCAAAACCAAAGGTAATTCTTTATGCACGTGTATCAACAAAAAAGCAAGAAGATTACCTCAAAAATCAAATAGCAAGGCTTGAAGAGTTTGCAAAATCCAAAGGATGGAACTATGAAGTTATATCTGAAATAGCGAGTGGAGTAAATGAAAACAGAAGAGGACTCAGGAAACTTTTGAATAAAGTCAAAAGGGGAGAGGTTGAAAAGGTAGTAATTGAATATCCTGATAGACTTGCAAGATTCGGTTATGAGTATTTAAAGTTTTTCCTTGAAAGCTTTGGAGTGGAGCTTATAGTTCTAAACGGAGAAGAAAACGAGGAGGACAGAACAAAAGAGCTTGCGGAGGACTTAATAGCGATAGTTACATCTTTTGCAGCAAGGGTTTACGGGTCTCGTAGAGGGAAAAAGAAAAATGCCAAAGGCTAAAGTTACCGTTCAGGCAAGGCTGAAAGTTAAAGGGGAAGAAAAGAAAATACTTGATGATCTTATGAGACGCTGGTCTTCATGTATGAGATTCGCATACAAAAGGCTACTTGAAGGAAAGAAAAGGAATGAGCTAAAGAGAGAGCTTCAAGAAAAGTTCAACCTCAACTCCAGATACGTGGACGATGCGATTTTGGAAGCTCAGAAGATAATAGCATCCGCAGAGGAGCTTGGTTTTAAGCCTGAAAAGGTGATCTTCGGAGGAAGAGACCTCTTTGAAAAGCTCTCTAAAAAGCACCTGTCCGAGAAAGAAAGAGCAAAGCTAAAGAGAGAGTGGAAGGAGAAAAGACAGGGGAACCTCTACTCAAGAGGAGACAGGTCAAAAGGCGGAAACTTAAATCTGAGATTGGTTATTCAGAACGGAAAACCTTACCTCAGGGTAAATGCGGGAAATAGGGAGTGGATATTTTTTGAAATCGTTACCTCTCACAAGAAGTGGGGACTCTTTGAGAGCTATCTCATTCAGGAAGTTCCTTATTCTGTGAGGGTTCAAAAGAGAAACGGAAGATATTACGCATACTTCACCTTTGAGGAGGAAATTCCCGATATAGAGATAGGCTTTGAGAACGGAGCAATAGGGATAGACCTAAATGCTTTTCCATCACATATAGCTTGGGCAGAGGTAGGGAAAGACGGGGATCTGAAAAGCTACGGAGAAATTCCTACACCTCACCTGTTTGACGGTAGGAAAGAGAAGAGAGATTACTGGGCGTGGATATACGCTCACGAGATTGTGAAGATAGCCTTAGAGAAGAGGAAAGGAATAGTTCTTGAGAGTTTGAGGATAAATGAAAGAGGGTTTAGAGGGGACTACACAGGGAGGAAGTCAAGGAGGATAAAACACAACTTCTCATACAGGAAGCTAAAAGAGAGGATAGTTCACCTTGCGAGGAGATACGGGATAGCGGTCAAGGAAGTAAATCCTGCATACACGAGCGTGATAGGGATGCTCAAGTATGCTCCACAGCTTAGCTTAACGAAAGACGTAGCAAGTGCATGGGTAATAGCAAGGAGAGGTCTTGGGCTATCTGAAGAAGTGCCCAAGAATTATAGGGTATTTCTTCAGGTAGCTGATAAAAGCCCTCAGTGTGAGTCAGGGAGGGTATCCTCGTCAACCGATGGAAGGAACGAGGATACTCCGAAGTTCCCGAAAGGGGCTTCGTATAATCCCTGGCGAGTGCTGAGGATAGCGGTGCTGCCTGCACTCTCCCCTGA
>CAZPVY010000162.1:0-2243 GCA_964590265.1 uncultured Aquifex sp. | reverse complement strand
CTCGGAAAGTCTGTTGAGCGCTGGCTGTTAGGCACAAGCGTTCAGCCGTCGGAGCTGTCAAAGATAATCATCATCGTGTTTATAGCCTACTACGTTGCACGCAAGGGATTTATCAACCGATTGAGATTCTTTGGATGGGCTATATTCATCGTTCTTGCACACTCCATATTCCTCTTCCTTCAACCTGACAAGGGGATGGCGGTGTTTATTTTGCTAATAGCCTGGGCTCTCCTGTGGATAGGAGGCACGTCACCAAAGGTTTACCTGCCCGTGGGAGCTCTCTTCGTATGTGTAGCTCTTTTCATGATGATCTTTGGAGGTGATTACGTTCACAAGAGGCTACTGGCATGGCATAATCCCATACAGGATTCTTTCGGTTCTGGGTATCAGATAGTGCAATCCCTCCTGTCTTTCATGAGCGGGGGACTGCTGGGTCAGGGTTACGGCAAGGGTTTTCAGAAGCTCGGACCACTCACCCAGGCGGATACGGACTACGTTCTTGCAACCATAGGTGAGGAGATGGGATTTCCCGGCGTGCTATTCGTCTTCGTTCTCTACAGTGTTCTCATCTGGAGACTTGCAAAAATAGCGAGGGAGGTTGTTGATACCTTCGGAAGGCTGATAGTTGTTGGAGTGATGTTGAATATACTCATTTCAATCTTGGTGAACTCCATGATGACCGTAAACATACTTCCTCCGAAGGGAATGCCTCTGCCTTTTGTCAGCTATGGTATAAGCAACCTCATGATGAACCTCGTAGCTCTCGGTCTTGTAGGAGCTGTATATAAAAGACAACTGTACTTCAAGCTGCTCTGATAGAATTCATAGATTATGAAGATAGTAGATCTGAGGGATAGACCTTGGAGATTTGATGACAGGCTTCGCTTCCTTGCGAGCAGAGGGGATATACTCACGGAAGAGTATGAAGAGAGCGTCAAGGAGATCATAAGAAACGTAAAGGAAAGGGGAGATGATGCTCTCATAGAGTACACGGAGAGGTTTGATGGGCTAAAACTAACTCCTGACACCATAGAAGTTCCCTATGAAGAGCTTGAGAATGCCTACGAAGAGCTTGAAGAGGAGGTAAAGGAAGCTCTTGAGATAGCGGAGGAGAGAATAAGGCTCTTTCACGAGAAACAGCTTGAAAGATCCTTCTTCAAGGAAGAGGATGGAATAGTTCTCGGGCAAAAGGTTCTTCCTCTTGAAAGGGTAGGTGTTTACGTACCAGGAGGAAAAGCTGCATATCCCTCAACCGTTTTGATGAATGTTGTTCCGGCGGTGGTAGCTGGTGTTGAGGAAATAGTCATGGTCTCTCCGAAACCGAATAAGTACACTCTCGCCGCTGCATACATAGCAGGTGTAAGCAGGGTGTTTCAGATAGGAGGGGCGCAAGCTGTCGCCGCTCTCGCTTATGGAACGGGCACTATCCCAAAAGTTGACAAGATAGTGGGTCCCGGGAACATATATGTTGCCCTCGCAAAGAAACTTCTCTTCGGGGTTGTTGATATAGATATGATAGCTGGTCCTTCTGAGATACTGGTGATAGCTGATGATAGTGCAGATCCTGACTGGGTAGCGACCGACCTTCTATCACAGGCTGAACATGATGAGCTCGCCGCTGCTATACTTCTTACTCCTTCAGAGACTCTTGCAGATAAGGTGAAGGAGAGCACCTACAGAATACTCAGCACACTCCAGAGGAAGGAGATAGCAAGTAAATCCCTTGAAAGGTTTGGAACTATCTTCATAACTGAGGATCTGTATCACGCTTGTGAGGTTGCTAACTTTGTAGCACCAGAGCATCTTGAGATCATCACTGAGGAGCCCATGGCTCTGCTTCCCTATATAAAGCACGCAGGAGCCATATTTATGGGTAAGTACACAACAGAATCCCTTGGAGATTATGTCCTCGGTCCAAATCATACGCTTCCGACAGGAGGCACGGCGCGCTTTTTCTCCCCTCTTGGAGTTTATGACTTCATAAAGAGAAGCTCGGTTCTTTATGTATCTAAGGAAGGATTTGATCGCATTTCTGACCTTGCGGAAGCTATAGCTAAGGCTGAGGGACTTGAAGCTCACGCCCTTGCGGTCAGAATAAGAAGAGGAGAATGAGCTTTTTCTTCACCGCTTTCCTTCTGCTTGCATTTCTTTTTTCCTGTGCTCCGAAAGTGGAAAGAGAATGTAATGTAGATAGGAGCCTGATTGTAAAGTTTTCAACCAGATACGTGCCTGAAAACTTCAGG
>CAZPVY010000161.1:0-2327 GCA_964590265.1 uncultured Aquifex sp. | reverse complement strand
TTATTAAACAGGTTCATGCTATACCTCTTGATGAGATGGACATAATAGTTACGCTCTGTAGTGATGCTGGGGAAACCTGCCCAACTGTTTCAGGTGCAAGGAAAGAGCACTGGGAACTTCCTGACCCTGCCGGAGCGAATGAAGATGAAAAACTTGACATGTTTAGAAAGGTTAGAGATGAGATAAAAGAGAGGATAGAAAGGCTCATAGAAAGCCTTTAACTTGAAGATAAATTGAAACTTATGAAGTATCCTTCCTATCTGAATCTTTATGAGAACGGTGAACTCAAGGAGAGAGTTGAAAAGGCTAAGGAGATGCTTCTCTCCTGCAAGGTATGCCCTCACAACTGTGAGGTAAACAGACTTGAAAACGAACTCGGGTACTGTAAAACGGGAAGATATGCGATAGTCTCAAGCTACTTTCCTCACAGAGGAGAGGAGTTCCCGATCAGAGGCTACCGCGGTAGCGGTACTATCTTCTTCTCTTATTGCAACATGAGGTGTGTTTACTGTCAGAACTATGAGGTAAGCCATTTAGGAGAAGGGAAAGAGGTAACTCCCGAAGAGCTCGCAGGAATGATGCTTGAACTTCAGGATCTCGGATGTCACAACATAAATCTTGTGTCGCCTTCTCACGTTGTCCCTCAGATACTTGAAGCCCTTTACATAGCTGTTGAGAGAGGTCTGAGAATTCCCCTCGTTTATAACACCTCCTCCTTTGATTCTCTGGAATCTTTAAAGCTCCTTGATGGATTAGTTGACATATACCTTGCAGATCTCAAATACCTCAACAGAGAGTTCGGGAAAAAATACTCAAAGGTCAAAGACTACCCGAAACACGCGATGGAAGCCATAAAGGAAATGTACAGGCAGGTAGGAAACTTAAAGGTTGATGAAAGGGGGATAGCGATCAGAGGTCTTATCGTAAGACATCTTGTGCTTCCGAACGATATATCAACGACCTCAGAAGTGATGGATTTTCTCAAGAGCATAGACCCTGAGCTTGCGGTAAATTTGATGGCTCAATACTTCCCCTATTACAAGGCAAAGGACTGTCCAGAGCTTGCGAGAAGGATAACCCATGAAGAGTACGAAAAAGCCCTTGAGCTTGCAAAGGGTCTGACACTTATTGAAGACTAAACTTTTAAGGACGTCCCACAGAGTAGTACTCAAAACCGAGCTTTCTCATCTCTTCAGGCTCAAAGATGTTCCTCCCGTCAACTACCACAGGCAGTTCCATCAGATCTTTCACCTTGACCATATCAGCCTCAACAAACTCACTCCATTCCGTTAGTATAAGAAGTGCCTCAGCTCCCTTCACAGCTTCATATTTGTCCTCAACGTACTTAAGATCCTCCCCTTCGGGGAAAAGCATTTTAAAGTTCTCCTTTGCCTTCGGATCGTAGGCATATACCTTAGCTCCACCCTTCAAAAGTTCAGGGACTATTTTCAGTGACGGTGCTTCTCTTATATCGTCCGTGTTTGGTTTAAATGCAAGTCCCCACACAGCTATCTTCTTGTCTTTTAGCGTCCACAGAGCATTCTTTACCTTCTCTATAAATCTCTCAACTCTATTTCTGTTTATCTTCTCTACCTCTTTCAGAAGACCGAAATCAATTCCTACATCCTCTGCTATCTTTATAAAAGCCTTCACATCCTTGGGGAAACAGCTTCCACCATAGCCAATTCCAGCGTTCAGAAACTCCCTGCCTATCCTTTTGTCGTATCCCATCCCTTCAGCAACAAGCTTTATATCAGCTCCCGTCCTCTCACACAGGTCTGCAACCATGTTTATGAATGATATCTTCATCGCAAGGAACGAGTTTGAAGCGTGCTTTATAAGCTCAGCAGTGGCTGGGTCTGTTATGAGCAGTGGAAACCCTTTGTCAGTCAGAGGTTTGTATAGTTCTCTCATTATCTTCTCCGCCCTTTCACTCTCAACACCTACTACTATCCTGTCGGGATTGAGGAAGTCATAAACTGCGGAACCTTCTCTCAGAAACTCGGGGTTGGAAGCTACGTCAAAAGGAACGTCCTTTTTCAGATATCTCTGAACCGTCTTTTTGACGAGCTGATGGGTGTTCACGGGAACTGTGGACTTTTCTATTAGAAGCTTGTAAGAGTCCATGTTCTTCGCGGTAAGTCTTGCTACCTCTTCTACCTGTGACAGATCAGCGGAGCCGTCGGGCATTGAGGGAGTCCCAACACAGATAAAGATAACCTCAGAGAAATCAACTCCTTCCTTTATATCTGCTGTGAACTTAAGTCTTCCTGTTTCTGTAATATTCCGACATAGCGCTTTGGTACGAATGGCTGAGTCCCGAAACC
>CAZPVY010000160.1:0-2355 GCA_964590265.1 uncultured Aquifex sp. | reverse complement strand
GAGAATAAGAAGAACTATCCCGAGTAAAAACAGGGACAATTTCTTCATATATGTTCCCTTCCCGAGTTTCAGTACACGGATGTTTCCATTATAAGTTATACTTATGCACATGAAGGAGTTCTGGGTCTGGGTGGAACCATACGATAAGAAGATAGTGACGACAGCTATTGAGTCTGGAGCTACCGCAATAGTTGTTCTTGACGAGGAGAAGGCTGAAGAGGTTAAGAAACTTGCAAGGGCAACGGTTATATCTCCCAGCGGCGATATAAAACTCGGAGAGGACGTGGTATATGTAAGGATAGAAAACAAGGAGGACGAGGAGAGAGCTGCAAAGTATCCTTCTCATGTGAAGGTTATCGTTGAGACAACTGACTGGACAGTCATACCTCTTGAAAATCTCATAGCTCAGAGAGAGGAACTTTACGCGGTTGTCAGAAATGCTCACGAAGCCGAAGTTGCCCTTCAGACTCTTGAGAAAGGAGTTAAGGGTGTTGTTTTGAAAACGGAGGATATAAACGAGATAAAGAGGGTTGCAAAGGTTATAGAGTCCTTTCAGGAAGTTCTGAATCTTGTTACCGTTAAGATAACGAGGATTCTTCCTCTCGGTCTCGGAGATAGGGTTTGCGTGGACACAACTTCTTTGATGACAAGGGGAGAAGGTATGCTTGTTGGAAATTCTTCGGGTGGTATGTTCCTCGTTCACGCTGAAACTGAGGAGAATCCTTATGTTGCTGCAAGACCTTTCAGGGTGAATGCGGGGGCTGTTCATATGTATATCAGGATTCCAGACAATAAAACTAAGTATCTCTGTGAGCTTAATGCTGGCGATCAGGTAATGATATACGACTTCAAAGGAAGGGGAAGGATAGCATACGTCGGCAGAGCAAAAGTTGAAAGGAGACCGATGCTCCTTATAGAAGGAAAGTATGAAAACAAAAAGCTGAGCTGTATCCTTCAGAATGCAGAGACGATCAGGCTCACAAGACCTGACGGAACTCCTATTTCGGTTGCTGAGCTAAAAGAGGGAGATGAGGTTCTTGGATACATTGAGGAAGCGGGGAGACACTTTGGTATGAAAGTTGAAGAGACAATAATAGAAAAATGAGGAGGTGGGACTAATGAGTTTGATTCGTCTTCTTGCATTATTCTTCTCTCTAATAAGCTTTTCCCTGTCTCAGGAAGTATTAAGGCTTGGTGCTGCCGTATCCTTTACCGGTAAGTATGCTAAGGAAGGAAGTCTTCTGAAGAAAGGTTATGAGCTTTGGAAGGACACTGTAAACGCAAGAGGAGGTATAAAGATAGGGAACAAGAGGTATAAGGTTGAGATAATCTACTATGATGACCAAAGTGATCCCAAAACTACCGCTAAACTCATTGAGAAATTAATAACCGAAGATGGGGTCAGGTTCATTCTTGGACCCTACGGAAGTTCTCAGGTGTTTGCTGGTGCAGGTGTGGTGGAAAAATACAGAGCTCTTATGGTTCAGGGAGGAGGTGCGTCCTCAAAGATATATAAGCAAGGCTACAAACACATCTTTGGTGTTTTCAATATAGCTCCCGATTACGGAAAGAATCTGATAGACCTTGCGGTGAGTCTGAATCCAAAACCTAAGACCGTAGCTATAATCTACGAAAAAGACATCTTTTCAGAAGATGCAGCTTTGGGAGCTAAGAAGGAGGCTGAGAAAAAAGGACTCAGGGTTCTTCTCTTTGAGAGTTATCCAAAGGGTGCTCAAGATCTTTCCTCCCTTATGCTGAAGATAAGGCTAAAGAAACCGGATGTTGTGATAGGAGCTGGTCACTTCAAAGACTCTGTCCTTGTGGTAAAACAGTTGAAGCAATTTAGGATAAATCTAAAGTTTCTCGGACTGACTGTTGGACCTCCTGTTCCTGCTTTTGTAAGTGCTCTGGGCAAAGATGCGGAATACATATTCGGACCGGTTCAGTGGTCTAAATCTTTTAACTACAAAGATCCTCTATTTGGAGATACAAAAGGTTATGTGAAAGCTTACAGGAATAAGTACGGTGAGGATCCTGACTATCACGCAGCTGGGGGAACAGCAGCGGCACTCACCCTTCAGCTCGCTATAGAAAAGGCAGGTTCTCTGGACGTTGAGAAAGTCAGGAAGGCTTTACTTGAGATGAAGGCTGAAACTTTCTACGGAGTCATAGGATTTGACGAGACGGGAAGAATAGTTACCAAACCGATGGCTGTTGTTCAGATACAAAACAGGAAGCCGGTTACGGTTTATCCCTTTCGGGAAGCAAAACCTGTCTATCCAAAACCAGCGTGGAAGTAGATGGCAGAAGCCATAACTGCCAGCATGTCCATTCCCTTGCTTTTTGCACCCATGG
>CAZPVY010000159.1:0-2384 GCA_964590265.1 uncultured Aquifex sp. | reverse complement strand
ATGACAGATCAGGGAAAGCCCTTTCTTCATCAAACTGAGAAGGTCTATCGGGATGATCAGGATGGGAATGGTAAACTCCAATTATCTCAAGACCAAGCTCCCTTGCTCTATCTTCGGCTTTCATATAGTCCCTGGGGTCTATCTCGTATCTGTCATTTTTACGATCAGGGTTTGCATTCGGCGTTTCATAAGCCTCAAGTACCGTCCTAACACCGGTCTCTACTTTACCAAGTAAGAGACCACAGGTCTCGTAAGGGTAGTCCCTTTCAGCCTGCACAAGTATCTTCTCAAGAGCCTTTTCTTTTATCCTGAGCATGAGAAGATTATAAAAAGAAAAAGGAGAAGAGGAAAGGGAGTGAGTAGATACGAGGGGAGAACTGTTTCAATTAGCTCTCTCGTTCAATTTTTATAGCGTTGTTATTTGAATCAATTTTGACTTCCACAAACCAGTTTGGCTGGAGGTTTGTGACACAATCAGCGCCTATATAATAGACATCGTTATATTCACACACAGTTTTATCCGTAACCTTAATAGGAGTGGGATAGTTGCTTAGTGTAAATGAGCTATTAGCTATATCTATACTCTCCACAGCTTCTTTAATTTCCTTAGCATGTCCCTCATAGGAGTAGTCCTCGGGTCCACTTCCACATTTGTGTGGACTTTTGGCTTCTACTTCAATAGCTGTTAATGTATTGGTAGTTGATGGATCTTCCTGAACTTTTATCTCCACACATATATCCTGTGAAAGCTGATTGGTGCATACAGAACCAAAGTAGTTTATATCACTGATTTCACATTTGGTGGTATTCGTTACACTGACGGTATAAGTTTGCCCTTTCCAGTCTACTGCAAAAGTGTTATCGGTAGAATCTACACTTTGAATAACTGCATATATTTTGTATTTATGTGCTCCGCTTACTTGAGAAGGTGTTAAAGGCTTTACCTCCACGTCATTTATCTGCCAAGGCGTGGTTGAAGTATTAACTTCAAACCCCTTTAGATTAAAGTCAACAACAATTTTTCCGTCAACAAAAGGATTCACTGTTCCACTGTACCTTATATAACAGAGCTGATTGCCATTCTGATCGATTATACCTGGTGGACAATTAACCTCATTAGGTTTGGTCGGACTTTCACTCATCTCGGTGAAAATAGCGGGATTACAGGTTCCTGTGTTATCACATATAGTTGCCCTCTGGGCAAGAATTATCTCAAGTCTGCTATAGGTGTCCTGCGGGATATTTGCGGTGTCAATATACTGAAGGATACCGTTCAGATTTGTAAGGTCTATCACTATACCGTTTGGATCACTGAAGAGGTTTACCTTATCTGTACACGTTGCGTCTCTACATAGATTTGCTTCGTAAACAGTAACTTCAACCACTGGATACATATCTGCAGGAGCATCGGTGAAGTATAGAGAAATTGTTCCGCTTTCACCGGCTCCGCTTTCACCACCTCCACAGTTATAGGCAAAAATTCCTGCTCCAAATATAGCACCCATCATCAAAATCTTTTTCTTCATGGCTACATACCTCCCTTTTTCAACTTTCGGGGTGTTAATATAGGGGGTGAAGGTTACCTTTCTGTTACCTCAGGATGGACTTTACCTGAATATCACTCTGATGGAAAAAATACCGTCTCTATACTCAGCTTTTACATCCCAGCCAAGCTCTGCACATAGTTTCTTAACTATAGCAAGACCAAGACCCAAACCTCTCTGAGACTCTCTGTAATATCTGTCAAACAGCTTTGTGGGGTTTTTAACGATTTTTGCAGAGTTTTTTATTAGAAAAGACTCTTTTTCAAGACGTATGTTTATCCAACCACCTTTTATATTGTGTTTGAAAGCGTTATCTAAAAGATTGCCGATAATCCTTCTAACAGCATTTTCGTCTGCTCTAACCTTAACATCCTTTAGATTAGTACTAACTTTTATGTCTGAAAACATCTTTTTATAGTCTTCAAGTTCCTGAAGAATAATCCCTTTCAGGTTCACATCGGTAAGTACAAGCTCTGTTTTCGCTAACATGGGACGCAGGTTTTCTCTCAAGGTCTGGAGCTGCTTTACCGTAAGCAGGGCTCTTTCTATCTCCTCATCTTTATACTTGGTTTTCAGAATTTTCAGATTTACCATAAGGCTCATCAACGGTGTGTTTATATCGTGAATGATGTCTTTTGTTATTTCTTCAATCATATTCAAAGCTTTCCTCAAAGGGTTCAGGGCATAAAATGAAAACAGGACAGACATGATAAAGGCAACTGTAGAGGAAAGAAGGAACACACCTATTACGTGAATTTTTATGGAGCTAAGATCATGGATAAACTTATCCCTCGGGTACGTTATCTTAAGATAATCCTTTTTGGAAACTGGTATTGGAAC
>CAZPVY010000158.1:0-2450 GCA_964590265.1 uncultured Aquifex sp. | reverse complement strand
TACACTCCTATACCCGTTGGATTTCAATGCTTGCCTAATTATTAAACAGGTTCAAGAAAAGGCTTGCAAAATCAAAGTAAGTTATGTATTATCTATATCAGCGTTAAATTCCACTGGGAGGGTCGTGCTATGACAAAGGCAGAGCTTGTTGCAGAGATCGCAAAGCAGGCAGGTATTACCAAGAAAGAGGCAGATGCTGCCCTCAAAGCTGCCGTTGCAGCTATAGGCAAGGCTCTCAAGAAGGGTGAGAGAATCGCAATTCCCGGACTGGGAATATTCACTGTTAAAGAGAGAGCCGCCAGAAAGGGTAGGAATCCCAGAACTGGAGAGGTTATAGAGATACCTGCCAGAAAGGTCGTTGCCTTCAAGCCAGCTAAAGACCTCAGAGAAAGCATAAAGTAGACTAACTTGGGGCGTCTTTGCCCCCTCCATGCATATCTTCTTCCCAAGCACCAAAAAGGGAAGTTTCTTTTATATAAAAGAGGAAGAATTTAAACATCTGAAAGTCCGAAGGATAAAAAAAGGAGAAGAAATAGGAATAATTTGGGAAGGGAACATATATAAATGCGTCTTAAAGGAGATAAATAAAAAGGAAGCCCTTTGTGAAATAAAGGAAATCGTTGAATCTGAAAAGCCTGTTATAGATATAACTCTTATTCAGGCTGTAACGATAGAGCTGAAAACCTTTGATATGATTGTTCAGAAAGCAACGGAGCTTGGTGTAAAAAGAATCATTCCTCTAATAACAGAGAGAAGTTTCAGAAATATTGATGCAATAGAAAAAAGAGCTCAGCGCTGGACAAAGATATCAAAAGAAGCCATGAAGCAGGCAGGAAGACCATACACACTGCGTATAGATAGCCCTATATTCATAGAAAATCTTCATCCCCAGTGGAATATGAACATACTGCTTGACAACTTCTATAATGGAAAGTACATATGTGAGCTCAGTTTCAAGAATTTAAAGAGCGTGGGAGTAGTAGTAGGTCCAGAAGGTGGATTCAGCCAAAAGGAAGCAACAACTCTAAGAGATAGAGGTTTTATATCGGTTAAGCTAAAACCTCACGTTCTCAGGGCAGAAACAGCTGCAATTATCAGTGTAGGAATTATAATGAACCTTGCATGTCTTTGATCCTTATACCATAGGTCTTAACTTTTCTATAAAGATTAGATATGTCAGTTCCTATTTTAACCGCTACCTCTTTCATATCATAATTGAACTCTTTCAGCTTTTCTTCAATAAAGACTTTTTCAAATTCGCGTCTCGCCTCCTTCAAATTCTCAAGTCTAAATATGTAACTGTAATCCCTTCTCGGACGAGAAAAACTCATACCAAGATGTTCAGGTTTTATAACATCCCCATCGCACAAAATAACTACCCTTTCCATAAGATTCCTAAGCTCCCTCACGTTTCCCTTCCACTTATGTCTCATAAGAGCTTCCTTTGCATCATCAGAAAGAACCTTACACTCCTTTTTGTATTCATCAGCAAAACGTTTCAAGAAATACTCTGCAAGTAGAATAATATCCTCACCTCTTTCCCTTAAAGGAGGAAGTTCAATTGTAAAGACAGATATCCTGTAATAAAGATCTTCTCTGAACTTACCCTGATGCATCTCAGCAGCTATATCTTTGTTGGAAGCAGAAACTATCCTCACCTCAACCTCTATCTTCTGAGTTCCACCGAGTCTCGTAAAACTACCTGTCTCTATGACCCTAAGGAGTTTCGCCTGAGCTTTTATATCCATATCACCTATTTCATCAAGAAAAAGCGTACCTTCATCCGCAAGCTCAAACTTTCCTTTCTTTCTCTGAATAGCTCCTGTGAATGCTCCTTTCTCGTATCCAAAGAGCTCCGACTCTATAAGGTCATTTGGAATTGATGCACAGTTTATATCAACAAACTGCCCCTTTCTTTTGGAATGTTTATGGATCAACTTCGCCACAAGCTCTTTTCCTGTTCCGCTTTCTCCGAGTATGAGAACGGGTGCCCTGCTTTGAGCGATTCTCGGGATCATCCTTTTTATCTCAAGTATCTGTTTGGAATTTCCGATGAACTCTATTTCTTCTTCAGCCGTATCAAGACGCTTATTCAATGCTTCAGATACAGCATGTTTAACAGTTAAAAGAAACCTATCCATAGAAAAGGGCTTCTCTATAAAATCGTAAGCTCCCTTCTTTATAGCTCTAACCGCAGTCTCAACGTTTCCATGACCCGTTATAACAACAGTAACAGAATCCGGAGATACTTCATTTACTATGTTTATAAACTCTATACCGTCACCATCTGGCATCCATACATCAAGGACTATTACATGAAAAAACTCTTCAGATATTTTTTTCTTCGCCTCAGACAATGTGGAAGCTGAATAAACTCTATACCCCTCCTCCTGAAGGATAGCCTTCAGAGATTCTCTTATCCCTTCCTCATCATCAACAACAAGCACTTT
>CAZPVY010000157.1:0-2482 GCA_964590265.1 uncultured Aquifex sp. | reverse complement strand
GGTAAGAATCAGAAGGGAAAAGACGGAGATGATCTGATAGTGTATGTTCCCATAGGAACTGTCGTTAAGGATGCTGAGACTGAGGAAATCATCTGCGATCTTGTAAAAGAAGGTCAGAAATGTGTTGTGGCAAGAGGAGGAAAAGGAGGAAGAGGGAATGCTCACTTTGCAACCCCTACAAATCAAGCTCCCAGATATGCTGAAGCGGGAGAAGAAGGAGAGGAGAGGTGGATAATACTGGAACTTAAACTTATAGCGGATGTAGGGATAATCGGGCTTCCCAATGCAGGGAAATCAACCCTTATCTCTAAGCTTACCAAGGCAAGACCGAAGATAGCAGATTATCCGTTTACCACGCTTACACCAAATCTTGGTGTCCTTGAACTTGATGAAGAGAGAAGGCTCGTCCTTGCGGATATACCAGGATTGATAGAGAACGCCCACAAAGGGGCAGGTCTGGGACATGAGTTTTTGAGACATATAGAAAGAACGAAGCTCTTGCTCCATCTTATTGATGTCTCGGATATGCGCGAAAGGGATCCGATAGAAGCCTTTGAGATGGTAAACAGAGAGCTTGAACTTTACAGTCCCGAACTTGCAAGAAAATCCCAGATCGTGGTAGCAAACAAGATAGACTTCCTCTCAGACAGAGATTCTCTTGAAAAGCTCAGAAAATACTTTGAGGGTAAAGGATATGAGTTCCATGCAATATCATCTTTGACAGGTGAGGGTCTTGATGAGCTGAAGGAAACTCTGTGGAAGAAATATAAGGAGGTAGAAAATAATGCCCCTGCTGGGAAAGTATAGGCTTTCCTTTGATACATGGAGGCTTCTTGAGATTGAAGACGACTACTTGGAGGAATCAGAGGAGATAGGGGATCCAGACATAGAGACAGACACATGGGAGCCCGTAAAGGGAACTCCCTGCGAGGATATAAGCGTAGTATTTGTAGATGGGGTAAGGAGAACGGAAAATCTCATTTATCTTGAGGATGAAGATGGAAGCTTTTCGGAGGGTGCCTTTGTATCTGTCGGAGCTGGTGCACTCCTAATGAGATACGGACGCACAAATCCTGCTCACGAGTCTTTTCAAAATCTTACGGTAAAAAGATACCTGTTTGTCAAAAAGGATGTTGATCTGCAAGAGAGGATAATAAGGTTTGATGTTGGAGACAGCAAACTGGAGTTCTTTGTGGAAAAGTCGAAAAAGGAGCTTTCTCCTTACGTGAACGAGGTGATGGCGAGAATAGAAGCTTCTGTTGCAGAGGCAGTTTATAGAAGGGTGAAACCCGATTTGATGATAACTGACGGGACTGTCCACTACAGCACAAAGGTTAAAGAGCTTCCCTTTGTAGGTTATGTAAAAAAACACAGGCGGATTTATATCCCGAACAACAGGGTTGGTATCTTCAGAGAGATGCAGGTAGGCGACAGGACACCGATAGTTCTGATACATTCTCAGCCGACCATGGAAGGGCAGGGTGCAAAGAGTTTTGATAAATTCACGTGGTATGTGAGGATCAGTGAAGATGAAGGAATAAGCGGAATAGCGAGACTTGAAATACCAGCAAGCATAGGATTAAAGAATGTAATAGAAATAGCAAACAGAACCGCATGGTTGATACCGAAATTTGCTTCCTCGGGGTTCAACGAAAGAAGAGCACCTCAGAACTTACTTCCAATAAAGTATCTTGAAAATACACTCAGACGCAGACTTGGCAGTCAGGCTCTTATAAGGAGAATAATAATGAAGGAGATGTTCACAAGCTAATGAGATCCTTCAGCTTTTCAAGATCCTCAACAAACTCACCGTCCGACCTCGGATTCCTGAGTATATAGGCAGGGTGGTATGTGAGGAACACCTTTATTTTCGGGTCGTAGGGATAGGGGAAAACTTGACCTCTTACCTTCGTTATTGAAAACTTCTTTCCAAGGATCCCTTCACCTGCGGTAGCTCCGAGGCAACATATAACCTTAGGTTTTATTATCTCAAGCTCTTTCTTCAGATAGGGAAAGCAAGCTTTTATCTCCATAGGCGTAGGCTTCCTGTTCCCCGGAGGTCTGCATTTGCAAACATTTGTTATATAAACATCTTCCCTTTTGAGTCCAAGAACTTCCTCTATCTTTTTATTGAGATACTTTCCAGCCCTTCCTACAAAGGGTCTACCCTGCCTGTCTTCATCCTCTCCGGGAGCTTCGCCAACGAACACCACCGGTGAATTAGGGTTACCGTCTCCGAAAACTACCTGCGTTCTGTCTCTGTAAAGAGGACACTTTGTGCAGTCCCTGAAAGAATTAAAGTGCTCCTGCAGTAAAGCAGACTTATTTTTAGAACCTTTTTGTAAAGACTTATCTTCTCTTTTCATCTTAAGCTTTTCCTTCAAATATATCTCTCTGAATCCTATACTTTCTAAAGCCTTGATAGTTTCCTTTATACCCATTTAAGCTCCAAATATCTCTATCTGCTCCTCCCTGAATTTAC
>CAZPVY010000156.1:0-2496 GCA_964590265.1 uncultured Aquifex sp. | reverse complement strand
GCTTTTGCAGGGCTCGGCAGCAACGAGCAGTTCTTTAAAGCCCTTGAAAATCTTGGCTTTAAACTGAAGGAAAGGATAAGTCTGCCAGACCACTATCACTACAAAGACTTCAGGTTAAAAGATGACGAGACATACATAACCACGCCTAAGGACATGGTAAAGCTTCGTCACTCAGAAAACCTTTATGCTCTTGACTTTGAGACGGAAATTAAAGGGCTACTGCCTTTTATAAAGGCGAGGCTTCACTTGTAAAACTTCTTGCTTATCTGTGCCCTTTCCTCTCCGCAGTTTACATCTTCCCTTTCTATATACTCCCTCTGTTTCTGAATCGCCTCTTCTCCAGTTACGAGGTCTTTCAGATCCCTTTCCAGATTTGTAGGCTTTAGCTTCGCTATCCATCCCTTTCCGTAGGGATCTTCATTTATGAGTTCGGGATTATCAAAGAGTTCTTCGTTCCTCTCAACTACTTCACCTTCTATATCCGCGGGTATTGGTCCAGTCCACTTACCGCTCTCTAAGGAAGCAACAGGCTTGCCCTTTGGAACGTGCCTGCCCGGCTTTTTTATCCTTATGTTTATTATCTTCCCAGCTCTTGCCTGACCTATGTCCGTTGCACCGACTGTGACAGTTCCATCCTCATTTATCCTGAACCAGACCTGATTATCTATATCGTAATAAAGGTCTGGGGGAATAACACAGCCCCTGTAAACCACCTCTTTTTCTTCCGCCATCTTCTACCTCCTGAGTTTATCTTCCTTCCACACAAGCCAATATTTTACAGGAATGTTCCAAAGTGGATATGTAACTGTAAGCCTTCACGAGCTGTTCATCTGCGGAAAAGGCTCCATGACCTTTAACTATCACAACTTTTGAGATCCTCAATGCTTCTGCAATTGCCTGCGCCAGCTCTTCTGAAGCGGAGGGTTTTTCAACTTCAACGACAGGGACAGAACCTATAATTTCCTTGCCTTCGGAATCAACAGGTTCTATGACATCCCTTGATAGGGAAAGAGCAACTGCATGAACTGGATGAGCGTGAACAACTGCCCTCTTACCTGTTTCTATTATCACCTTCCTGTGAACTATAAGCTCTACTGATGCCCTTCTGTCAAGGATTGAGGAATTCCAAAGGGGAACCTGAATTATGTCTTCCTCTGAGAGAGAACCGGTTAAAGCACCTGTTCTTGTAATGAACAACTTATCCTCAAAAACTCTGCTTATGTTTCCGGCTCTTGCACTGACAAGACCTTCTTTAAAAAGAAGTCTCCCTACCCTGATTATCTCCTTTACTATCCAGTTCATCAGAAACCGAGCTCTTTTATAACTGCATCAAGCTCAGGAGGGACTGTGACCGGCTCCTCGCATACCTTTATGACTGTATCCGGATCCTTCAAACCGTTTCCTGTAAGTGTGCATACAACAACCTCTCCGCCTTTAAAAAAGCCTTCCCTTGTCAGCTTTATGAGTCCAGCCACGCTCGCAGCTGAAGCGGGTTCGCAGAAAATACCTTCGGTAGAAGCTACCATCTTATAAGCGTAAAGTATCTCTCCATCGCTCACCGCGTCTATCTTTCCTCCCGATTCCTGAGCAGCTTTGAGAGCGCTCTTCCAGCTGTAAGGGTTCCCTATTCTTATGGCGGTTGCTATCGTCTGGGGGTTTTTAATGGGATAACCCTTAACTATGGGGGCAGCACCTTCAGCCTGCCAACCCATCATCTTGGGGAGTTTCTCAATCTTGCCTGCCTTTTTGTACTCCTTATATCCTCTCCAGTAGGCTGTAATGTTCCCTGCGTTTCCGACAGGTATGAAGTGATAGTCGGGAGCATCTCCAAGAACGTCACATACCTCAAAGGCAGCTGTCTTTTGTCCTTCTATCCTGAAGGGATTCACCGAGTTTACAATTTCAACGGGGAACATTTCACCGATCTTTCTCACTATGTAGAGGGCATCATCAAAGTTTCCTTTTATCGCAAGCACCTTAGCACCATAGATCATAGCCTGCGAGAGCTTACCTATTGCGACCGCTCCCTTTGGAAGAAGAACGTAAGCCCTGAGCCCTGCTCTTGCGGCGTACGCGGCGGCAGATGCAGAGGTGTTCCCTGTTGATGCGCAGATGACCGCTTTCTTGCCCTTCTCAACAGCTTTTGATATCGCAAGGGTCATTCCTCTGTCTTTGAAAGAACCCGTGGGGTTAAGTCCCTCGTATTTGAGATATATCTTTCCGCTGAAACCTATTGCTTTCGCGAGGTTTGTAGCTTCAATGAGAGGAGTGTTGCCCTCAAGCAGAGTCACCACAGGTGTGTTGTCATTAACGGGAAGAAAGTCTCTATACTGTTTTCTCACTCCCTGTCAGCAACTCATAACAGAGTCCTTAATTATAACCCTGAAATGTTAGAACATCTTAAGCTCTATGCAAGAGCAAGTTTTGCTATATTCCTACGTCCTCATAATCTTCTCCCTGTTTATAGCACACAGGGAAGAAATGGGTAAAGAGAAG
>CAZPVY010000155.1:0-2586 GCA_964590265.1 uncultured Aquifex sp. | reverse complement strand
GAACAGGCCGAGGAAATCGAGGAACTCCGCAAGGCCATCGATGAGGCGGAGATGCTGATAACTATAAAGATCTCCGCTTTTGAAGATAAGGAGTATGCCTTCTCAAGAGCCTCTCTAGGGAGTGCCTCTCCGAACCAGACTACGCCGGGTCTGAGAAGCCCCCCGCAGTATTTGCACTTAGGTGGTAATTCATCAAAAGGTGTTTTGTATTCATAGTAGCTTTCTCTGCATTCAAGGCATAAGACTTTCCAGATATTCCCATGTAGCTCTATAACTCTCTTTGAACCGGCTCTCTGATGAAGACCGTCAACATTCTGGGTTATAAGCCAGAAGCTCTCATGCTTCTTCTCAAGTTCAGCGAGTACTTTATGTGCCTCATTGGGCTGAGCCTTTGCTATAAGCTGTCTCCTCCAGTCGTACCACTCCCATACAAGCTTTGGGTTTCTTTTAAAAGCCTCTGGTGTTGCGAGCTCCATAAGATCGTATCTGTTCCAGAGTCCATCTTTTCCCCTGAACGTGGGGATACCGCTTTCTGCAGATATACCTGCTCCCGTAAGTACAACAATGTTCATGGATTTAATTTTACGAAATCGGTCTTGACACGCTGCTTGATATTGTTAAATTCATGAAATCACACATTTTATAAAGGAGTTTTGTCATGGCGCAATCAGTTGAGAAAAACGCAGTCGTGTCCTTCCATTACACCCTGAAGGACAAAGAAACAGGTAGCGTGCTTGAATCCAGCAAGGAGGAGGGTCAGCCTGTTACCTTCCTGGTAGGTGCTGATGAGATCATTCCCGGACTTGAGAACAGAATGTTGGGGATGACAGTCGGCGAAAGCAGAATCATTGAGGTTCCGGCGGAAGAAGCATACGGTCCAAGAGACCCCAGCCTAATCCAGAAAGCTCCCAGAGAATACTTCCAGAACGTTCCTCTTGAGAAAGGGCTTCCGCTTCAGGCACAGACACCGGAGGGAAGAATTATAAACATGATAGTGGTTGATTTTGATGAAAACACAGTTACTGTTGATATGAACCATCCTCTTGCCGGGAAAGATCTCCTGTTTGAAGTAGAGATAGTTAATATCAGGGAAGCCTCTCCTGATGAGATACTCCATAGACATGCTCACGGTGCAGGTGGATACCAGCATTAAGAGGAAAAGAGCTTTCTAAGAAAGGCTGTAGCAAAAAGAAGTATCATCGTCCCTACGATCGCCCCGCTCGGGGGCAGATCATAATAAAAGGACACTACTATACCTGTAAGAACTGAAATCGTTGCCACAATCGTAGACACTATAACCGAGCTTAGGAACGATCTCGCCACAAGGAGTGCGGTCATTGCAGGTATAACTATCATTGAAGATGCTAAGATTATCCCCACAGCCTTTATAGACAGGACTATAACGAGAGAGGCTACAGAAACGAGAGCGTGGTTTAGTAAAGTTGTGTTCACATCCCTGACTTTTGCTATCTCCTCGCTGAAGGAGAGGAGCACAAGCTTCTTGTAGAAGAAAGTGAAGAAGAAAAGAACCACAAGAAACGCCCCGATAGAGAAGTAAAGCTCTTCGCTCGTAACCATCAGGATATTACCGAAAAGGTATCCGAATATGTACTCATTGAAACCCTTCACTATACCGAGAACCAGGACAGCAAGCGCCACTCCACCAGAAAATACAAGGGCTATCGCTGCATCTCCGGGTACACGCTTGCGAGAGGATATGAACTGAACCAGATTTCCTATAAGGACGGTAAATATCGCTGTAAAAAGAAAAGGTTCAAGTCCGAGAACAAGACTTATAGCTATTCCTCCAAAGGCAGCATGGGATAAGCCCGCTCCAAGGAAAGCCATACGTCTCAGGATGAGGAACACACCTGCTATGGAGGAAGAAATAGCGATTATCAAACCGGCGATTATCCCGCGTTGAACAAAATCGTAACTAAGAAGTTCCATCCTTCGCACCCCTTCTTATACCAAAAACCTCCTCAATGATTTCTACTGAGTTTTCGGGACTTCCGAAGTAGCACATATTCCTGTTGATGCACATAACTCTGTCAACGTTTTTAAGCACCAAACCTATATCATGAGATATCATCAATATGGTTTTCCCTTCGTTGACCGACAGGTCTCTCAGTATCTCGGTTATATGCATCTGGGAGTGGATGTCCAATCCTGCTGTTGGTTCATCCAAGAGGAGAAGCTCCGGATCAGACGCGAGAGCCATGCCGAGCAACACGAGTTGTTGCTGACCTCCAGAAAGCTTAAGGAACTGCTTATCAAAGAACGAGTCAATGTGCAGAAAAGAGGCTATCTCCCTTACTCTTTCACTATTGGCTACAAGTCTGAGAAGCTCCCTGACAGTTGCAGGGAAACTCTGCTCCACACTCAACCTCTGAGGGACGTATCCTATCTTATGCCACTCCTTGAAGCTTTTAACATCCTTTCCAAAAAGCTTCACACTTCCTTTGTTATGTCCTAAGAATCCGAGGATAATCTTAAACAGGGTTGTCTTTCCCGCTCCATTTGGACCTACTATGCCTACGAAATCTCCCTCCTTTATTCTGAAATTAATGTCCTCAAGCACATTTA
>CAZPVY010000154.1:0-2632 GCA_964590265.1 uncultured Aquifex sp. | reverse complement strand
TTTCTGTTGTAGTGTAAGACAGGTTCCTCAACTTATCTTCAATGTCGTAGAGAACTACCTGAAGGTTCCAGAATTCATCGGGAATATCAGCTTCAAGTTTTATGAACTTATCTCTTGATGTGTGCCAGAGCCGAAGAGCTTCTTCAATTAAATCCATAAGTGTTTCCACCTTTACTTCCTCCTTTTGAACCTTTTATCCGAGGCAGGCTGAAAAGCCTGCCTTCACTTTTGATTTTTTACTCCTCAACTTCATATGCTTCTTGAAGGTTTCGTAATCAACGAGAAAGTGTTCTATATACTCAGGATTAAGCTCTATACCTGTAAACCTTCTACCTTCTATTAAAGCTGCCAGCAACGTTGTGCCTATACCCATAAAGGGGTCAAGGACAACTTCCCCCTTTACGGTAAAGTGCCTTATTACACGCTGGGGAAGTTCTAAAGGAAACAGAGCGGTATGGTAAAACCTTCTCGTAATATCGGGGGCTACTTCCCATATCGGGTTTGCATAGGTCAGATAATCTGAATACTCTATCTGAGAAGGCTTTAAGGTTCTGTTGTGTGAGCACGGTTTTTTCCTGTAAATTAGAAGAACCTCATAGGTTTCGTAAAGAGGCGGAGAGGTTATGTTGATATCTATCTCGGTTACAAAAGCTCTGGAGAAAACACCCTTTTTCCAGATTATTTTTCCGTAGTATTCAAGCTCTCCGATTCCCTCAAGTATTTCCTGCATCCTGAAAGCAAAGGGAATGCGATTCCCGTTGTTTACAACGCTTTCGGGGATATTTAAAACGAGAAACCCGTATCCTTTTAACTTGTCCACGAGGTTTTTCAAAATCTCCTTCATCCAGCTGAAAAAGACAGAAAAGCTCAGATTCTCCCTGTAAGTTCCGTAATCCTTTCCAACGTTGTAAGGAGGGCTTGTAAAAACGAGATCAACAGTTAACGGGGATACTTTTCTCATCAAAACTTTCAGAGCGTTTCCGTTAAAAACCGTGCCCTCCGCAAGCTTTATCCTGGTCATGGGAGAAACCTCCGACTGAAAGGTTTAAAAAAGAGGTAAGAGGTTCAGGAGCTGACTTCCTCCTGAACCTCACGATATACCCTCTGGAGTATTCTGAAGTTATCAACCACAACTCTGAGCTTTGAAA
Organism: uncultured Aquifex sp.; assembly: GCA_964590265.1. Lineage (GTDB taxonomy): Bacteria > Aquificota > Aquificia > Aquificales > Aquificaceae > Hydrogenivirga. Next base: position 1,484 of record CAZPVY010000154.1, on the reverse strand, counting down.
CTTTCCTGCCGTCCTTTTCCTAAGTTTCCTAAACGAGCTCGCCTTCAACTACTATCCTGTCTCCTTTGTTGAGCTTCACCTCCTTTGGGTTTTTGAAATCTGAGGCAGGCAACAGCCTGCCTTCATTCCGAGGTTTTCTTACACTACTATTTGCAAAATGTTTTTGTAGTGTAAGAGATATCTATAAGGTGTGTTATGAATTTACCTGGAATTCCACCTTCTCCTGCAATTTGCACACAGGTTCATATTCCTGAGTTTTGTATTCGGAACCTCTTTTGTTTCCACACCGTTAGTCCATGTATAAGACATATATCCGCACAGAGGAACACCGTCATCTCTGATTATGTGCCATTTGGTTCCGTAAGGAGTTTTGCCGAGCTTGATCTTTTTACCCGTCACAACTATTCAATATAGTCCTTTCCTCAGTGTACTTGATAATTTTTTCCAAGACTCCTAATTTGCTTTGTCCAATAAGGGTAGGTAGTGAACTACTTCTTGAAGCTCCTAAAAAGATTTATGCTGAAGTTCAATAACCATATTCAAAAAGATATCCGTATTTGTTCAAAACATATTCTATAGTCTTCATAATTAAATCTCTATGTTTTTTATGAATTAAGAAAACATAATGTCTTACAGAGTATCTTTTGAATTTAATAACCCTAATTTCACACTCAAGAATTATCTCTTTAAGCTTTTCAATTCTCCCTTTATAATCGTCCAAAGGCTTTCTATCACGATGGTTATAGACTATAACTGATTTTCCACGCTTATAGTACTCATTTATTTCGTCGTAAAGAGCATATTTTATAGACATTTTCCGGGTTTCCTTGAGTTTCTCTGTTTGAATACCGTTATCCGGGTCAAGAAAGATTATGTCTGCCTTTTGCAGAACTTCTAAAGACTTTTCGAACCATCCTTTTCTTTTTTCCTTTCTATATTTATAGAAAACAGAAAGTATGTCGCTTACAGGTTCATCGTAGAAAACAGTATTTTTAGGCAGAATAGTTCCTTTATTTTTGGATATTTCCATAACCTCTCTAATTGACCTTTTTTTGTTTTTCACAATCTTCTTGAGCTCCTCAAAGATTTCAGGGAAGAGATTTCTAAACTCTTCCTTGTTCAAGTATTCTACGTATTTACCGTCTCCTTCATTCCCTTCGTTGATATCGACATAATACCAGTTTATTCCGAGTGTTATATTCCCATTAGCCTGATTATATATTTGCTTAAGCAATCCATATTTTCCGTAGTCCCCTATATCCCCCACATATTTATCCTGCACAATTAACCTCCCTGAATTAATATTGTAAAAAATCTACAAGTCCTTAACTTTAATTTCCGTGGGCTTAAAAATAGAATCTTTTAGACCGGAGGAAGCTGAAGAATATAGGAAGCAGGAATTAGCTTTTTTATTGAAAATATAGACCTTAGACCATGTCAACTTTTAAGCTCCAGAAGGGTATAGAGAGTAATGAAAGAAGCCA
>CAZPVY010000153.1:0-2664 GCA_964590265.1 uncultured Aquifex sp. | reverse complement strand
GAGGTTCTTTTTAAAAACTTGAGTGCCCTCTTGTCAAGTGTTGCAAAACTTTAGCCATCTATCTTTATAAAATCTATCGGGAAGAACTTGATGTAGGTGAAGGAGGCAAACCCGGATCCAAAATCGTCCACCGCAAAGCTGAAACCTTCCAGCTTGAGATTTTCAACAAACCTTTTAAGCATATCAAGGTTCCTTACAGTTTCTCTTTCCGTTATCTCAAAAACAATATTCTCGTAAGGAAAGTTAAAGTTTTTCAAAATACTTTTTACAGCTTTAAGAAAGTCTGTCAGTATCAGAGCCTTGGGTGATAGGTTTATGAAGATTATGGGTTTACATCCAGAGTCTTTTACTTTCTGAAGAGCTTTTTCCATCAGTATATAGTCAAGCCTGTGAATAACACCTATGCGTTCTGCTATGTGAATGAACTCTGCCGCGGAGAGTATATCACTACCGTGCTGAATTCTCATCAGCACTTCATAGGCTTCAACCTTTTTGGTTCTGAGGTTCATAATGGGTTGGAAGAAGGGTATAACGTTTTTCTTCTCAACGGTTTCAAGCACAAGGAAGCTCTTATTTGCAAATTCCCTTGCAGCTTCAGCCAGATCTTCTTCATTTGGAATGATAAATTTATTCTTGCCTTCCTTCTTGGCTTTGTACATCATATTGTCCGCAAGTACAAATAGCTTCTTTGCGTCCTCAGCATGATCGGGGAAAATAGCTATTCCGACAGAGGCAGTTACCTTAACAGCTTTGTTATCCGGTGCTTTGAGAGAGAATTTCTCAAAGGTATTCATCAGTCTTTCTGCCACCTTTACAACTTCTTTCAGGGTGATATAGGGTAGGATTATGGTGAATTCATCCCCACCATATCTCGCAACTATATCCTCTTTTCTGAGAATCTTTGTTAGAACCTTTGATATCTCCCTAAGAAATCTGTCTCCGAAATTGTGTCCATAGGTATCATTAATAAGCTTAAAGTTATCTATATCAATAACGAACAGTGCAAACTTGTAATTATGCCTTTTTGCTCCCTCAATTTCATATTCAAGAAGTTCCCAAAATACGCGCTGATTGTATAGATTTGTAAGTGGATCTCTGGTTGCAAAATATTCAAGTTCTTTTGTATACTTATTTATAGCCTTTATGGAACCTATTATGTTCAGGAGTGTAGATAGTAAACCTTCTACTGCTAACTTTTTAACCTCACTCTCAGTTTCGGAAATGCTCACTCCTATACCTACAGCTCCTCCGATAAGAGGTTCTTCAAGAATAAGGCTTTTTGTGAGCGTTCTTATATCTTTTGTCCAGCATCCGTTAAATTTCTGCACGCTATCCAGATAAGTGTGATCAAAGCTTATGCTCGCTCCGGCAACATACAGATTATGTTTTTTAAGCGTGTCAACTATTATGCTCTCAAGTTTGTCCTCACACTTATCTTTCTTCCTGCACTCGCAGTTCCAGAAAACGTGAACGCTGAACTCGTCATCGCTCTCTTTGAACACGGTAAAAAAGTAAGCATAGTTCAGAATCCCTGAAACTTCTATGAGGATAGCACGCAGAAAACCTTTCCAGTCCGCTATAGCTTCTGATGTGATTATAAACCTCTCAAGGAGTTTCATCTCAAACTCAAGGATTTCCTTGTCCACTGCGATATTCCTTAGTCTATGAACCAGCTTTCCTATGCTATCCCTTACGCGGTTTATCTCTTCAAAACCAAAATCTATCTCTTCCATTCTTATGGAGGAAAGATCGGAAACCCTATTTACATGCTCTATGCTTTCATCCAGTTTATTGAAAGATTTTTCAATTCTTTCTTTAAGTATGAACATCACAAAGAGGGCACCGGCTAAGGGAATCGGTATAATGAGAAGGGCAGCGTACTTTAAACTGCGGCTAACCTTTTCTACATTCGCACTTATGTCCTGTTTTACTTCAATTACACCCAAAACATCTCCTTCCTTTGCATTAATGTGACACCTTAAGCAATCCTTCCTTGCCTTCAGAGGATATATGTAATGGATCAAATTCCCCTCTTCCTTTACTATAGGTTCGCCTATTCTGAAGACTTGTATAACGAATTTTCCTTTACCCTTCTCTTTTATATCTCCAAAAAGGTCTTTAACGGTGCGTCCCCTATATATGTTCACTTCCATATTCATAGCTGTGTGAGGTTCCTGCACCCCCTCCAGAAACTCAAGAAGTTCATTTCTCGTCCATCCCTTTTTCATAAGCTGGTACATGTTGTTGAAGGTTTGGCGAGCTGTGGCTTCTGCAGACTGTATGGAAATCTCCTTTATCTGATTTATCGCTGATTCATACACTATCATGTATATGGCACCGAAGATAAATACAGACACAATAAAGGCTACAGTGAGCATAAACACATCTATTCTTCTAAAGATCATTCTCAGCTCCTGCATCTTGAATCCAGCTTACTAATAAATGTTTCAAGCTCTGTTCTGTTCTCTGAATAGATAAATCGGTAAGTATTCCTAAGGGCTTGTTCCCATTCAGGATGACCGCAAGACCTTCATTGTTTATCTTTATTAGCTCCATCACTTCTCGTAAAGATGCATTGCAACGTCCGAGACTTTCAAGTCAAGCATGTTAGATATATAACTTATTTCAACCTCCGTATTTATCAATCATCTCAACAGCATCTCC
>CAZPVY010000152.1:0-2670 GCA_964590265.1 uncultured Aquifex sp. | reverse complement strand
CCTCTGGCTAAGATCGCCGCCAAGATAGCTCTTGGCAGGAAGCTGAGAGAGCTTGTCCCGGAGGTGTTTGAAAGGCTTGATGAAGGGGAGAATCACGTAGCTTCTGATTTTGTTCCCAGAAACAGAAAGCTGTATACAGTGAAAGAGGTGGTCTTCCCTTGGAACAGATTCCCAGAGGTTGATCCTTTGCTTGGTCCCGAAATGAAGAGCACAGGAGAGGTAATGGGAGTAGATGAGGATTTCGGTCTTGCCTTTTATAAGGCTCAGCTTGCTGCAGGAAACAGACTCCCTGAAAGCGGACATGTGTTCATCAGCGTTGCAGATAGAGACAAAGAGAAAGTCGTTGACCTCGCAAGAGGGTTTTTGAAGCTTGGTTTTAAAATTTATGCTACCACAGGGACTTACCGGTTCTTTAGAGAGAAAGGGATTGAAGCAGAGCACGTCCTGAAGATATCTGAAGGAAGACCTCACGTTGTTGATTTCATGACTAACGGCTATATACACCTTGTAATTAACACACCCTCAGGGAAGAGAGAGATAAGCGATGCTTATTTCATAAGGAGAGCTGCGGTTCAACAGGGCATACCCTACACAACAACCGTAAGAGGTGGCTATGCAATACTGAGGGCTATAGAAAGCTATAAAAAAATGAGATCCAAAGGCAGAAAGTTAAATATCTATGCTCTTCAGGATTTGTAGCGGAGCCATTCTTCAAAGGCTCTATAAGAACTTCTAACATTTGGACCGCAGAAGGCAGCTTTGAAACCTAAGGAATAAGCTATCTCTTCTATTTCTTTGAACTCTTCTTGTGAGTAATACTTAACAACAGGATGGTGTTTTAGGGAGGGAGCATAATACTGCCCTACGGTCAGGAAATCGCAACCGACCGAACGCAGATCTTTCAGGGTTTGGATTATCTCTTCCTTTGTTTCTTCAAAACCAAGTATTAGAGCAGACTTTGTGGGAATATGCGGTGCGATCTCTTTGCTCATTTCTAAGATCTTCAGGCTTCTTTTGTATTTAGCACCTATCCTGATCTTAGGGTACAGTCTCGGTACTGTTTCTACGTTGTGGTTCAGAACATCGGGATTCTCCTTTAGGACTATCTCAAGGGATTCCCTACTTCCCCGAAAGTCAGGGATGAGGACTTCAACCCTAATGCCGGGTAGATTCTCTTTCAACACTCTTATACACTTGGCAAACTGCTCAGCTCCTCCATCTGGAAGGTCATCTCTCGTTACAGAGGTGATAACAACATAACGGAGACCAAGAGCTTTAACGGCAGAGAGCAGTCTTAAAGGCTCTTCGGGATCAACAGGTTTTGGATGTTTCCTGTTAACATTACAAAAGGTACATCCCCTTGTGCATCTGTCTCCCAGTATCATAAATGTTGCAGTTCTGCTTCCAAAGCACTCGGATATGTTCGGACATCTTGATTCTTCGCATACAGTGTTTAACTTCGCCCTTCTAAGTATCCTTTTTACCTCATGGACTTTAGAGAGCTGAAGAACGGGTTTATTGTGCATGATAAAATCATAACTTATTAAACATGAACTACACCGACATAGATCCGCAGGATATTTATAGTTTTGAGAAAAAGATCCTCGTTGACATAAGGAGTCCTCAAGAGTTTGAGGAGTTCCACATCCCGGGGGCGGTGAATATACCGCTCTTTGAAAATGAAGAAAAGAAGCTCATCGGATACATATACAGGAACGAGGGAGTTGATAAGGCTAAGGAGGTTGGGGAGGAAATAGCCAAAAAGAAGCTGGAGGAGTTCTATAGGAAGTTCAAAAAGCTCAAGGAGAAGTATGAAAACGTCATCGTTTACTGCTGGCGGGGAGGAATGAGAAGTCAGGGAATGTGCGAGGCTATGTCCAAGATGGGACTTGACCTTTACAGATTAAGGGGAGGATACAGGGCTTACAGGCAGTTCATACTCAAAGATATGGAAAGGATATTGGAAGATACGGAGTTTATAGTCCTGACAGGAAAAACAGGGGTTGGAAAGACGAAGGTTCTAAAAGCCTTAAAAGAAAAAGGTCTTCCCGTGATTGATCTTGAAGAGCTTGCAAAGGATAGAGGTTCTGTCTTCGGAAGCGTCGGAATAAAGGAGAAGGTCTCCCAGAAGATGTTTGACGCTTTTCTCTATGAAGAACTCAGGAAAATAGGAAAAGGTTTCATCTTCATTGAGGACGAGAGCAGGTGGATAGGGAATATACATATTCCTGATGCCTTTTGGAGGAAAAAGAACGAAGGAATTTATGTTGAGCTGACAGCATCTCTTGAGAGAAGGATTGAGAACATAACCGAGGACTATATGCAGACAGAAGGCTGGGAGGAGGAAGCGAAGGAAGCGGTAAAGAGGATAAAGAAATACCTCGGACCTCAAAAGTTCAGCTATGTGATGGAGAAGTTTGAAGAGAAAGATTACAGGGAGATTATCAGGTTTTTGATAGAAGAGTACTACGACAAGAAATACAAACGGTTCGGACAGCCGGTTATTGAGATAAATTGTGATGACATTGGTAAATGTGTTGAAAGATTGAGAGAGTTCTATACTCATTTAACTAATATACGCCCTAAGTTACAGGGCGTCGTTTGTGAAGGGCTTAGACAAGTATAATTGTATCTAAGAAGGGTATGTCCAGAGCCAAGGAAGAGACTAAA
>CAZPVY010000151.1:0-2688 GCA_964590265.1 uncultured Aquifex sp. | reverse complement strand
ATATTTACTTGCACTTCCACTTGAAAATAATTACGTCAAAGTGGAAGTAAATATTGAAAATTGAATGTTAAGAAGTTTAAAGCCAGTATAATCAGACTGTAGAATAAAAATCTATAAATAGATAACTATTGACTTTTTACACCTTCTACATCCTTTTATCTACGCTCAAACTTCCTCCTCCCTATTTTTCTCCATTTTATTGGCGTTTTATGTCAATTTAGAGTGAGTTCGAAAATACTAGTTTCTATTAGCATTTCAAACATTTAAATAGTCAATCTTTCAATGTGACTTCTAAGAGCTCTTTCTAACCTTATCATAGCGTCTATCATTTTATCTTGAAGATAGTCCCATTTATCCTCATCTTTAAGTCCTGCTTCATAACATGCCCATCTGATGCGCTGTCCACGTCTCCCTTCTTTGTAGTCCCAGATCAAGTTTTCTCCAAAGTTTGATTCAATTTCCTCTTTCTTTTCATAAAGTGTTTCAAATATCTGTTTGTTGATCTCTTCTGACCCTTTATCGATGTAAAGTTCTACCGCACCCCAACCCCTAGCAATCACATAGTTATACCATAATCCTGGTTTACCTGCACTAGTCCCAATCCATCCCTCCTTGCTTGGAGAAACGTTGGCATGTAGTTTGGTTCTGATCTTACTTTTTTCCAACAACTGTCTCCAAAATTCCATCCTTTTTTTATGCGTTTCGGCAAATTCTCCTCTTGCTTTACCCATTTCTTTGGCTTCTTCGCTTGGAGCACAAATAACGGAGAACAAAGGTGCTGGTGGAGAATCACCAATACGAACACCTTCAACTTTCACAAGATAGAAGGAGACATCTGCAGGTGTAACTTCGTTCAGCCATGTTACTGCTTTAACATGCTCTGGGCGCGGATTGCTACAAATCCAAATAGCAGTTTTGGCCTCAAGGCTTGTAAGGTATGTAAGAACTTTACCAAGGTGGTCATGGTCTGATCTCTCTAATTGGCATTCTATAATTACTTTGTTTCCATCGCTATCCTCAGCTAAAAGATCGACGGCAAAAGAACCAGCGCTTTTTTCACGTTCAACTGGGGAAAGCGACAAATTCAAAGATTCATTTAGAATCTCCATATTCTCCTCTATCCAGCGAGTAAAATCATCTTCGTTCCTCCATATCTCGCGGAGCGTGACTTTTTCAAGTTTACCAATTCTCATTTTATCTTGCCTCCCCAGTTATGAGCATTTCACTCAATATACCTTACAGGTATACTGACCTATGAAACCTGAAGGCGTTGTTTGAGTGTGAGGTATGACACTTATTATATTTTAGATGCTCCTCCAAGTGCTCCGGTGATACCACTAGCTACCACAATTGTACCAACTACAACTAATCCACCAACGATAATCCTTCCCAACGTGTTGAAGAATTCTTGTTTTCTCTTTGTTTCTATCCATTCTCTAAATCCAGGCATTAGTGTGGAGAGCCCAGTTCTAAGTTCATCTGGATTATATGGATCGAATTCAATAATCGGAGCCTGTTTTAGATCTGCAAGATAAGAAGGCAATCCTCCCAGAGAAACTCTCTTGTCTTTTAGTATTAAGAGAGGTTTGTCAATTCCAAATGCAATTCCAACTTCGGCATGAAGCCACTCTAATGTCCTCCACAATCCTGTGAGGGCATCCATGTATCTTGGCGTGACGATTGCTATTAATGCATCAGCTCTTCTTATTTCTTCTCTTACTTTTTGAGGTACCTGTTCATCAGGAACTTTAACCTCGATACCTACAGTTACTGTTTCAAAACCCCACTCTCTTATCATTTCTGCTATTGGGTCCCCTATCGCCCTATCTTCCACACTTAAACCTCTGGATATAAACACTCTATAGAACGGCGTCGGATACACACTTATGAAATATTGCTTATCAGATTGATAGTAGCCAAGATCAACCCAATTGTCGTTGATATACTCGTACATGCGATATTTTATTATGAAGATCTTCCTACCTACAACATTTTTAGGTAGTGCTAAACGAACATTTCCCAAGAATTTGTTTGCTCTTGGAGGAATTGTACCGCTAATGCCTTCAAGGTTGTATGTTCCAAAATCAAAATCTAACTTAAGTTCTGATAAGTGAAGATGGGTATCTCCTGTATTTTCTAACCAAAAACTTGCTAGAGCGGATTCACCAGGGCTATATGATTCTTTATTGAAGTTCCATCTTATAATCCAACTACCCATTTTGTAGTCACCTTTGGAATTACTATATTCAATTGAACGAATTTTTCCTTAAATCTTTTGTTGTTCGTTGTAGAACATGAATATCCTTCTATTCTTTGGAAATTCTAATTTTAATCAAGCTCGCTTCCAAAACGAGTGGACAATGAGAAGAACATTTAGACATAGATTATTATGAACATTGTGAATATTAAGTGAATTAGGAACAAGTCATCACTTACTTCATCGATCTCATCGATGAGTTTAAGAATAAGCCTTAAGAGCATTTGCTTTTTTGACTACTTCCATCACCGATTTTCCTGTTTACGACGAATTTTCTTCCAGCAAGCACCTCAAAAACTCCTCAGTTGTTTTTTCGAATCATCCTCCGACTTTAGGTTAGCGGTTTTGAACCTTCATTAACAAATTGAATTTATATACTTCCACATGTAAGGTAAAACATAAATACTTCCAAGTATTTACGGTTAAGCATG
>CAZPVY010000150.1:0-2745 GCA_964590265.1 uncultured Aquifex sp. | reverse complement strand
GTCGGGATAAATATCGGAGACGTTAGAAGAGTTATTCACTTTGGAGTTCCTCATTCTTTAAACGATTTTGTTCAAAGAGAGGGAAGAGTCGGAAGAAGAGGTGGCGATTCAGAAAGTATAATTATAACCACCAATACGGCAGAAGAAAAGAGAGCTAGAGATTTTGTTGAACATATTAAAGATTTGGAAAGACTGACGGAATACATGTACAGACCAGTTATAAAAATGGATTCTGAATTTATGAGGTTTATAGATAAGCAAATTTCGAAGAGATTTCCAAAATATATCAAACTTCCAAACGACTGGGAGTTGAGAGTTGGATTTTATTCACAAGATAGAACAAGATTCTTTGCTAGAGGTGCCAAAATTCCAAAGGAAATCAGAAAACAAGACGTGCTCTACAGATACTTACCAGGTTCAATTAGAGTCATTAAGGGAAGAGATTATATCGTTTCTGACATAAAGGTAGGAAAAGGTAATGTCATCAGACTATCAAAGCTTGACAAGTATACTCTCCATGGCACCTGGCAGATTGATATCAGCGACAGGAATTTACATTTGGTTAGAAATGGTATGATCTTTACGGTTTCCGACGTAGATAGATCCTTCGAAACATCAACTGGGTTGAGCGATTTCTCAGATATAACAGACGGACTTAAAATTGTAAAGATTGTAGAGATACCCAAGGGTACTAAACTAATTCAAAAGTTTGAGAGAGAAGTTTACGATGAAGAGCTCGGAAAATACGTGAGACAAATCGTATTCAAGACTATAAGTGCTAAAGACTTAGATCCAGAGTTAAAGGAGAATCTTAAGTTTGAACTTATAAGTAGAGGGTACCTGGTGACTTTAAGGCTTTCAAGAGATAGTCCTCTTTTGGAGCTCATTAAAAAAGAGTTCTCTAAAGTTTATCAGCAGGAGGGTAACGAATTTAAGGTTTGGTGGACCAAACGAATTCTTGAAGAATACGTGCATCTATCAACCCATCTAATCTTGAATATAATCTCTGAAATCCATCAGTGGAGACAGGATGAAATTCAGCACAGCATTAGGGTCAGCATAAAAGATGAAGATGTTAAGCTTGTAAGTATGCTCTATGAGCTTGTAAATCTCAACAAGAAGCTCGATTTGCGGATAGATCTACAGATAGTTTTCGCGAACGAGGTTGACTTGGTGCGAGATGTAGATTGGATTAAGATCTACAACAGAGTTAGAGAAATTAAGCAGGAGGTAATTAGAAGAACTGATAGTGAACTTGAAGATATCTGTAGAGAAATAGTGGCAAATTGCTATGGGTTCAGGTGTTTCGAGACGCCGTATACGCTGGAAGTATTATTGAGTTCCATAGAATCGTCAAAAAGTAGTGAAGAGAGAACGAAATTACTTAATGAGTTGAGGTACAGTATTATAGCGATTTTAACGATTGCTGAGAAAATTTTGCAGGAGATTACAGGATTGTGTACTACATCAGACTATACGTCCAAACATGATAAGGAAAAAGAAATAAGAGAGAAACCTGACCCAAAAGAAGGAGCTAAGCTAGTTATAGAGGCCATAAAGAGAGCCTATAAAAAAGATCAATCCGAAATTCAAGTAGAAATAGAGAAAGAACTAGAATACCTCAGAATCCAGAAACAGCTTGGAATGAAGATGCACGACCAGATCAGGAAATCTATCGAAAGATTGAGAGAGCTTGGTTACGAGAACATTGATGAGATAGAAAAGTGGTTTAAATAGATTTAGGGTGTTTGTAAACTCACCACTCAGCCAACCTCTGTAAAGCTTTCTTTTCCTTAAATCCCAATCTCACGAGGATTGCTATGAGAAGTACGTTAGCATAGACGAATTTTGCTACAGATCTTTCAGTAAACCTGTGTATTCTGTCCATAAACAGACCACACTTCCCCAATTTAAAGAAGTCTTCTACTTCCGATCTCTCAGCTTTAAGCTCATCGGATCTCTTCAAATGATGAATAAGAATTTTTACAAGCTTTTTGAATAATGAAAGTTCTTTCATTCTATTCTCAAGGAAATAAGTTAGAGGAGTTGAGATTAAGCTTAATAGCTTGCTTATACTCATGTTCTCCCTCAACCAGATTACAGGAACAATTCTGTACTTCTTTAAAGCAACGTTGTAGTTGTAATAAGAGCAAAAACCCTTATCAGCCATTACAATAGTCTTTGGTTTCAGATAGCCTTTTCTTTTAAGGTTTTCAAGGATATCCTCAAAAATCTGGCAATCATTAGTATTTGCAGGAAAGATTAAAAATAAAAGAGGTCTTTTTGTTTTGTAATCCATTACAAATGCGAGTTTAAAACCAATGAAGAATTCATTACCATCGAATCCCCACTTGTAATCTTTATCTTTGAGGTCTTCGTTTGATTTCCTGTGTCTTTGCTTGTTTAGATCTAAATCGATTCCTGAAGTGTCTACGACAATCTTAAAGCATCTTCTACCAATTTTACCGAACAAGGAGTTTATTATCTGCTCTATAGCCTTTCTGAAAGACTCTCCTTCGAATTTTGCAATAAAACTGTACACATCTTTTATATCTGGAACCTCAGATATGTTCAGAAGTTTTCTCAGCTTATTCCTTTTATTCAGCTCTTCAATGAAGTAAGATAGCTCTAATCTAAAGAATAGGGATGCTATAAGTATTTTTAGCATTATAACAGCCTCATCAACAGGCTTTATTCCATTCCTTGCCAGAGCTTCCTTTATTCCATCTTTCTCAAGTTTTTTAA
>CAZPVY010000149.1:0-2823 GCA_964590265.1 uncultured Aquifex sp. | reverse complement strand
GGGTACCCGCAGCAGCGCCTCGGCGAGGACCATGAGGGCCAGCCCCTCCCGGGTATTCAGAGCCAACCTTTCCTCCTTACCCATAAGAGAAGGGCAAGAGTGACAGCCACCATAAGAAAGAGGGAGTAAGGGTATCCGTACTTCCAACTTAGCTCTGGCATGTATTCAAAGTTCATTCCAAATATGCTTGCTATAAGGGTGGCGGGAAGAAATATGGTTGCAAGCACCGTAAATACCTTAACGGCTTCGTTCTGTCTTATGGTTATAAGTCCGAGAAGCGAGTTTTGGATGCTGTCTATCTTCTCCATATAAAAGGCGGTGTAGTCTAAGAGGGTAGTCAGATCATCAAGAAGGATCTTGAGTTCTCTTTTCGTCTGAGCGTTTATAAGGGGACTCTTGAGGAATCTTGAAAGGATCCTTATCTTCTCGTTTATTGACTCCCTGAGGGTTATGTTCAGTTCATCGTAGTAGGCTATATCCTTTATCATTCCCTCTGACTGCTCAATGAATATCTGCTTCCAGATGTTCCTTATCCTCTTCCCGAGTATTTCAAGCCTGTCACCTATCCTGTCAACTTCAATGTTCAGTATCTCACCGAACAGGGACTCTGCAAACTGAACATAAGCTCTCTTTGTTCTCAGCCTATTCAGGAATATCATTAAGGTCGGTATGTCCTTATATCTGAGGGTAACAAAGTATCTTTCCCTTATGAAGAAAAAAACGGGCTCAACTACTATCTCTTCCTTCTGCTGTATAACGAATGACATATTTATGTTTATCGCATCTCCTACTTCCGTATACTTTGAACTTATCTCTATATCACCCATTACCTCCCTTGAAGGCATTTCAAAACCGATGTTGTTTCTGAGCCACTCTATCTCTTTATCGGAAGGATCATATACATCTATCCAGAGTATACCTTTCTTTCTTGCCTCTTCAAAACTTTGTGGTTCCTTCTCAAAAACTTCCCTTCCCGATATTAAGTAAAGCTTGATCACACCTTAATTTTACCTTAGCAGGGCAGTCAGTCCCAGAGTTCCCTTACTTCTTCAGGTAACTGCCCTATTACGTCCTCTATCTCTCCCCAAGTAACGTACCTTTTCAGCACCCTAAAAACCGCTCTTGTAACCTCTTCGGCTTCATTCATATTTGTTATGTTTGGAACAAGACCCGGGTAATCCACAACTCTTTTGAGGAAATCCTCTTTTTTCTTTATGTTTTTGTCTGGTCCCTTTGTCGGATCCCAGCCTTCGCACCATACCGCTTTGAACACCATTGGAAGCTGAGCTGCAAAATCCTTTCCTTCTCGCGGATCAAGTCTGTCTCTGAGCGCGTGCAGAACAGCCTTTGTTATCCTAAACGCTTTCGCTTCATCAACTTCAAGTTCGTTCATTACTTCATGTAGAAACTCGTGTCCCTTGTAAACCCACTCTTCAAATAAAGCCATCTCTCCACCTCCTCCTTTTTGTTTTTCCAGTATTTAATTTATCTCCTCCTCTTTAGCCTTGCCACATTTCTCCTGTGTTGGAAATAAGTTGTGCTGAAGATGTGTCTTTTTCTCTTTGGATCTACTACAAAATAAAGGTACCTTACCTTTGCGGGCTCAAGGGCTGCCTTTAAAGAGGAAAGACCGGGATTGCATATAGGGGTGGGAGGAAGGCCAAAGTAGATGTAGGTGTTGTAGGGATCGTCAACCTGAAGATGCTTTTTCTTTAAGGATCCCTCCCACATTCCTCTTCTCTTCAGGGCATAGATAACCGTCGGATCTATCTGGAGCTTCATCCTCTTTTTGAGTCTGTTATAAATCACAGCGGCGATCAATGGTTTTTCCTCTTCCCTGAAGGTTTCCTTTTCTACCATAGAGGCTACGGTCACCCATTCCTCTATGGACATACCCTTTTCAGCTACCTGAGCTCTGAGGTCTATCGTTTTCTCTAAGAAATTACGATACATGGTATCAATCACCCTCAGAGGATGAGTATTTTTGGAAAAGAAATAGGTGTCGGGGAAGAGGAATCCTTCCATGGTTTGAGCTGATAAACCGTAGCTCCGCGGGGTTTTCTCGGAGGTGACATACTTAAGGAAGTCTTCTTCTTTGCATATTCCCTCTCTGTCAAGGAGCTTCGCTATGTCGTATATATCGCTTCCTTCAACAATAACTATTTTGTGCAACTTATGCAGTCCCTTTGAGAGCTTTTCATAAACATCAAAGGGTGTTATATAGCCTTCAAACTCATACTCTCCTGCTTCCAGCTTCTTCTTTTTAAAAGCATGTATTATTGCAAAGGAGAGCCTGCTCCTGAGTAGTCCTTCCCTGTACAGGCTATCAATTACTTTTATAGTTGGAGTTCCGTAAGGTATCTCAATCGTTTTCTTTTCAACGTAAACCGGTAAAAAGGAATACGTTAGGTAAATAAGGATAAGAGCAAATGTGACTGTGAGAGTAACGATCTTTTTCATAAACTTTGAAGATACTCCTCAAGGATTATCTGTGCAGCGAGAGAGTCTATTATCTCTTTCCTCTTGCGCAGCGAAGCGCCTTCAAGTCTTCTCATCGCTTCCTGAGTGGTGTAGCGCTCATCCCAGAGAATGATCTCCACATCTGGCACCGCACTCCTAAGACTTGAAACGAAATTTCTGACTTCCTTAGCCCTCTGACCTTCTTTTCCCGAAGGTGTTAAGGGTAATCCCACAACTACCTTCTTTATATTTCCACTTTCTATGGTTTCTTTTATCCTGTTTAAAAGATTCCTATCATTTTTGAATACTCCCTTCGGAGTAGCTATCTTTAGATCCGTATCTCCTACAGCTAAGCCTACCCTT
>CAZPVY010000148.1:0-2921 GCA_964590265.1 uncultured Aquifex sp. | reverse complement strand
ATGTCAGAAAGCTGAGTATAAAAGAACCTCTAACAAAGTATGAAAAAAAGTGGCTTTCCATGGGAAAGGAGATCTATGAACTTAGACTCGTAAAGCTTAAAGAACCAGAGCCAGTGAAAATAAGAGAGATCAAGGAGGTGAAGGAGTTGTTCCCCGTCAAGGTAGAAGAAAAAGAAATCGTCCTTGAAGAACTCAGCGGTAAGGAGTTCAGGCTTGAAGAGGAAGTGTATCTGAAGTTCTTTAAGGTTTATAAAAGTGGAGAGGATTATCTGCTTGAGGTTCTTTTGTCAGAGCGGGGATTTATCCAGAAGTTTTTCATTTTTGTAAGAAAAAAAGGAGATGCTTTTATAGTTGATGTGTCTCCCTTCAGTCAGGTTTTGAGAACCGAAAATATTCAGAGGACGGTTGAGGTGGTTGCCAGTGAAGGCTTCAGACCATTATCTCATTGATACCCTCACACTTCATTATGCTTGAGAACACAGTGCTTATTATGTAGTCTGCAAGCTTTATAACCTCATTGTGAAGCTTGTGAGCTATATAATCTCCGTTTCTGGGAAACTTCCGGACTATATAATCTCCTATATCCTCCCCGTTTATCAGAATGCTTTCCTTTTTTGATATCCAGCCTTTCTTGTAGCGGAACTGGGCGTTGTAGGTTATGTTGTGGGCACCCCCAAGAGGAATATCCCACAGGATTACTGGATAAACAGTAAGACTAAGCTGGAGACCAAGGATGTTTATGTACTTGTATATCTTAAGCCAGTTCACCATACATCTGTCCTTCTCACAGTCCTCAATTAGGTGGGAGTATTCGTCAAAGGCAAAGTGATGTTCAAGGATACACATAAAACGCTTTTCGTTCCTTCCGAGCCATTTTCTGAGTCTATCTATCTCATCCTGAGGCGCGGATTCTATGTTTGACATAAAACGTCTGATATTGAATGTAAACTCCTCAACCTGTTCCATGAAACCGCCCCCTCCTTTAATTATCTTTTCTCGTCAGCAACGCTTCAAAATATAAAATTTATAGCCTTATAAAACTTAAAAATATTCTAATACTCTAATACTCTAATGCTTTTCTGGTTAGGAGGTCTCTGACAGTCTTCTCAATACTCTCAGCGTCTATACCTACAAGATTTCTGAGAATATTCTGATTCCCGTGTTCTATAAACCTATCAGGAACACCGAGGTTTATAACCCTCTTCAGAATTCCTCTCTTTGCGAAAAATTCAAGCACCCCAGCTCCGAAACCTCCTACAACGGCGTTATCCTCAACCGTTATGAACAGATCGTATCTACCAGCAAGCTCAAGGAGGAGATTATCATCCATTGGCTTTATAAACCTTGCGTTTACAACTCCAGCCTTTATACCGTCCTTATAGAGTTTCTCCGCAGCCTTCAGAGCCTGATAGACAGGATAGCCTGTTGCGAGGATCACAACCTCCTCTCCCTCAATAAGCTCCTCCCATGTACCTATCTCAATCTCTTCAAAGCCTTCCGTAGGAACTCCGTAGGCTGCTCCTCTCGGATACCTGATCGCAAAGGGTCTTCCGCTGTTTACAGCAGTGTAGAGTAGGTTCCTCAGCTCCTGCTCGTCTTTAGGAGTTGACACGATCATGTTGGGAATACACCTCAGATAGGAGAGATCAAACACGCCGTGATGGGTCGGTCCGTCGTCTCCGACAAGTCCCCCTCTGTCTATCGCAAAGGTAACGGGCAGTTTCTGAAGGGCTATATCGTGAATGACCTGATCGTAAGCTCTCTGAAGGAAGGTTGAGTAGTATGAAGCAACAGGTTTCAATCCTTCACAGGCAAGACCTGCTGCAAAGGTAGCGGCGTGCTGTTCTGCTATACCGACATCAAAGAACCTCTCGGGAAAGCGCTTGGAAAACTCCACGAGACCAGAACCTTCCCTCATAGCGGGTGTTATCACCACTATCTTTTCATCCTCTTCAGCAAGTTCAACGATAGCCTTGCCAAAAACCGATGTCCAAGTAGGAGGTGAAGGCTTCTTTATAATCTCTCCAGATTCCACCTTGTAGGGAGCTACACCATGCCACTTTACAGGATCCTCCTCCGCAGGTGTGTAGCCTTTACCCTTTTTGGTTACCACATGAAGCAGAACGGGACCCTTTATATCCTTTAGGTTTTTCAGGGTCTTCTCAAGAGCGGTTATATTGTGACCGTCTATCACACCTATATAGTTAAAACCGAGCTCTTCAAATATCACTCCAGGGGAAATCAAGCCTTTCAGAAACTCCTCGGTCAGTTTCATGACCCTAAGAGGCGTCTCACCGAAATGCTTAAGAAGGTTCTTTATTTTCTGGCGTGACTCCTGAACGAAGTGACCGCTGATTATCCTGTTCAGATAGGTTGATATGGCTCCGACGTTGGGAGATATTGACATTTCGTTATCGTTCAGTATCACTATGAACCTGTCCGGTCTGAGATGTCCGGCGTTATTCAGAGCCTCAAATGCCATACCTGCTGTCATTGCCCCGTCGCCTATAACAGCTACAACAAAGCTATTATCTCCTTTGAGATCCTTCGCTATCCGAAAGCCAAGAGCCGCAGATATGGAAGTGGAGCTGTGCCCTGCACCAAAGGCATCGTATATACTTTCCTCCCTCCTCAGAAAACCCGCTATTCCCTTATACTGCCTGAGTGTATGGAACGTATCCTTCCTGTCGGTGAGTATCTTCCACGGATATCCCTGATGTCCGATATCCCAAATAATAGTATCTTTAGGCGGGTCAAAGACCCTTAGAAGAGCTATAGTTAGCTCAACCACACCAAGGCTTGGACCTACGTGACCTCCGTTCCTTGAGGTTACCTGAATTATGTAATCCCTGACTTCCTCGGCGAGCTTCTCAAGCTCCTCTGGGGAAAGAGTATTTATATCTGAAGAGCCCAGATGCTAA
>CAZPVY010000147.1:0-3090 GCA_964590265.1 uncultured Aquifex sp. | reverse complement strand
GAGCATCTCCGTCAGGGTTTTCATGGGTAAGGATGAGTATTGAACCATTCGTCTCTTTGAGGAAGTCAACAAGCGGCACAGTTTCCTTCTTCATGTTATTTCCTCCTACCTGATCTTAAAGTTATGTTGTTTATCAGATGAGAATATGATCTAAGTGCAAACATATCCCATTTCCTTGAGGGCATTACAACATCTCTTGCAGACTTCTCCCTCAAACTCTTCTTCTACATAGTATATCCAGCATCTTGGGCACTTTTTACCTTCAGCCTTGGATACGCCAACTCTCAGATTATCTATCTCTTCACCGTCTTCCACGATATCACCTCCTTTTGTTAGCTCTACCTGACTTACGGTTAGGAAGAAGCTAAGATAATCCTGATACTTTTCCAGAAGTTCTCTTATGCCCCCTTCAGCTTGGATATATACCTTAGCCTCGTAAGGATGTCTTATCAGGTTCTCCCTCCTTGCTCTTTCAAGAACACGCATTACCTCGTCTCTTACAGCTATTAGTTTTGAGTAGTCCTCTTCAAGTTCTTTCAATATGAGAGAGTCGTTCGGAAGAGGAATTTCATAAAAGAAAACGCTCTCCGGCAGTGAGCCGTCTATCTTTCTTATATGTTCCCACAGCTCTTCTGCTGTGAAACTTAGAAATGGAGCTACAGAAGTGGTAAGAGCAATAAGAAGCTCGTAGAGAACCGTTTGTGCAGATCTTCTTTCCCAGCTGTTTGGAGAGTAAACATATAGTCTGTCCTTTAGAACGTCCAGATATAAGGAAGATAGCGTGGTTGCACAGAAGTTTCTTATCAAATGATAGACCCTGTGAAAGGTATAGTTTTCATAGTGTCTGTGAACTTCCTTAAGGACTCCTTGAAGATATGAAAGCATCCATCTATCAAAGTGGTGAAGTTCTTCCACGGGAATCCTGTCTTCAGCAGGGTTAAAGTCATAGAGATTTGATATTATGAACCTGAGAGTGTTTCTTATCTTCCTGTAATCATCAACAAGATTTTTGATTATAGATTTGCCGAGCTTAACATCCTCCGTATAGTCTTCCGAAACTACCCACAGTCTTAGAACGTCAGCTCCATACTGATCTATGATTTCTTGAGGAGACACAACGTTTCCGAGGGATTTTGACATCTTCCTGCCTTTCTCATCAACGGTGAAGCCGTGAGTAAGAACTGCTCTGTATGGAGCCGAGCCATAGGATCCGACCGACTCAATAAGGGAAGCCTGAAACCATCCCCTGTGTTGGTCTGAACCCTCAAGGTACATGTCAGCCCTTTCAAATCCGAGGGGTCTTATGACAGCAGCGTGTGAACAGCCAGAGTCAAACCACACATCAAGAATGTCCTCTTCCTTTTTAAATTCATTACTTCCGCATACCTTACACCTGTATCCTTCAGGAAGGAGTTCTTTCTCGCTCTTCTCAAACCACACATCAGCTCCGTATTCGTTGTTTTCCACCAAACGTGCAACGTGTTCAAAGACCTCTCTATCGGACACTATTTCACCGCAATTCCTGCAGTAGAAGACCGCAATCGGAACTCCCCAGTATCTTTGTCTTGATATGCACCAGTCAGGTCTGTTCTCAACCATACTTCTTATCCTGTTCTTCCCATAATCGGGTATCCACTTGACCCTTTCTATTTCCTCAAGGGTTTTCTCCCTGAGGGTCTTTGAATTTACCTTTGCTGACATGCTTATGAACCACTGATGGGTAGCCCTGAATATAACTGGATTTTTACACCTCCAGCAGTGCGGATAGGAGTGCCTGATCTTTGAGTAGTGGACTAAGTATCCTTTCTCCTTAAGAAGGTTGATTATCAGGTTATTTGCATCAAAGACTCTCTCTCCTCTTATAAAGTCCGGTGCCGGAGGAACAAACCTCCCGCTATCATCAAGAGGAGAGTAAGGTTCAAGACCGAATCTTGAACCGACCGTGTAATCTTCCTGTCCATGTCCGGGAGCCATATGAACCAGCCCTGTCCCTGCGGTAAGCTCAACGAATTCAGAGGGATAGACCTTCCACATGTTCCTGATCGTTTCTTCGCTCAGATGCCCTTCAAGCTCAGACTTCTCTACAAATGGATGAATATAAGAACGCCCTATAAGCTCACTTCCTTTCAACTCTTTAATTATCTCCCCATCAATTCCTGTGGTTTCCTTAAATGCTTCAACAAGTTCCTTTGCAATTATCAGGTTTCCTTCTGGAGATTTAAGGTAAACATAATCATAATCTTCTCCCACCATAACTCCGAGGTTTGCTGGAAGCGTCCAAGGAGTTGTAGTCCATATAACAAGAAAGGTGTTCTCTTCATCTTCTAAAGGGAACTTGACATATATGCTCGGATCGTCCTTCTCCTGATATTCAACCTCAGCTTCAGCTTCAGCGGTCATATCATAAATGCACCAGTAAACGGGTTTCTTACTCCTGTATGCAAGACCCTTTTCAAAGAATCTTCCAAGCTCCCTTATCTCTTGTGCTTCATACTTTGGATCCATAGTGAGATAGGGTTTCCTCCAATCTCCAAGAACACCAAGACGTATAAATTCTTCTTTCTGGACATTCACAAATTTCTCCGCATACTCTCTACACAACTTCCTGAACTCACTTTTTGGTAAATCTTCCTTCCTTATCTTCTTTGATTTCAACTCCTTTTCAACTTGTCTTTCAATTGGGAGTCCATGACAGTCCCAACCGGGTATGTAAAGGATATTCTTCCCCCTCATCAAGTTGTACTTGTTGATGATGTCCTTCAGTATCTTATTCAGTGCATGTCCTATGTGAATATGCCCATTCGCATAAGGTGGTCCGTCATGAAGTAAAAAAACATCCTTCTCTTTTCTGAATTCTCTTATCTTTTCATAGAGTTTTTCCCACTTCTTAAGTATTTGTGGCTCTTTATCCGGAAGGTTTGCCTTCATCGGAAAATCCGTTTTCGGAAGATTAAGGGTGTCCTTGTAATCCATTCACAAGACCTCCATAGGACTCTCAAAACCGCTGAAAGATAATTATAGAACTAAAGAAAAGGCTGAGCCTGTTTAAAAAAAGTAGACAAATTGAGAGTAAATAGGTTAAAGCAATAA
>CAZPVY010000146.1:0-3141 GCA_964590265.1 uncultured Aquifex sp. | reverse complement strand
CTGTTCCTGCTACAAGACTTGATAGGAGGTGACTCATGTTGTGCAAAAGTTTAGGTGTATGGGATTCCATAAGCCTATAGGAGTTATAAATCTTCCTATTCTTAACTTGAAGGCTTCATTTATCTCAAAATCCGCATAAAGTCTTTCTATATCTATCTTCTTTCTGGTTCTTTCTTTACCATTAATTACCTGATAGACATCGTTTAATTCAAACTCCACAAAGTATCGGAACCTTTTAAGAGGATCTCCGTACATTAGAAGTGCGATGTCGTCAAGTTTAAACTCCTCATAATTTTTTCCGCTTTCATAAGAAAGGGTTGTGTACCCCCCCAAGGTTGATCTAAAAGTTTCTATTCTGAAACCTCTACCTACTCTATATTTAACTTTATCAATCGGGAAGGAAAAACCGAGAGCAACAAAAAGCCCAAGAATAGAGAGAAATAACCCTCTAACCCCCACCGTGTAGTATTTTAACCGATAGGGTAAAATAGATAAAACCTGATACGGAGGGAAAAGATGAAGTTACAGATTGACAGGGAGGAGTTTGAAGAAGCCCTGAAAAAAGCTAAGGAGGCTACAGAGAAAAAATCAGCCCTTCCCATACTCACCAACTTTCTACTAACAGCAGAAGAAGACAGACTTGTCATCAGAGCTACTGACCTTGAAAACTATCTGATCCTCGGTGTAAAGGCAGATATTGAGGAAGAAGGTTCTGTCTGTGTAAGTTCAAGAAGTTTATCGGATATAGTTAGAAACCTGAACTCCGCAATACTTTATCTTGAAACGGAAGGTGATAAGCTCGTCCTAACAGGGGGCAGGAGCAAATTCAAACTACCTACGGTGTCTCCTGAAGATTTCCCTGAGTTTCCTGAAGTCCTTGAAGGAGAAGAAGCTATAAGCGGTAATCTGATATTGGAAGGAATAGACAAGACCGAGTATGCCATAGCTAAGGAAGAGACAAGAATATCTCTTCAGGGCATGTACATGAAAGGGCATGAAGGTAAAGTACATTTCGTTGGCTCTGATGGACACAGGCTTGCCCTCTTTGAACCTGAAGGGAGTTTCTCTTACGAGCTTTTGATACCTAGAAAGAGTCTGAAGGTAATTCAGAAACTGCTAACAGGTATAGAGGATGTAAGAGTGGCAAAGAGCGAAGATGGTAGCTTTGCTTACTTTACAAGCGAAGATTGGAAGCTCGTTATAAGACTCCTTGAAGGTGAGTATCCCGATTACCTTGCGGTGATACCGAAGGAGTTTTCAGCAGAGGTTCTTTTGGACGTTGAGGAGACAAAGAGAGCCTTAAAGAGGCTGTCCGGACTTGCGGAAGGGAAGATATTTCCTGTAAAGATAACCCTGAGTGATAACCTTGCCATACTTGAGTTCATGGATCCTGAGTTTGGTGAAGGCAGAGAGGAGATAGATGTTGATTATGTAGGAGAAACCTTTGAAATAGGATTTAACGGCAAATACATACTGGAAGCTTTAGAGTCTTTTGATTCGGAAAAGGTCTGGTTTAGGTTCACGACTCCGGACACAGCAGCACTCCTTGAATCCGATGACTATGAGAAAGATCCTTATAAATGTATAATTATGCCGATGCGCGTTTAAGGGGGAAGTGGATGAGAAGTATCTGTTTTATTCTGCTCGTTTTTCTGTTCCTCATGCCTGGATGGGGTGTTGAAAAGAAGACTTACGTTGCGAAGTCCAAGAAAACGGTCAGATACAAAGCAAGGAAGTATAAGAAAAGGGGATATGTGCGTTATCCTGTTAGGGTGAACATATATGTAAGTGGGGATAACCTCAAGTTAAAGGAGATGTTGAAGGATATCTATGAATAAAGACAGTCTGAAGATCATTGAAGAACTAAAGCTCAGACAGGGAGACACTTGGAGAGTTCTCAAGATAATGAGCGAGTTCGTTCAGGGATTTGACGAGCTCGCAAACGTGGGACCTGCGGTAACCTTCTTCGGAAGCTCAAGGAGTAAGGAGAAAGATAAATACTACAAATTAGCCTATGAGACCGCTTTTAATCTCGGTAAACTCGGATATGCGATCATAACGGGGGGAGGTCCCGGCATAATGGAAGCGGCAAACAGAGGTGCTCATGACAGTGGAGCTCTATCTGTGGGGCTAAACATAGAAATACCCGCAGAACAGTTTCCGAACAAGTATCAGACTTTATCTTTAAGGTTTGATTATTTCTTCGTTAGAAAGGTTATGCTTATAAAATACTCCTTAGCTTACATTATATTTCCCGGAGGATTCGGAACCTTTGATGAACTCTTTGAAGCTCTAACTCTGATACAGACCGGTAAGAGCTACAAGTTCCCGCTTATACTCTTTGGCAGCGAATACTGGAAGCAGCTCATTGACTACATGGAGAACACGATGGTCAGGTTCGGAATGATAGACCATGAAGATCTCAAGCTCATGAGTCTTGTTGATAGTCCTGACGAGGTCATAGAGTTGATATATGAAAGGAGTAAGGAAAAGTATCAATATCTTGAGGAATACTACGGAGAGGAAACATCCTTTATGGAAAAGCTCAGGAGGATACTAAGGAATCATGAGACTCTTGCACGTAGCTGATCTTCACGCAGGTAAAACCTTAGGTAAGGTAAGCAGAAATCCAGACCTTGAGTACGCTCTTGACCAGGTTGTTGAGTTCTCAAGAGAGAACAGACCTGATCTGTTGCTTATAGCGGGTGATGTCTTTGATAAAGCAAATCCTGATAATGAATCCAAAGAACTCATTTTTGACTTCTTCCTCAAATTGAAAGATCTGGAAGTTGAAGTTCTCGTTATAGCGGGTAACCACGACAGCTATGACTTTATGAAGAGTATAAAGGGTCTAACGAGGCTCGCTAACGTCCACATATATGACAGACCGAATAAAGAAGAGTGTGTGTACGAGATAGGGGATGTAAAAGTAGCTTGCCTTCCCTATCCATCGGAAAGAGTTCTGACTTCAGCGGACGATGAGTCAAAGAAAAGCTACGCCGAGCTTGTATCAAAATTTATAAACTTCTTAGCTAACAGGGTAAAAGATGCCAGATATAAAATTCTTCTTGCTCACCTCTTCGTTGCAGGTTCAAGATACACGAGAACGGAAAAGGAAGCAACCATAACCCAGCACTACGC
>CAZPVY010000145.1:0-3161 GCA_964590265.1 uncultured Aquifex sp. | reverse complement strand
AGATAGGGGGCAGGAGTAGGGGTGGAGTGAACCCGCCTGTGGTGGTAAGGGACACGGTAGGTGTCCAAACCCACCACGAAGCTCCTTTCTTAAGGAAGGGGTAGTTCACTGCACCTTAAGCTTTTGAACATGTTTGTGGTTTTGAAACCCTCTTCTCTCAATAGCTTCTGGATTTTTTCAACAGGCTCACCCGTTCTTGATTCATCGTAGAACTTTTCAAAAAACTTAACTTTTCCAGGGTGTCTAGCACTCTCTCCTTAAAAGGAGAGAATTAGGTATGAGATTTTTCCTAAACAATTTCAATAAAACCATATTATTACGGTTAAAAACCACCAAAAATAAGTATTGCGATGACTTGAAAATTCTTTTATTGTGTTTAAAAAGGGCGATAGAGGGCAAGACATGAGAAAAAAGACCTATATGTTTGATGAATACACGCTTGAAATTCTCGAGTATTTGAAGAAAAAGAGCGGCAAAAAAGAGGTTCAGATAATAAAAGAAGCCATAAGGGCATATAAAGACAATCATGAGAACAACGAAAAGATAATGGGACAACTTGAAAATCTGTCCGAAAACATGAGAAGCATACTTGAAATGGTTGCGGATTTGAGTTACAGACTCGGTGTATGTGAAACAATGTTAAAAACATTTGAAAGAAGAATGAGGGAACTGGAAAATGAAGGAAGAAAAGGAACTCCTCAAGGAAATTGAAAAGCAGGTGGTATATATTTTGGAGAATCGTACTAATACGGAATTAAGAAATCTTTATGATTTAAATCATAAAGTTAGAAAAGTAGTTTCTGAACTGCTTTTAATAGCAGAGAAAGATGAAGAGTTAATAGATAAAATTCTTGGTCTTTACTTAGAGCTTGGCGATAACTACTCAACCTTATTTATCGATCCCGTTGAAGGTTTAAAATTTCTTAGAAGGAGTATTCCCGAACTTGCGGATTTAATTGATGAAGTAGAAATGAAAACTCAAAAGAGCTGAATGTATAAGAACATAGTGAGATTCTTCAGCAAGTTTTCCTGATCTTCTTTGAGGATTCTCTGAAGACACACTTGAAAACCTGAAAGCAAAGTAGTGACTGGGATATTTTCTGATTAATTCTTCTATTCTCTCATCATACCACTGCCGGGAGTCTTTATCAGCATTAGGTAAATAGGTGGTAACGAGCCTTCCTTTTCTGTCGTAGATGTCCTAAAGTTCTTACTCGTTTAACAATAACAGGAAAGTCAAAGATGTGGACTGCATCTTATATCGTCTCTTAAAAGGATATTTCCGAAAAGAAGTAAACATATTGAAAAGTCAAATTTTCCGTAAATAACCTCCTTATTTTTCCTCTATTATGCGTTATTAAATGAAGAGGGTACAGACATGGGAGTGAAGTTCATCTTTGGGCAAGAAAGGGTTAATCTTAAGCATCTTACACTCATTCATGGTGGCTCTTTCCAAAGAAGAAGGGAGCTACTTATCTCAATCTACGCCTTATTCAGAATGCTAAGCGACATACGAGATGGAAATCTCTCAGAAAGGCTGAGACGCTCACTTTCGTTTAAAGAAAAACGGAAAGAAAAGGGAATAATCAGGATAGGACTAATAGATTTAGAAGAGCTCACTCGTGCCCTCAATACTATGTATAGGAACTATCTCGTGGAATTTTTGCTAAAAAACCTCGGATACGTACCACCTGTTATTCCGGATTTAGTTCTTACTTCACATGGAATTCAGGCTCTTGAAATAGAGTTAAACCCGGGCTGGGCGGGTTGTCTCAGGTACATTAACAGTAGGGGAAAAAGAAAAGGTTCCATTGCCATCTTTTCCGACCTTTCTGAGTTTGCAAGCTTGGAAGATATACTTCAGGAGCTTATTATTGATGTTTTCGTGGACCTGTTCTTTAAACAGGGAAAATCCTTCAGCAGATTTAGTGAACCCCTTTACTTTCCGGTTGAGAGACTGTGTCTTTCTGAAAAAATAACAGAACCGATAGAAATCCCGGAGGAATGCAGAACAATCCGTGATTTTGTGAAGACTATTAAAGAACAGGTTCTCTCTCAGGTATCGCCTGTGTGCGGTCTTGCCGAGGATTTTATAGAGAGGAACGTGGCACCCTCTATGATCTTCAGCAGGTATGTTGATCCTTATCCTTTAAAAGAGAATTTCCTTAATACTCTTCTTTATGGGGGAAAAGTTGTCTTCACCGAGGATTTGATTCCTGCTTATGTTAAAAATGGCAAGGTGATACCGCTGAAGAAAGCAAAAATGGAAATAAGAGACATGGCATTTATCTTCACCGGAATCGGATATCTTTGTCGCTCTTCAAGACCTGGCTTAATTTTCATAGAGGACATTGACATATACAAAAGCCCTGACTACCAGATGCTTCTTATGCTTCTGCTGGAAACATTCCTTGAAGATGGATCACTCCTTATCATCAGTGCCGAGGGAGAGTATTTCCCGAGTATAGTTGATACTTATATGGTGGAAAATGGAAATAGGCTGTGCGGGCTGTATTCTATTGATGGAGGGAGTCAAGTATGAAAAATCAGTTCTTTGGAGACAAAAAGGATGTGTTTAAGTTTGGCATCTGTCTGAAATTACTGAAAGATTTAAAAATCAACAGATTTACATGGATAGCCATGTTAACTCCGGATGACCCTCCTACAAAAAACTATAGCGGTTTTGATTGGGTGGATGGAAAACTAATAGAGTTTCTCAGTGAGAAGAGAAAACTCCAACCACTTGACATTAAGGAAATGGAATGCTTTTTCAACAAGCATTATAAACATGTTGAATTCTTTCTGATAGATGAGGAGTTTAAAGCCAAGAAAAGAAATGATTATTTCAGGAATATAGAGGAAAATAAGCTAAAAGACGCACTCATTCTTGTGGATCCGGACACAGGTCTTGAAGTTAGAACTATGAAACGAAAACCTGATCAATACTTAAAGTTTGATGAGCTCAAATGTCTGTATAACAGAATAAGTAACAATTCTATACTTGCGGTATTTCAACACCAGCAAAGGGGGAGAAAATTTAAGGAACTGTTTGAAGAACTGAGAGAAAAGATAAATAAGGAGCTTGATAAATTAGATCCCAAATCCAAGTTGTTAGCAGTGTGGAGCAACAAAGCTCAAGTCATGATGATTCTTGTATTTAA
>CAZPVY010000144.1:0-3300 GCA_964590265.1 uncultured Aquifex sp. | reverse complement strand
GTAAAAACTCAGAACGAGAACGTTGGAAGTAAAAGCGACTCTGAACTTAAGAATTTTCTCAAATATCTCCTTGAGCTGAGAGGAAAGATCGTTTATCCACTTTGCAAACCTCTCAAATCCTTCGGGAGTATCATCAAAGTCTTCCTCATAAGACAGACAGCTCCCGATGTGAAATACATCCTTGATGTAATCAGGATCAAAGGGAAAGGTAGAGTTAAAGACATCAGGTTTTATCTTTGAGAGAGCTGAAACGGGAATTCTCAAGTTCTCTATGAAGTTTTCCAAGTCTCTCAGGCTTTTCATACACTCGGAGGGAAAAATGAGGGGAATTCTCTCTTTTCTTGCAGAGAGCAACTTTTGATCAAGATGTTTAACATCTTCTATTTCACCGCTTTTTGAGAGCACCCCTGTGAATGCAAGCTTAGAAACTCTTTCTCCCCATCTCAAAGAAGAGTAAACAGAAAGCATATAGGAATCCGTTCTGAGATCAAAACTCTTCTCAAAGGTCAGGAAGAATCCTTTGCCTGTAAGCTGTAAAAGGGTATCCAAAGCTTCTTGACTTAGCTTTTCGGTGGTTGCGATAGAGCGGTCAGGCAAAGGAATTACGATAGCTCTGTTTAAAAAGCTTTCTCTTCCGTTAGATACAGGGAATAAAGCATACTGAGCTGGCTCAGTAAGTAAGGTGAGCACGTTCTTTTCTGATATTCCGAGTTTTTCAGCGAGCAACTCTTTTGATACAAGATCTGGTCTTTCTCTAAGGATTTTTATCGCAAGATAGTTAGGATTTTTGTCTTCGTATGTATCAAAAGGCATTGCGTTGATGAGAGCATTTATTTCTTCCTTACCAAGATTAGAAGGCGTTTTGAGGAAATTCTCAAGGAGAGCTATAAGTTCCCTGCCCTTTAAATCACTCAACAATTTCAAGTTTAAGCCCCTCTGCAAGAATCTGGTAACTGTAAGCGGATCTTGAAATAGGTATCTCTATGCTTTCTTCAGCGATGCCTTCAAACAAGATGATTTCCTCTCCCTCAAGCTCAATCTTTATCCTTATCCTTCTTCCGAGGATTTCCTTTGCGGGCTTTATTATCAGGATCTCCCTCCTATCGTCATAGATCCATCCGAGATCTCCTTTCTCTCCCCAACCCTTTTCCTGCTGAGCCGCAGCGAAGGCAAACTCTCTGTGAGAAAGGAAGAACTCTTCAATACTTGCAAGGAATTCTTCCTGAGCAATGTTGTATGCAAATATTGAGAAGTACCTTTGAGCTTCTATCTTTTTAAATTCCCTTTTTACCCCTCCGCTCATCCTTCCCGCTCCCTTAGCCTTTCCTTCAGTTACTGCCTTTATCCTCTTCATGTCCTTATCGGATAACTTTCCTACTCTAAAAACCCTCCTGTTCCCCAACCTCTGATGAAACCTCTCATAAGGCACGTCAAGGCTGAGGTCTGTTTGAACCATATAAATCTCGTTTCTAAAGCTTACAAGAACATCTGATGAAGTCGCAAATTCTGTCCACTTCGTCATAGGCATTATCTCAGTAAATCCATCCAGTAATCTGTAAACGAGAAATATGAATTCTCCTCCGTCGGGTGATGGAACGACTTCTATTATGTCACCTTCCTCAGGCTCCTGTAGTTCCTCATACCTATGGGGTTCTATTTTTTCCATAGCTTTTTTTACCTTATCCAAAAGCTCGTCGCTTATCGGGAACTCTTCTGTGGAATCTATTACGACTTCCTTTTCTTTCTCTAACATCATCTTATACATCTTCAGTAACCTCTCAAAGGGACTCAACCCTTATCCTCCTCACAATATTTGGAACGCAGTTCCTCACACCAACCTGACAGCCTCACTTTGATGAATTCCTGAAAGAGCTCCTCGTCCACTTCTGCAGAGCGCAGAGCCTCACCTATTCTTTTAAATAAGTCCCCCTTCTTTCGGGATACGTCCTTGTATATCGCATCTTTGCTCCTGCTGCCCCACAGGCAGGAGTATCTCTTTGAATCAAGGGCATAGCACAGATATTTGATCTCTTCCTGACTGATAACGCTCAGGATCAAACTCTCAAGCTCTGCCATCTCAAAGCTTCTTATTCTCTCGGTTTCCTTACTGAGTATGTCAAGAACTTCTTCCTGATTTACTTCCTCTTCTTTTACGATCTCTCCTGCTCTTACATGTACCGCACCTCTTGATAAGGTTCTGTAGGTATCTATAAGGAAGTTACGAGCAGATGTCCACAGGTAAGATTTTAGTCCTCTCTCTTCCTGTGCAAGCTCCATAAAATACTTTTTTTTACTTAAAAGATGACACACAAAGTCCTGAACCGTGTCCTCAAGGAAATTTTCCCGGTAGCCTTTCAGAATAGCTATCCTGTCAAGTATGTTATTTTCTGACTCCCCGGAAAGATGATTACCCGCTTTCTTCAACAAGTTTCCGAGGTAAATCAGAAACTTCCTCAGTTCCCTATCTTCTATATCTCCGCTGAGAAGTTTTACAAAAAGCTCTTTTAGCTCTCCTGTTTCCACTCCTGAATCTCCTTATTTATTAGTGATCTGAGTTCTTCAGAGAATAGCTTATCCGAACACTCACCGCATTTTTCCGCAACAGCCTCTAAGTAAATTCTGGACAATCTGAGAACTAATTTGCAGTGAGAGTTGAGCCTCTTTCTGAAGACATTACGCTTTCCTCCGATCCATTTACATTTACGTGAAGTTTCTATCTCACACAGATCAAGGTCTATTTCAAAAATTTTTCTGTCCACCGAATAGTAATTTGTGCAGTACACATCCGTGGAAGATGTCATTATCAGATACACGTACTTAGAGTCATCACCAATCACAATTAAGGGTCTCATGGATTTTATATTCCAAGGCTTGCTTTCAGGTTCTAAGAAGTTCCAATACTTTTCTTCTTCATAGCTCCATATACTTAATTTCTCCACCCTATCTTTATCAACTATCCCCGCTTCCTTTAAAATCTCCCCCAGCGAGAACATAGTTACTGAGTATTAGGTGCCCGAGAACTGCAAATTGTAGTTCTCAGGCTCAACCCATAGCTACTATCCCCTATCCCACCACAAAGGTGAGACTCGGGGATTACTTGAGAATCAAGCACCCCAACGAAAAACACAGCAAAGTCAAGTTTAGGGAGCTTTGCTCCCGCTCTCACCTTCACGCTGAGAATAATACCTCTTTTGACCATATCCTGTCAAGGAGGTTAAAAATGAATATGATATTCTGCGTAAAAGTTTTTCTTGTCTACTTGGATGTGTTGATATAAATTTTTTCCATGAAACTTTTTAG
>CAZPVY010000143.1:0-3319 GCA_964590265.1 uncultured Aquifex sp. | reverse complement strand
AGAATGAAGATCCTTGAGTACAAGCTGGAAAGACTTTTAAAGAGTATGAATGTAAATAGAAACAGTCCAGAAGGGATAATTTCTTTTTTTCTGGAGACACCAGAGAGAAGAAAGCTTCTAATTGACCTTATGACGGTTCCGGAAACGAGGTTTTTCAGAGAGAAGGAACAGCTTGATACTCTCTTTGACAGCGTTTTAAAGGGCAGTTTCACTCTTGATATAGCAAGCATCGGTTGTTCAACTGGTCAGGAGCCATATACACTTGCCATGATGATGAGAAGGAGAGGTATATCGGGTAGGGTAGTCGGTATGGATATAAACGAAGGTGTCCTTGAGAAAGCCCGTACAGGAATTTACAGGAAAGATGAAATCAAAGATATACCTGAAGAATACAGAGAATATGTGATCTTAAAAAACGATTATCTTGAAATAGATTCAGGTATAAAAAAATGGGTTGAGTTCAGACAAGTGAACCTTATAGAACCGAGAAGCTTTGAACCCCTCAGGTGTAAATTTGATGTGGTTTTATGCAGAAACGTTCTGATTTATTTTAACAAGAAATCAAAGGAGGTGGCTCTCACTAATCTAAGAGACGTCCTCAGACATCGTGGAATACTCGTTCTTTCCTCAACGGAAATTCTGCGCAAGGAGTATTACAACTTCTTTGAACCCTTTAAAGAAGGGAAGTTCTTCTTCTACAGAAAAAAGGAGAAGGAAGATGATAAAGGTTCTTGTGGTAGATGATTCTCCATTTATAAGGATAGCTCTAAAAAAGCTTCTTTCCTCTGCTGAGGACATTGAAGTTATAGGAGAGGCATCCAACGGTAAAGAAGCTGTAGAACTTGTTCAGAAGTTAAAGCCGGATGTTGTCACCCTTGATGTGAATATGCCTATTATGGACGGGCTTACTGCTCTTGAAAAGATAAGGAAAGTTTGTCCCGATTGTAAGGTTCTTATGATAAGCGCTCTGACAAAGGAAGGTGCAAAGGAGACAATAGAAGCTCTCAGCAGAGGAGCTATTGACTTTATAACCAAACCTACAGACTATCAGGAGCTTTTTAAGTTTAAGGAAGAGATAATTAATAAAGTAAGAGCCGTACATCAGACCAGCAAGAAAGCATATGCTGAACCCTCTATTCGCGTTCCAATTAGGGAGGTTAGAAGCGATTTTAACATACCTCCTGTGGTAGCTATAGGTATTTCGACAGGCGGTCCCCAGACCTTAAATGTCGTACTGCCCAAACTACCCCGTAGTTTTCCTTCACCTGTACTTATAGCCATACACATGCCAGACACATTTACTGCAACATTTGCCAGACACCTTAACTCCATATGTCAGCTTCCTGTAAAGGAAGCTCAAGAAGGTGAGGTAATAAAAGGCAGGTGCATTTACATATCAAAGGGTAGAATACATATGATTCTAAAAGGCACCCCTCAGCGACCGTATGTGAATTACACTCATAATGACAACTATGTATATAAACCTTCGGCAGACTTGCTTCTCTCGTCTGCATCGGAAGTTTTTGGTAAAAACACCATAGGAGTGATAATGACAGGCATGGGTAATGACGGTTCACAGGGCATAGTTGCGGTCAAAAGAGCGGGCGGGATTACTATTGCTGAGGATCCCAAGACTGCAGTTTTATGGGCTATGCCCGAGAACGCCATAAAAACCGGATACGTTGATTACGTGGTTCCAAAAGAAAAATTAGCCGATCTACTTATCAAGTTAACAACCGGCACAAGGGTTTAATTTACGTCTGTTTCATGATAGATAACCTGCCTCAACACCTATGCAGGCTTCATAGACAAACTTTATCCTGTCTCTGTACTTCTCTATAACTTCGTAGTTCTCCGCTCCGGGTTGAAGCCACACCACCTTGGCTCTGATCTCTATCGCCTCCTGAACGATGGGTTCTATATGAGCAGGATTTCTATATACATTGACTATATCTACAGGCTCAGGTATATCCTTCAGAGAAGGTATTACCTTTATACCCAATATTTCCTGCTCAGCATACTTAGGATTTACAAGATAGATCTTGTGCTTTCCTTTTTTAACAACTTTCTCAGTGGTGTAGTAAGAAGGTCTTTCGGGATTAGGAGATATGCCGACAACCGCTACCACCTTGGCGTTTTTCAGGACTTCAAAGGCATCGTCTTTATGCTGAACCTCAGCCATCCCGACCTCCTGATAATAGTATATCAACTTGATAAGGATTTAATGGTGGGCGGTGGCGGACTTGAACCGCCGACCTCCATCTTGTGAGGATGGCGCTCTCCCGCTGAGCTAACCGCCCTACCTATTTAATTATAGTCCCTTCCTTCAGCTCTCTGACTTTACTGGCGAGTTCGTCAAGTTTACCTTCGGCGGTTAATTTGACAAACAAACTTCCGACAACTACGCCATCGGCAAAACTGGATATTTGCTGTGCATGTTCCTTCTTTGAAACACCGAAACCAACAACAACAGGTTTGTTGCAAATTTTCCTATACTCCTCTATCTTTCTCTTCACATTCTCTATGGGAAGTTCTGTGCGGGCTCCTGTGGTTCCTGTAACGGAGACAAAGTAAACCATTTCGTTTGCCTTCTCGCAAATAAGTTCAAGACGTTTTTGCGTGCTTGTAGGCGATGCGAGTAGAACAAGAGATAACCCGTAATCTTTCATGACTTCCTTCACAGGATCACATTCTTCAGGAGGAAGATCCGGTATTATGAAACCATCTATGCCGTGTTCCTTTGAAAGTTCACAGAATTTATCATGTCCTATTCTGAATATGGGATTGTAGTAAGTCATAAGCAAAAAAGGAACGTGTGGATATCTCTCTCTGAGAGTTTTTGTTATCCGAAAAACATGTTCTGACTTTATACCTCTTTTAAGGGCAACCTCATGGGCAAGTTGTATTGTTGGTCCATCAGCTACTGGATCTGAAAAGGGAAAGCCTATCTCAAGAATGTCTGTTCCGTTTTCCAAAACTATTTCAAAGGCTCTGAGAGATGTTTCGTAATCTGGATATCCTACCATTAAATAGGAAACGAGAGCTCTTTCATTTCTTTTTCTCAGCTCTTCAAATTTTCCATTCAGTCTTCCCATATCTCGTAGTCCACCTCTATCTTCGTGGATTTGCTGAGCATCGCGTAAACACTACAGTACTTTTCAATTGATAACTTTATCGCCTGCTGAACCGCTTTTTCTTCAACTTTACCTCTGATAATGTATCTCATCTTTATAAGCTCATATACTCTCGGATGCTTTTCCCTCCTGATTCCACTAACCTCAATGTTTATGTCTTTTACATCCTGTCTTTTCTTCTTCAG
>CAZPVY010000142.1:0-3332 GCA_964590265.1 uncultured Aquifex sp. | reverse complement strand
TTCTATCCCCTCCATCTGGAGGGGTTTCCTTCCTTAAAAAAGTTGACATCCTCTAGACCTTATATTGGAAAATTCTCTCGATATACTTTCTTGCGGTGAGTATTTCCATTGTAAACTTTCTTTTGCATACATAGGCACAATCTACTTCGGTGGTGGTTATATACCTCTCGGTATACTTATTCTTGGCTGGGAAGACGGAATATTAAGGGACAAATGCAGTTGTTGTAAACAGAACACACTCTGGATAACAGGTTTTAGTGGAGGGTTTTCTTTCGGAGTTAAATGGGGAGTATGTGTAGAGTGTAAAAAACTTGTAATTATTAATTGTAAACCATCGGATTATATAGAAATTCAACTAATATTACATGAGGAAAAGGCTCATGCTCTACACTCCTCTTGCAAAGACCTTTTACCAAGAGCTAATAGAGAAGGGATTCACCGTGAAGTAGCTCGCGGACGCGGACAAAATAGGGGTGGAAGATACTCGTGGATCTATCAGCTGAGGATTTCAGGAAGACCGTCGGGATCCTCAGGAAGCTCGCCTAGGAATGGGAAAAGATTTACGAAGATAACTGAAGAGGCTCTCGCGAGATACACAAGAAAGAGTAAAGGAGTGGAGGAGAAGTCGTACAAAAGGCGTTAGTTCCTTTCTGCTAACGATTGTTTTCTCCTTTGCAGTTACGACTCTGAGGGGAGGTTAGACTGCGCGATAGAGTCCGACGAACCCGACTTCAAAAAAGCTCCGCTACGGGATCAGGTGCAACTACTCGGAGTTGGAGGAGGAAAAGGGGTGGCTTGCGATAAAGCACTTCGACGCTCACTACGGCGACACTACCAGAAAGGAGTTCTACGTGGAAGTACCGGAAAAGTGGTACGAAGGTGTCGCAGAGCACTACCTTGACGAGACAGGAGGCCGAACACCATCTCGGGTACTCCATGAAGTGAAGGTCTGACAGACTTTAGAAGAACCCTCACAAAAAAATAAAATGTTATCAACCACTTATAGCGCTCAGCTGCAAGATATTGATAATCGGAGGTTTTTACCTTGGGGCTCTAACGCACTTAAACACGTTATAGAGACAAATCCAATCGGAGGTGTTTTCATGGCTGTGAGGTTTTTAGCCGGAGGAAGAGAGCTTGAGCTGAAACCCCTCACCTTACTACACGGGGGGACTTCTGGAGAAAGGAGGGAACTGCTCCTTTCCGTCCACGCCCTCTTTACCATGCTCACGGAGATAAAGCTGGGTGGACTCTACGGGAAGTTCCACTTTGCCCTTCTCTCTGAAGCCAGGGGTTCGAATGATGAGATCTGCCTAGATATTGAGGAGCTTGCACGCGCCCTTGAGGTTACGTACAAGGAATATGTGACCGAGTTTCTTGAAGAAAAATTGGGATATGTTCCCTCTGCTGTTCCGGAGCTAAGCTTGATAGCAGACGGTAAGTGTTTTGTAAAAGTCAAAAAGTACAGCTGGAGCTGTGAGCTTGAATATGTAAACGAGAATGACCATGAACGTTCGTTTATGTGTGAGACGGGTGCACAGGACACCGAAGAAACTCTGTATATGTTTACCCCTAACGTATTTGCAAAGGCATTCATGAGTGATGAGATCGGTATCCCGGTTAGCATCCCTTCCATGTTCTTCCCAGTGGAGAGGGAGTGTTTTTCAGAAATTACAAAGCCGGTGAAGGTGGATGGTGCTGTAACAATAGGAAAGAGTCTGCAGAAGATAAAGGAGCAGGTTGTCTCTCAGGTATCCCCGAAGTGTAAGCTCACGGAGGAATTCTTAGACAGGTGTTTGATTCCCTTGATGTTAAACAGAACGTTTTTGTCCCGCAAGGAGCTCAGGGAGGAGTTTACAGATATCCTGCTTGAGGGCGGGAGGATTGAGCTCGCCGAAGACCTCGTACCCGTCTATTCAAAGAGCGGGAAAGTCACGCATGTCAGGGAGCTCAGCAAGGAACTGACAGACCTGATGCCTCTCCTGAAAGCTGTGGAAAGCCTTTACACAAATGTCCTCATCGTAGAGGACGTTGACAGGTACAAGAGTCCCGAGTACCAGGCTATGCTATGGCTGTTTTTTGAGGAGCTGGTTGACGGCGGAAAGGTCGTGGTGCTGAGCACAGAGGGCAGATACCTGGTAGATCTGGCAGAGACTTACACAGCAGAAGAGGACAGCTTCTACGGTATTTATGCCTTATCATAAAGGCAGGGAGGGTTGCCATGATGGAAGTGGATTACAGGAGAAAGCTGGAGAACTTCTTTTCCAACCTGCTCTACAGGTACAGGGTAGCCAAGGAGGTGAAGAAGTACACGGACAGGTACCTTGCCTCCGACTTCAACCTGATAGAGCTATTCGTAACAAGAGAGGAAGACCTGTCCAGGGCAATAGCTGTCCTGCTTGACCCCATCGGCGGGCACGGTCAGGGGGCAGTGTTCCTTAAAAAGTTTCTTGATAGGCTGGGTGTGTCTACGGACAGCAACCTTGAAAAGGCAACGGTCAGGACAGAGGCTTCAACGGATACGGGGCGGAGAATAGACGTACTAATAGAATTTGCCGACGGCTTTAAGATAGGGATAGAGAACAAGCCCTGGGCAGGAGACCAGAAGAGCCAGCTCAAAGACTACGCAGATCATCTGGCAAAGACAACCGGTGGGAACTATAAGCTGGTATTTCTCGGAGGACACCGAAAAGAGCCTTCTGAGTGGAGCATACCCAAGGAGAAAAGACGAAGGCTTGAGGAAGAGGAAAAGCTCATATGTGTAGACTACACGGGTTTTCTCCTGCCATGGCTCAGGGAGTGTTTGAGAGAATGTGAAGCGGACAAGGTCAGATGGTTTATAAGGGACTTTATAGCTTGGATTGAGAGCAGTTTTAGAGGAGGTGAGAGTGATGAGGAAAGATGAAAAGTTGCAGCTTATTTGGGACTACATATTTGGAAGCGGTGGTAAAACTGAATGGAAAGAAAAGTTTGAAATAGCTTGGGATGTATGGGAAACTTTTGAGGAAATCAGGAAAGAAATCCGCAGTAGGGTTATAGAGTCTTTATGTCAACAGCTTGAACAAAACCCTGAATTTAAGGGTTATAAAATTGCAGACTTTGGTTTGAAAAAAGGGGAAAAATTTGGAGGCTTAATTTTATACAAACAAGACTGGCTTTTGACTTCTGCAGACAAAAAACCTATATTAGGGTATGGTATAGAATTTCAATCACAAAATTTTCTTAACCTTGGTTATGGAATAGTCAAATATGACAACGATAAAAGGATACCCTTTAAGCTAAAGTTTTGCAACACTTGACAAGAGGGCACTCAAGTTTTTAAAAAGAACCTC
>CAZPVY010000141.1:0-3364 GCA_964590265.1 uncultured Aquifex sp. | reverse complement strand
TCTACTCTATTTTTAGGTTGCTGTCCATACCATTCCTCAACAATCTGTTTTATAGCTGCGTTAAAACTTTTAGGGTTAGGATGTGAGTAAATAATAAGAACTTTTGACATTCCAGTACCTCCAGAACAAAGGTATTTGCTGTCTTATGGTTTTATTTCCACTCTTCCGTTTTCGTCGTAGATGTAAAGCTTTCCGTCTTCTTCATCCGCGGTTCTTTGGTGTGCTCCATCACAGAACGGTTGTTTTTTTGATAGACCACACCTACAGATGTAGTAGGTCTCTCCGCCAACTTCCAACTTGTAGGGTTCTTTTTCTGTACACTTAACGAGTCTTGCCATGACAACACCTCCTTCTTGTAAGATTATGCCTCTATCTTAGACAGATACAGAAAATTTGTCAAGAACTGACTTAAATGTTATATACTATCCTTTAGGAAACTAATGGAGGTTTGTAGATGGAGATAAATGGAAAGAGGTATCATTGCCCGGTAGAGCTTGTGATTGAACTGATAAGTGGTAAGTGGAAGCTCCTCATACTCAGAGAGCTTATGGGTGGAACAAAAAGGTTCTCGGAACTTCAAAGAAATATTCCCGGAATAACTCAAAAGATGCTCACAAAACAATTGAGAGAGCTTGAAAAAGCAGGTCTCATTGATAGGAAGGTCTATCCTGAAGTACCTCCCAAGGTAGAGTATAGCCTAACACCTCTTGGTAGAAGTCTTGAGAAGATATTTGATGCAATGCACGAGTGGGGGATTAAGTATATGGAGCATATAAAGAAAGCTCAGGAGCCGATATCTAGGATAGCGTAAGTACCTGTTGCATACGCCACAAGCTCCTCCTCTGAATAAACTTCAACAACGGCAAAGGCAACTTTTCTACCTTTTCTCAACACTCTGCCGATGGCTTTTAGCTTTCCCTTTTTCGCTGGTTTTAGGTAGTTTATCTTTATCTCTACTGTAACCGATGTTTTTTCTTCAGTAAGATTGGCAATTACTGCATACCAGCCGGCATTGTCCGCAAGACTGGAAATTACTCCCCCATGAACGTAGCCTAAGTGTTGAAGGTGATAGTCCTGAACGTCTATACTGAGAACGGCTTTTTCTTTGCTCAGTTTTTCTACAACAGCTCCTATGTGTTCAAGGAATGGAAGCTTTACCTCCTTCATGCTATCTTTAAAACAGCTCTGAACTTTACCTTACCTTGCCTGACAGCATCAAGGGCTTCATTCACTTTCTCAAAGGGATAAATCTCCACCATAGGTTTTATTCCAAAATCTGCGGAAAACTGAAGTGTTTCCCTCAGGAGCTTTCTTCCTCCGACTGCTGAACCGGTAATAACTATTCTTTTAGTTATAAGGTCAAAAGGTACCACTTGAATTGGTTCTGAAGCAGCACCGACAACTGAAAGTTTTCCTCTGGGAGCGAGACCTTCTATTAAGGGCTGAATAGACTTCGTGTCAAAAATAGTTGTAAGAATAACATCGGCTCCACCGAGCTTTTTAAGTTCTTCAACCGGATCTCTTTCTGAAGTGGGTATAAAGTAATCCGCTCCAAGCTCTTTAGCTAAGGATTCTTTATTTGAACTGTGGCTTATAGCTACAACTCTTGCTCCCATTGTCTTAGCGTATTGAATAGCTAAATGTCCCAGACCACCTATTCCCTGAACGGCAACAAGTTCATTCGGTTTTATATTTAAGTGTCTGAGAGCTGAGTAAACTGTAACTCCTGCACAGAGAAGCGGAGCTGCATAAGCAAGATCAATATTTTCAGGAAGTTTTGTCACAAATTTCCCGGGAGCTTTCATGTATTCCGCGTATCCTCCTTGTTTTGTTATTCCCGTTATTTCGTGATCAGGACATAGAGGCTCGTCTCCTTCCACACAGTAATCACAAACTTCGCACGAAGAGTATATCCAAGGCATTCCTACTTTATCCCCTTCTTTTATCCATGTAACGTTTTTCCCGACTTTCACTGCAATACCTGTAACTTCGTGACCGGGCACTGTCGGATAATTAACCCAGTCCGCCCAGTCCCCATCGGCTATGTGTACATCGCTGTGACATATTCCGCAATAGTGAACCTTGATAAGTACCTCATCGTCATTTATCTCCGGAACTTCCCATTCTTCAAAAACGAGAGGTTTTTTAGGTTCTTTGCAAACAGCTACTTTCATAACTCACCTCCTACCATGCTCTCATGTACTGCCTTGGAGCAGCTATCTTTACACCAGCCTTTTTAGCCCACCTGAGTGGGAAGTAGGGGTCTCTGAGGAACTCTCTCCCGATAGCAACCAGATCCGCCCTTTTGTTGGAAACTATTTCCTCAGCCTGCTCATAGGTTGTTATCCCACCAACAGACATCGTCATTATTCCTATCCTTTTTCTTATCTCCTCTGCAAAGGGAACCTGGTGACCGGGATACTCGTGAACAATTTCATTTTCAACTATTCTTCCTGAAGAGCAGTCTATAACATCTACTCCTTCATCTTTCAGTCTTCTGGCAAGCTCCACACTATCTTCTAAGGTCCATCCTCCTTCAACGTAATCAACAGCAGATATCCTCACGAAGAGGGGCATACCATCAGGCATTATTTTCCTCGCTACTCTAACAATTTCAATTAAAAACCTTATTCTGTTTTCAAAGGATCCTCCATACTCGTCCACTCTTCTATTTGAGATCGGAGAAAGAAACTCATGGATAAGATAGCCATGTGCCGCATGAATCTCAATAACATCAAAACCTGCATCAACTGCTCTCTTAACCGCTTTTTCGTATGCTTTTTGAACTTCTTTTATATCATCCTTGCTCATCTCCTTAGGGGTGAACCAATTTTTTCCGAATGGCAAAGCGCTCGGTGCTACCGCCTGCTTTGAACCTTTTACCTCAACCTTGTCCCTTTGCCAGGGAGGATAGTCCTCAGCCTTCCTGCCCGCGTGAGCAAGCTGAATTCCAACCTTTGCACCGTATAAGTGGCACATATTAACAAGTCTTTTCAGTCCCTCAACATGCTCCTCTTTATATATGCCAAAATCCTGAGGAGATATCCTTCCCCTCTCCTCAACTGCTGTTGCCTCTGTAAATATAAGCCCTGCACCGCCCACAGCTCTTGATGGATAATGTACAAGATGCCAATCACTAACAAACCCATTTTCAGAGGAATACATGCACATGGGAGACATCACTATCCTGTTCTTGAGCTCAAGCCCTCTTATTTTTAAGGGAGAAAAGAGAATAGACATCTTAACCTCCCGTTCTTAATTTAACTAAATATACGCCCTAAGTTACAGGGCGTCGTCCGCAAGAGCTTTGACAAGTATAATTGTATCTAAGAAGGGTATGTCCAGAGCCAAGGAAGAGACTAAA
>CAZPVY010000140.1:0-3446 GCA_964590265.1 uncultured Aquifex sp. | reverse complement strand
TGCAAGCTCAAGTATCAGGTTTGATACCGTGTGTGCATAGTGCCTGAGCAGTCTCTTTATCTTCACCCAGAGCTTACTTATCCTCTCCTCTACCCTGTGGTAGGCAAGTCCCTTGTTTTTGAGATTGTCCCTCAAACTCTGGAGCTTTGCTATCTTCTTCAGATACTTCCTAAGTAAGCTCTTCAATCCTTTTCCATCTATTATGTAAGGAGTCCTTACTCCCTCTATCCCTATCACCATGAAGTTTCCAGAGTTTGAGTCTATCACCATCACTTTGTTTCCTGAGTGCTCCCTGTTTTCTATTTCAGGTTTGTAGATTACGTGAAGCTCAAACCCTGTCCCTTTGGGAACTATCTGGACATTCCTTATGAGTTCTTCCTTAAGCTCAAGTCCTGTCTCTATCCACAGGTATTTGACGTGTATATCATGCTTTTCTCTCAGCCACCTCCTCAGCTCTCTGGAGAGGGACAGCCTTATCTTAGTCCCTATCACCTTAAAGCCCGTTCTGTCATAGGTTAGGGTTCTGTGAGGTTTTCTCTTGGGTCTGAATTTGGGAGGCTTTATCTCCTGTCCTTTGAATTTCTCAGGATTTGTTAGGTATTCAAACCAGTTTTTGTAAGCTCTTACAAGTTCATCCAAGACTATCTGAGCTGTTCTTGACTGAAGGGCTTTAAGGTGAATTGAAGAGTTTAGTTTATTGTAGAGGTCAAACATATTGACTTTAGCGAGCTTGTTTTTGAGAAGGTACAGGGCTTGGTTGTAGAGTTTGCCTGAGTGGTAGGTTAGATATCCGAGGACAATTCCGTATTCTGGTGGAATATCGTTCAGGGTGATGGTTAGGCATCTTAGAGATTTTGTTTTCATTTCAAACCAGTATTATACTGCCTTCGGCAGGCGGGTTGTATCGCCACATCATAGATACGGGGTTTTAGCCCGCAGGTTTTCTATAAAAACCTCTTAAACCCTAAATATAAAACTTTATAGTGTTGGCGACAGAGCGGTGTATATAATCTATAACATACCTGCAGGGAGGTAATGAAATGAACAAACTCGTTCTTGAAAATCTCACCGAGCAGAGGGAAAGTCCTGAGTATCTCCAGATAAGTTGGGCTGCTGCTATAACCCTTGGACTTATTCCGGGACAGTTTTATAGGAATACAAGGCTCAGCTGCATAAATACACTTCTAACTTACCCTTCTGGGTGTCATGCTACCTGTGCATACTGCGGACTTCAAAAGGCAAGAGATAT
This sequence comes from uncultured Aquifex sp., assembly GCA_964590265.1. Taxonomy (GTDB): domain Bacteria; phylum Aquificota; class Aquificia; order Aquificales; family Aquificaceae; genus Hydrogenivirga. The sequence goes on along the minus strand of CAZPVY010000140.1, from coordinate 2,197 downwards.
GGAATACTCTAAGAAGAACTTTATAAGGGTTGAGTGGCCTACAGTAAAGCTTGAAGATATTATAGAGAGGACGAAGCAGGTAGGTCATGCAGAGAGGTTGTGTATATCTCAGATAACGCATCCAAGATCTATAAGGGACACCAAGTACGTTCTGAAAAGGGTTATGGAAGAGCTTGGAGATAAGATCTTCGTTTCTATACTGATGAACGCAACGGGGCAGACGTACGAGGACATAGAGGACTATAAGAAACTCGGAGCGGACACTCTCACGGTTGCCATTGATGCAGCAACTCCTGAGATATTTGATAAGCTCAGAGGGAAACCTATGAACAGTCCTCACAGGTGGGAAACCTACTGGAAAGTTCTTGAGTGGTGTGCAGACGTCATGGGAGACGGGTGCGCAGGGTGTCATCTTATAGTTGGTCTCGGCGAAACGGAACAGGAGATGATAGAAACTATTCAAAAGGTCAGAGATCTTGGTGCGAGAACACACCTCTTCTCCTTCTGGCCCGAGGAGGGATCTCTCATGGAAAAGGAAAAGCCATGTCCGGCACCTCAGTACAGAAGGGTTCAAATGGCAAGGTATCTGATAGACAACGGGCTTGCCAGATACGAGGATATGAAGTTTAACGAAAAAGGTCAGGTGATAGACTGGGGAGTTTCTAAAGAGGTCTTTGAAGAGGTGTTCTGGAGCGGTAAGCCTTTCATGACCGCGGGATGCAGAGGTAAAACCACGGAAGTTGCCTGTAACAGACCTTTCGGTGACAGCTCCGTTTCCGACATAAAGAGCTATCCTTTTAAGCCAAATAAGAACGACTTGAAGAAGATAAGAAAACAGATGTTTGATTACGAAATGGAGAAGGCTTATCCCGACGTTCTAAATCCGAGCGTCTTTCGCTATCAATGAGCTGGTAACTGAACTTGGAACAGAGCTGGCTATACAGAAGAAGGTTTGAAAAGAAGATACTAACGGTTTTAACTCTCTTTGCCTTCCTTTTATTTGTTACAGCTCTACGAATACTGGACCTGCAGGTTACAAAGGAAAGCAAGATAGCTGAAGAGATAAAGAGAAGGTTTGACAAGGTAGCCACGATCCGGATTCCCCTTTACAGAGGAAGCATAAGAGACACAAGCGGTAAAGAACTTGCGCTCAGTGTTCCTACCATTTCGGTGTATGCTCACCCAGATACAAGTCATATAAAGAATAAGGAGAAGTTTATAAAAGGACTCTCCTCAATAACGGGAGTTTCTCCCGACAAGATAAGAAGGAGAATAGAAGCAGGCTCTCATAAGTCCGTAAAGATTCTTACGGGGATTGATAGGAGCCTTAAGGATAAGATAAAGAAACTCATACTGGATACTGGGAACTCAAGCTATGTCGGTGTGCAGGATGAGTACAGCAGACTGTATCCGAACGGGAGCGTTGCTTCAAATCTCCTTGGATTTGTAGGTGTTGACGGTGTGGGTCTTGAAGGTATTGAGTATCTTTTAAACAGATACCTTGGCGGCGGACATGTAGATGCCCTCATATATGTGAACGGAGGTCTGGGAAAGATATACCTTCATCCTTTGAAAGGACTCCTCGGCGAAGAAAATGACGTTATTCTGACTTTGGATATTGGTGTTCAAAATATTTTGGAAAGGATCCGTGATGATATAGTTAAGAAGTGGAAACCTGAAAAGGTATCAATCCTGCTGCTTGACCTGTCAAACGGTTATATTCTGGGGCTGACAACCTACCCGTATTTTGATCCTAACAGATTTCAAAAGTATCCTCCAAACAGAAGAAGGAACTTTGCGGTTACGGATATTTTTGAACCCGGATCTATAATGAAACCCTTCTTCGTCGGCTGGGCTCTTGAAAAGGGATATGTATCTCCAAACTTCATTGTAGACACAGGAAAGGGAAGGATAAAGGTGTACGATAGATACGTCCGGGATTCAAAAAGGCTCGGGAAAATAAGTCTCAAAGAAGTTCTTATTCATTCCTCCAATGTAGGAACTATAAAGGTTGCTTCTTACTTAAAGAGAAAGGATGTGGAGGAGCTCCTTGAGACCTTTCACATGCACAGGAGATTCGGCATTCTCCCCGGAGAGGCAAATCCTAAGATTCCGGACCTCAGTTATCCGGCAAACATACTTTATGCTTCAATAGGACAGGGAATAGCCATGAATGCGTTAAATATAGCCGTAGCTT
>CAZPVY010000139.1:0-3486 GCA_964590265.1 uncultured Aquifex sp. | reverse complement strand
ATACTGGACTGTTCTGAGCAAGATTTCAAGCTACTCAAAGAGGAATACTCCGGCAGAGGCTGTTTATCTGTCTGCCCTGATATTTAACGAGGAGCTATACACGGAATCTGTTCACTTCTCAAATTTACAGAGTATGAGGTTTCCGGGAGAAGAGCCTTTCTTCTCAGCTGTGAAAGATCTTGCTGAGTTTTACGTGAAAGTAAATGAAAGAAGGGAGTTTGATACGGAACTTCTTGAAAGAGCGTATGCAAAGATAAGCAGGTTCAAAAATCCGTATTACGGAATAAACACACTCAAATTACGCAGGGACATAGAGAACCTTATAAAGGACATAAATAAGGGGAAGAAATACTTTATATTGAAGATAGACTTCACTATTGCTTCAAGTCATAGAAAGGGATTCCTGAGAAAAGTAGTTTCTAAGGTGGTCAGGAAACTTAAGGAAATCGGAGGAAGAAGATGGACTTTAATGAACTCAGAAACGGTTTGCTCCTATTTCACAGGAACCTCTTGGAAAAAGCAGAGAGATCTACGGATCCCCGTTTGAAAGAGGCTTACCTAAGAGCGGCAAAACATCTCAAGGATGTTGTATCTTCTCTACAGGAGTTTGACCAGACTATGAAGGAGATAAAAGAACTGGAAAAACACGACGTACAGCATAACTGAAGTGTTTAAGGAATTTTCGGATCCGCTTTACGGCTTTGTAAAAGCCAATATAAAGGAGCTTGCGCTTATAGACTCCCTCGTGTTTCAAAGGTTGAGACACATAAAACAGCTCGGTCTTGCATATCTTGTGTTTCCATCCGCACAGCACTCGCGATTTGAACACGCCCTCGGTGTCCTTTACCTCTCGGACAGAATCTACGAAAGAGTATGCAAGGGGTATGACAGAAGAATCAGGGAATTAGTCAGGCTTGCTGGTCTGCTTCACGACCTCGGACATCCTCCTTTCTCGCATACTACCGAAGTTCTCCTTCCTGAAGAGAAAACCCACGAGGATCTTACGCGCAGGATAATTCTTGAAACTGAGGTGTACGATAAACTGAAGAAGGTGTTTGGTCTAAATCATGAGGAGATTGAAACGCTTGTGAGACTTACATTGGGCACGCCTACAAACGAAGAGGAAGCTTTCCTTACCGAGATAATAACGGGACAGTTCGGATCTGACAGAATGGACTATCTGAGAAGGGATGCATTCTTCTGCGGTGTATCTTACGGTTTGTTTGACTACAATAGACTTCTCAGCACAATTGAGGTTATACATGAGGGAAATGCGAGGATTCTTGCAATTCACATCAGCGGACTTAGGGCTTTAGAGAACTTCCTTATAGGAAGATATTTCATGTATCTTCAGGTTTACTTTCATAAGGTAGTGCGCATACTGAACATCCACCTGATAGAGTTGATACGGAAGATGCTACCAGAGAAATACTTTGCGGATATAGAGACTTTTATAAAAACAAACGATAGTACGGTTCTGTCCCTCGCTTTTTCTGAAGATACTTACAGGGAGGACGTTCAGAGGATATTTGGCAGAAAACACTTTAAGGAAGTTTTCTCAACTAAGGAAAAAGAGATCTTTGAAAAAGTTAAAAAGGAACTGCTGAGTCTGTATCCAGAAGAACTACTCAGATTTGATAGTGTATTTAAGAAACCTTATGACGAGAGGATAATGGTGTTTGACGGAACGAAGCTCAGAGATGTTGGTGAAGTTTCTGACATAGTTGGAAATCTCAAACCCATAGAGATATATAGGGTGTATGCGGATGCAAAACTGAAGGACGAGATATGCTCACAGCTAAGAAGATCAGTCTAACGCTGACCTACCTTGTGTGTTTAGGGTGTTTTTCAGCCCTTTATGGTATTGCGGATACCGTGTACTTTTTCCCTCTTCTGCTGCTCTTTCTTCTGGGAATTCTGAATGAACTGAGGTTCCACGTTTATCTTACCAGATGGATGCTGAACGCTGGAGGGATACTCACATCTCTGTTCTTCTTACTTGAGCTCAGTTTTGAAAACATGGTCAAACCCTTTGCAAATCTTCTGCTTTTGCTTCTCGTTATCAAGTCCCTTGAAGAGAAAAATCCAAGGGATATATATCAGATGCTCCTCCTCAGTCTGTTTGGAATAGCTGTATCGGCAACCTTCAGACTTGATATAAGCTTCCTTGTCTTCTTCCTTTATGAACTTTTCCTCGGAAGCATAGCCTTTATGTTTACAAATGTATATGCAAATGTGGGGAATGTGCTTCTTCCTTCCGGTTTTGTCAATAAATACCTAAGATTCTCCTTGATCTTTCCTCTCGGAGTTGCCGTGACAAGCATTCCCTTCTTTATAGCTCTTCCGAGAACCCAGACTCCCTTATTTGACCTTGTCACAAAAAGGGAAGGCAGTCTTGTAAGCGGAATAGCAGATGAGGTTGAACTCGGGAAGGTAGGTGAAGTGCAGCAGGATAACACCGTCGTTATGAGGGTTTACGGCAATATTCCCAGAGATCCCTACTGGAGGGTTTCTGTGTTTGATACGCTCGTGAATACAAAATGGATAAGGACAGTTGAGGAAAGAGAACCTGAGTTCAGATTACAGGGAGATAAGTTCGTTGGCTATACCGTTATCTTGGAACCTACCTACGATACATTTATGCCAGTGCTTGACTATCCCTTGAAAATTCTGAAGGTTGAAGGAATAAAGGGAAAGGTGAAAAGATTAAAGGGAGGGTATTATGAGACTGAAAAGCCGATAAGCAAACCTCTTAGATACAGGGTTTTATCGGTTTTAAAAGAGCCGAGAGATTATCCGCATCCGGTATATCTGGACATTCCAGAGGAAGTGCCAGAGAGAATAGTAAAGCTTGTGAAAGAACTCTCACGGAACAGAGATACAGAAGAGGAAAAAATAGAGGCGGTGATCTCATTCTTTAAAAAGGGATTTTCTTACACCCTCAAACTTGAAGAGTATGAGGGAGATCCTCTTGAAAATTTCCTGTTCAAGGCTAAGCGTGGAAACTGCGAGTACTTTGCTTCCGCAACCGCACTTCTGCTCAGGCTGATGGGAATACCAAGCAGGATAGTGGGCGGATTTAAGGGTTATATAAAGAACGAGTATGGCGACTATTACATAGTAACGAACTCAATGGCTCACGTATGGGTTGAAGCCTACGTGAACGGAAGATGGCTCAAGATAGATACTACCCCTCCTTACATTTCTCCGGCGGTTCGGAGGATATCAAAGCTTGACCTGATAAGGGATGCCATCATCTCTTTCTGGTACGAGAATGTGGTTGACTTCTCTACGGAGAAACAGATCTACCTTCTGAGGAGTGCAATTAAAAATATAAAGAAGATAGATATAGATACAGTGAAGTATGTACTCAAAACAACCTTTTATATTGGAATTTTCCTTGTTATTACGGGAGGACTGATACACATCTATCTATTCCGAATCAGAAAGACACCTGAGAATCTTTACAGAAGACTAATTGCAAAG
>CAZPVY010000138.1:0-3563 GCA_964590265.1 uncultured Aquifex sp. | reverse complement strand
AGCATTTAAGTGTTATAAGTAAGATAACAAAGCAGTAAACTAAAAATATTGCTCCTCCTATCTTAATTTTCATATCCAATTTAGGAATTTCTCCTTCTATTTTTGAAAGTGTTTCTTCTATGTGTTTATGTATAGTTCCAACAGTAACCTTCCCAATGACATCTTTGGTTTTTTGTAATATTTCATCAGCCTCGTTGTTTTTCTTGAGTAAGTCTTCTTCAAGACTTTTTAATTTATTTCTAATTTCCTTTATTTGATTCGCTTTTATGGCTGGATGCTCCTCTAAGAACGTTCCGCTTACTGCCAATCCTATTAAAACTTGATTTAAATTATTTTTTAAATTGTTTAAACCATTTATGATTTGATTTATAATGTTATTATGAGGAACATTTGGTTGTCGGAATTGCATAACAATATTCCTCATACTTGCATAATGCTGGTTATAAGTATTCAATGTATTAATGATATTTTGGAATTTTGAATAATAATCAATATTAGATTCCATAAAATCAGCTAAATCCGTTGTAAATAAAGCCATGCTTTGAAGTTCCTGCAGTATATTCTGATTTGGGTGTGTATCAATATTTATTGTTTCCAGTGTCTCCAGTATATCTTTTGAATTTGCTTTCAATGATTGGAGCATGTTTAATAAATTTGATCTCCACTGAGAAAACAAATTTTTAGTGAAGGGATTGTCCAATAACTTGGATGCTGCGTGTAAATTAGAGTTCGCAGGGTTTCTTTTTTGCCTTCTTCTTGCCATTCATAACCTCCTTATCCTCCCCATAGGCTTTCTATCCTGTACCTCTCCTTCAAAGATAAATCCTTCCTTTTCAAGGTCTCCGCTTTCTATAAGTTCTTTTAAACATTTGTTGGCTTCTTCCTCATCTAAATCCAAATTCCATCTCGGAAGCCAGTTTGTAATAATAAGCCCGGTTGAAGCGTATTCGTTCTTTCTTAGCCAGCTTTTTAGACCTTCCAAGACTTTTTTCTTGAACTTTTCACACTCTCCGTCTGTTTTTATTGGTTTATCTGGTTTCCCTTGTCCTATGTCCTTAATTGAATCGTATTTTTCAGGAATCAAATTCCAAACCTTTTCTTTAAACCATTCAAGCCCCTTGTCAGATGAATAGCCTTTTAAATTACCTACTCTCTCTTCTAAAATATTTTTGAAGCAACTCGTTAGTAAATCATCAAGCCATATAAGTCTCTCGCTATCGCTGAAATCAAATACTTTGTTGTAAACCCGACTTGTTCTTTTTGAGAAAGACATTATGTAAATATTCTTATTTGTATGTTCTCTTATCCACGAAATTAGCGGGTAGAAATCTATATCTCCAGAACAAATTATTACAGAGTCAACAGGAATTCCCTTAATAATAAGGTCGTTAACCACTTCTAAGGTGAGCGCGATGTCGGAAGCGTTTTTATTCTTCCTTTTGCCTGAAGATACAAAAGGGCTTATAGGCTTAATCCCTATGTTATGAAGGAATATTTGAATACCCGGTTTAAATGCTTTTGAGTGAGGAAGGTTCTCGTATTCCGCAAAAGCTTTTATAAACGCACACTCTCCACGAGGAAGTAAAGATGGAATTTTACTTAAGAAGCACTCAAGCACTTGGGAAAACATGACTCCTTGTAAAGGAGAGATAGGCTCTTTAGCTTTTATACCAAGGTAATCCAAACACCCCCCGTAGATGTTATCAAAGTCTAAATATATACAATAGCGATGGGGAGGGGAACTCCCCGAATAGTTAATTTCGGGAGGGGGAACCTCCCTGAGGGAGTAATCTTGATAATTAGTATAATCTCCCCTATTCAATCCGTCAACCTCCTTATTTCCTCCACATACTCTCTCACAAGCTCATACTTTTTTATATATTCCTTGTGCAAACTTTCCAATTTCTTAAACTCCTCATCTAAGTCTATTCTTTCCTCTTCATCTATAGGAGAAACATATAAAGACACATTCAGGTTATAGTCATTCCTTTCTATCTCTTCCTTATCAACCACCTTTGAGAATCCCTCTTCTTCCCTATAGTTTTTATAGACCTCCGCTATCTTCTTGATGTTCTCATCGGATAGCCTGTTTAACTTCTTCTCTTCAGGATGGGGCACGTGCTCATTACTCGCATTTATGAATAAGACCTTTTCTTTTCTTTCTTCTGGCTTGTTCTTGCTTATGACGATGATAATCCCCGGAGCTTGGGTGTTGTAAAAGATCTTTTCAGGAAGGAGGATAACCGCATCTATAAGGTCATACTTAATGAAACTCTCCCTTATAGTTTTTTCCCTTCCTCCTCTGAAAAGTGCCCCGCTGTCTATGACTATGCCTGCTTTCTTTCTTGTGTAGTAGCTGATCAGTTGTATCCATGCCCAATCTGCCGATTGATCTGTTGTGTATCCGTAGGCAAATATGCCCCTGTGCTTGGGATTCTGCTTGAGGGTTGTCTCGTTATAAACCTTCTTCTGATTCCAAGGGGGATTGGCTACAACCTTATCCGCTTTGTCATCCTTATAGTTTTCCTTCAATTTTTCCTCAAATTTTGGATTTAGAAGAGAATCTCCTATGTAAACCTTTGCGTTTCTTATCCCGTGAAGGATAAAGTTCAGCTCAGCAAGAACTGCTGTAACTTCGTTCCTCTCCTGTCCTACGAGCATTATGTTAGGATTCTGATTCTTTTCCTTTGCATAGAGATACTGTTCTATAAGCATGGAACCTGAGCCACAAGCAGGATCAAGAATAACCTCATCGCTCTGAGGTTCTATAAGGTGGGCTATGAGTCTGCTAACTTCTACGGGTGTGTAAACCTCTCCCTCCTTTGCTTTGGAAGGGGCAAAGTAGTAAAGTATCCACTCGTAAGCGTCTCCCAGTATGTCGTAGTCAAACTCTGAAAAGTCAACCTTTGAAAAGAGGTTTATGAGCTTTTTGACAATTATGCTGTTCTCTCCTTCAAAGAGAAGGGGAAGACCCGTTCTCCTTATAAGCTCGTCAAGTTTGCTTAGCTTTTCCCTGTTAAGCTCAACTATCCTATTTAGAGCATTTATAAACTCTGCCGGCTCGTTCTTTACCTCGTGCCAAATGAGCAATTTTTTATTCTCTGTATCATAAAGGCTTATTATCCTTGAATTCGCGAGAAGGTAATACCTCGTTGTATCAAGGTTAGGACGCTCTTTTTTAAGCTTATTAACTTCCCTTAAATACTTGTCGCTTATTGCTTTGTAGAAGAGAAAAAGGAGCAGAACCTTGTAATCTACTGCAGTGCGGATTATGTTAGCCCCTTCCTTAAGAAGACTTATAAGAGTATCCTTCCCTACTCTTTTCTTATCAAACTGTATACTTTCTCTTATTCTGTATATCTTTTTTCTTCTATCCTTTTCTGAGGGTTTCTTTTCAAGTACCCCTGCTTTCTCAAGTTGTGAAAGAACCTCCTTCTTATTAGCAAACTTTACACCAAGCTTCTCTGAAGCTTTGCTCAGAACCTCCTCAGCTTCTTCAAAGGTAAAAGGTCTTGTGTTAAACTCCTCGTAGAGTGTTAGATATGCTTTCAGGAACTGTGGCT
>CAZPVY010000137.1:0-3657 GCA_964590265.1 uncultured Aquifex sp. | reverse complement strand
ATATCTTATTGCCCGGATGTTAGTTGAATATTTGCGAGGGACACCATAATACGCAGAATTGGCCACCCACCATAACTTAAATATTCCTCTATGCTTACCTTTACACCTCTCTCATAGAGGTATGCGGTAAAAGATATGTATATGGAGGCTACAACGAACAGCAGAAGGAACAACCATAGAAAGAAGATAAAAGCTTTCTTCATATCAGCTTCCCCCCACCGTTATGTCCTTAACGAGTATGGAAGGTGAACCAAGGTTCCCGTAGAACTTCAGGTCACTCCCCACTGCAACTATTTTATTCCATAGATCAAGAATGTTTCCAGCGACAGTTACACCCCTGACTGCATGGACAGGCTTTCCTTTTCTGAAAAGAACGCCAGATGCACCGAGAGAGAACTCGCCTGATACAGGATCAACCGTATGGAGTCCCATCAAGTCTATAATAAGGAAAATCTCTTCCTCAGCTTCAAGAAGTGTCTGAAGACCTTTATCCCCCGGTTCTATGTAAAGGTTTGTTATCCCAGAGACAGGCGTACTTCTGAAGCTGCCTCTCTCTGAGTTCCCTGTTGGCTGGTCTCCGGAAAGCCTTGCGGTGTAAAGACTGTGAAGGAAACCTTTGAAAATCCCCTTTTCTATAACCACGTTCCTTTTCCTCGGGACTCCTTCGGCATCGTAAGGGACTGTTGAGAAGCCTGATTTCAGTGTTCCATCGTCAATCACTGTCAACGCTTCATTGGCAACTTCCTCTCCCATCTTTCCCTTAAGGAGCGTTTTATCCTTTACGTAGGAATCGCCGAGGAACATACTTGAGAAGGCTTCCAGGAGCATGGCAGAGCTTTCTCTGAAAAAGAGCACGGGCATAACCTTTGTATCTAAAGGCTTCGGCTTCAGAAGAGAGATGCTTTTGAAGACCACATCTCTTGCTATATCTTCAGCATCAAGCTCCCTTAACTTCCTTACTCCCCTGTATTCCCACGATATAGCCGAATCATCGTCTTCCTGAGCTAAAGTGGCTATCATAGCTGTGTAGTATGTTCCCTCGTAGCCAAAGCTGACTCCATAAGAGTTTACCGACTCAACCTGAAATATACCTTCAACAAAACTCGCTTTGCGGACACCTTTTATCCTGCTGTCTAATTCTTTAGCTTTCTTCTCAAGACCGAGAGTAAAATCTATCTTCTCCTCCAAAGGGATGCTGACCCCCTCCTTATCAAATACGGACTCAGTCTCCGAAATTTTAAGCTCCTCAATAAAGGCATTTCCTTCATCAGGATTTTGAAGATCGCACATCTGGGTAGCCTTCTCAACTACATCCTTTATGCTTTCTTCATCGGTAAGTGTTGTGTAGGCAAATCCCATCCTCCTGTCTTTCAGTATCCTGACTCCAACACCTGACTCCTCAGAGCTTGACAGGTTCTCTATCTCTTCATCCGAGACCTCAATTTTGGTCTTCTTTATCCTCTGATGGAATATCTCGTACTCATAACCACCTTTTATAAATCTCTTGACAAGATCTTCTATCTCTTTCATTTCCACAATTTTACTACACCCTCCTTCTCCTGTCTCTTCCCTTTATGTAGATTACCTTTGACATCTCGTATATCCTTGAAACCGTGCTGTGACCAAGCCTTTCGGATATAAGAGCTTTTGGAAGGTCTATTCCCTCTGCAATCTTCTTAATCTTCTTATCCCTCTTTTCCTCACCAAAGAGGGAAAAGTTAGTGGTTATTATGGTGCTCTTCAGGTTGTTGTATCTGTAAGAGATTATGTAGGAGATTATCTCTCTCTGCCACTCCGAGAGCCTCTCGCTTCCAAGATCATCAAGAACTATGAGAGGATGGTTGAGGATAGCCTTTATGATCTTTCCTGTTCTTCTTTCCTCAATTAGAGATTTGAGTCTGTATATTAGATCCTTTGTATCAAAGAAGATACCTTTTACCCCTCTTTCCCTGTATATTTTCTTTAAAACACCCACCGCGAGGTGAGTCTTTCCAACACCCGGCGGACCTATAAAGGTTAAGCCCGTTCCCTCTTCAGGATTGAATGAGGATGCATAGATGTAAGCCTCCTTATACGCTTCACTTTCTGAAGGCGTTTCGCATATGTAGTTGTCAAGTTCGGCGTTCCAGAACCTTTTTGGTATCCTGAGAACCCTGTTTATATCCTCCTGGCTAAATCTGCACTCGCAGAGTTCAACGCTCCCGTTCTCTCTGCTGATGAATCCCGTTCCACTGCATTTTGAGCATACATCTTTCATTAGGGATAATTTAATCCGGAGAGAGTTCTCAGATAAGTTTTTATGTAATCATAAGCAGATATGTAGGCAGCACCCACAGACAGCCATAGGAGATAGTTACCGAACGGATAACCTCCTATTATCAAAATTAGAGAGAGAAACTCAAGAAAGGCTTTCAGCTTGCCCAAAAAGGAAGCTCCGAGAACGATGCCGTGAGAAACCGCAACACTTCTGAAAAAGGAGATACCCAGCTCCCTCAGCAGCAGAAGTATGACGGGCAGAGAGCTCACTCTATCGGTTTCAACGAGCGCTATCAGTATTGAAAGAACGAATATCTTATCCGCAAGGGGATCAAGGAGCTTACCTAAACTGCTGTCCTCTCCGTTCTGCCGCGCGATCTTCCCATCTATCAGATCTGAAAAAGCACCCAACAATGTCAAAACCAGAGCTACTCTGAACTGTTCCTGCAGGATCGCTATGATTATAGGGAAGGTTATAAGGATTCTGAACACGGTCAGGAGATTAGCCATACGATTAAAATTATAAGAGATGGATCTACCAATTTCATTCCTCATAGGTTTCATCTCGGGAATCCTGTATAACGAACATATATACAGACAGTCCATAATATTTCCCAGAAGAAGTCTTTTTCTGTCTTTCTGGGTAAGGCTTATAATCCTCGGTGCGTTTATGCTTCCGATCGGAGTTTACTTTGAGACGAAGGGACTCTTGACATTCCTCGTGGCAAATCTATTAGCCCGCTTCCTTCACACTGTTCTAAGAGGTTTTGTAATTGTAAGATATTAGAGTGGATGCTCTGAGCAACCTGCTTATCCTTGTAAACGAACCTCTCGTTCAATTCTTCATATGGGTTGCTGTTCTGTTTATCATAGCAAGCATTTTTGTAGACAGAAGGCTCTCCTTCTGGATCTCATCGGTGAGCGCAACCTACTTCTGGCTGAAAAGCCAGGATCCTATGGTGGCTTTAAAAGCATGGCTTGTGGTTCTGAGCATATTTATATCCGTGTTGGTGATAAGATCCGCATTCAACCTGAACATAGTTCTGCTCCTGAAGGGAAAGAAAAGATGCCCCATGTGCTGTGAAGAGGCGTACAGAAAGGCGAAGGTTTGCCCTCACTGTCATTATAACTTTGCCTCTGAAAACGACGAGTGTAAGAGCTGAGCTTGATATCCAAACTTCCGTGAGTAGATTAATAAACTGAGGGTATGGAAATGGGTGTTAAGGATCTGATTGAAGTAATGCGTGTTGAAGCTCTAAGCAGGTTGAAGGAAGAAAGGAAGAGAAGAAGGGAGTTTTTCAGAGTAAGGGTACTTTTCCCACAGACAAAAAATAAAAACAGTGAGGTGAGCCTGTTTAAAAAAAGTAGACAAATTGAGAGTAAATAGGTTAAAGCGATATA
>CAZPVY010000136.1:0-3661 GCA_964590265.1 uncultured Aquifex sp. | reverse complement strand
CCTGCGTTTCCTCACCTCGCACTAGGCTGGAGAAGGTTTGAGGACATAACGATACCCCTCGCACCACTCCTTCCCAAGTTCGGTATAGACTTTATAAACGAATCTGCTGAAACCATAGACCCGGACGCTAATAAGGTTAAGACAAAGTCTGGTAAGGATATAGAGTACGATTATCTGGTGATAGCTACGGGTCCCAAGCTTGTATTTGGTGCTGAAGGGCAGGAGGAGAACTCCACTTCCGTCTGCACCGCCGAACATGCGATGGAAACCCAGAGAAAGCTTCAAGAGTTTTACCAAGATCCTGGTCCTGTGGTGATAGGTGCGATTCCCGGAGTTAGCTGTTTTGGACCTGCTTACGAGTTTGCCTTCATGCTCAATTACGAACTGATCAAAAGAGGGATAAGGCATAAGGTGCCGATAACCTACGTCACGTCAGAACCCTACATAGGACACTTGGGACTTGGAGGAGTCGGCTCCTCAAAGAGGATGATGGAAGACCTTTTCGCGGAAAAGGACATTAAATATATAACCAATGTAAAAGTAACCAAGATAGAAAAGGATAAGGTTATATACGAAGATCTTGATGGAAACAGCTATGAGATTCCCGCTAAATTTACCATGTTCATGCCCAGATTCATGGGTCCTGATGTGGTCGCCTCCGCTGGAGATAAGGTTGCAAATCCTATGAATAAAATGGTTATAGTCAACAGATGCTTCCAGAATCCAACTTACAAAAACATATTCGGCGTGGGTGTTGTTACTGCAATTCCACCCGTTGAAAAGACACCCATACCTACCGGTGCACCGAAAACAGGACAGATGATAGAAGGTATGGCTATGGCTGTAGCTCTTAATATTGTCAATGATGCACACAATTCTCCTGATAGATACGCTCCGACTCTTGCAGCGATATGTATTGCAGATATGGGTAAGGAAGCTGCGGGCTTCGTTGCAAATCCGGTAATACCGCCAAGAGCATGGGTGAAAACCAAAAAGGCAGCTTGGGTGCATTACCTGAAGACAGCGTTTGAGAAATACTTCCTTTGGAAAGTGAAGAGAGGAGATATAGCTCCTTGGTTTGAGGAAAAAGCTCTTGAACTGCTACTTCATATCAAACCTGTTGAACCATGCAGGGAGTGTGAGGGTACTCCCGGTTCAAGGTGTTGAAGTTAGGGGCTTCGTGCCCCTTTTTGGTATACTTTTGGACTTGATATGCTGAGCACGCGGGAGAAAATCATAAGGGTAGGAGCGCAGATAATAGCCCATGAAGGGCTCAGAATGTTCACAGCCAAGAAGATAGGCGAGAAGCTTGGCATATCCGATGCAGCAATATTCAAGCATTTCCCGACGATGGACAGCATAGCTGAAGAAATAATCACACGATACACCGAAGAATGTTTGAGAAGAACGGATGAAGCGATACAGAAAGGGAGAAACGCTATAGAGAAGCTCCAGATGATAATAGAAGGGCATATTGATCTTTTAGAGGAGACGAGGGGAATCACACCTGTCCTCTGTTTTGAGTTTTCAAGAAGTAGTAAAAGAAAGCTGAAGAGGATGATCTTTGAATTTTTGGATACCTATACGAAGAAAGTTGGAGAAGTAATTCATGAGGGAATGAAAGAGGGAACTATAAGGAGAGATATTGATGTTGAAGAGGCCAGTTTTTCTTTCATATGTTTCATGCAGGCAAAGGTATTTCAGTGGTTCATCAGAGGCAGAAAGGGTAGAATTGTAAAGGATAGAGATTCTATAAAGAAGATGCTCCTGGAAGGGCTGGTAGCTAACCGCCAACCCTGAACATTTCAACCTTTTCCGTCCCTCCATTCTCTTGTATTATCTCCATTCTTCTTTCAGAGTATCTGTCTCTTCTCTCTTTCCAGAGCATTCTGATCCTTTCAAGGATAAGATCGTCGTCTCTTTTATTCCTAAGGAGTTCCTTTACATCAAACCCTTCTCTTGAAAAGAGACAGGTGAAGAGCTTTCCATCTGCAGACAATCTGAGACGGGTACACCCTCTGCAGAAAGGCTTTGTTACAGAAGCTATAACTCCCAGCTCCAGTCCCGTATCCTTGTAACGGAACTTGATGGCAGTATCGCTCTTGTTTTCTCTTCCTATCTCTTCCAGAGGATAAACGCTGCTCAGTCTTGAAATTATCTCATCAGCAGAAACTACTTTACTCATATCCCATCCATTTAACGTACCTACATCCATATATTCAATGAACCTCAAGATCAATCCCCGCTCCCTGCAGAACTCCGCTATATCAACAATTTCATCATCATTCATTCCCCTAACGATGACCGTATTTATCTTCACAGGTTTAAATCCAATCCTCAGAGCTGTGTCTATGCCTTCAATTATCTTCTCAAGAGGCACTGATCTTCCAACCATATTGGAGAATCGCTCAGGTTTGAGTGTTGTTAGACTTACTGTAATACGTTTCAAACCCGCTCTTTTTAGCACTTCCGCTTTTTCGGGAAGCAGATATCCGTTTGTTGTGAGAGCTATATCCGAAATACCTACGATGCCTGATACCATCTCTATTAGATTTTCAAGATGTGCCCTCATCAGTGGTTCTCCACCTGTTATCCTTACTTTTCTGACACCAAGTCTTGAGAGTATCCTCACGAGTCTCGTTATCTCCTCATAGGTCAGAAGATCTTCCCTATCAAGGAAGCTGATCTCTTTATCGGAAGGCATGCAAAAGAAGCAACGAAAGTTACACCTGTCCGTAACTGATATTCTAAGGTCTTTCAGTTCCCTACCCAATTTATCTAAAACCATATCAGGCTCCGAGAACCCATTCACCCTTGCCCGAACTGAAAACTTCTTTCTTCCATATTGGAGCTCTCTTCTTTGTTTCATCTACGGCATATCTGCAGGCTCTGAAGGTTTCTTCCCTGTGACCTCCGAAAACTACCACGAGAAAGGACTGCTGACCGACCGGAACTACCCCGAGTTTATGGTGTATAAAGACTTCCTTGACTCCGAACTTTTCAATAGCTTCCTCTCTTATCTTTGCAATTTCTTTAAGTGCCATCTCAGGATAAGCTTCATAATGGAGTTCCTTTACGTCTCCGTCCTCTGGTGCACTTCTTGGGATGCCTATAAATATTGCGGAGGCTCCGCAATCCTTGGGTATGGTGTAATCAGCAAGTATCCTCTCAACACCGAACCATTCGTATCCTAGATATACGCGGGGAACCATAACATCCTCCTTTTATGACATCCATGTCATATATTTTACAACCTTAATCCGTTTTAACAACAACCTTTTTTTGTATAATTTCAATGCAAAAAAGGGAAAGGAGAGGAACGTTGGAAGTAGAGGCTATAACAAAGGAAGTAAGGCTCATAGATATAATCCATAGAGCGGTTCGTATGGATGCAAGCGATATTCATATAACCTCAGGTGCCCGTCCAGCCGTAAGGGTTGATGGGAACATAACCTTTTTGAATGACTTTCCTGTCTTAACACCTGATATTACTCAGAAACTTGCCTATTCCGTGATGTCTGAAAGACACAGGAAGACCCTTGAGGAGAAGGGTCAGGTTGATTTTTCCTTCGGTGTTAAGGACATCGGGAGATTCAGAGCAAATGTATTCTATCAAAGGGGTTCAGTAGCAGCAGCTTTTAGAAGGTTACCTTACAAGATA
>CAZPVY010000135.1:0-3751 GCA_964590265.1 uncultured Aquifex sp. | reverse complement strand
GAAGCTGAGAATTCAACCTCAAGAGCTAAATTTGGGGTAATTTTCACAACACGAATCTTCATTTTGAAATTGAATATAGTTATATGCAGGTTAAAATGGAAAGAGGAAGACTTGATAGGAGGGGTAGAAATGATTTCTAAAAGGCTTCTGTTAACAGCTTTTGGAGGAGTTCCCTTAATTTTTGCTTGCGGTACGAAGGCTCCAGAAATTGATCCCACAGCCTATCCGATAACTCCCGCCGATAAGATCAGAGTAGAAATACCCGACGCATGCCGGATAGCGTATGAGAATGCTGTACCGAAAGTTGCGGTTGTTGATTTTGCAAATAACAGCACCTTTGATCTTGCAAGTGCTATACAGACAGCTTCGTCTGGTACGGAGTCAAGGAAATATATTCGTGGAGGAGCTTGGGGTATAGGTGTCGTAGGACCTGGTGTTGTTGGTGTTGGAGGTGTAGAAGCAGGAGCGAGCAAAAGAGACTGGAAGACCCAGTCCGAAACCATATCAAGGCAGGTCAATGCGAAGATTGGAGAGAGTGTAGCTGAGGCTGTTGTTAGCGAAGTAGCCAATATCGGTGGAATGAAGATATATACGCGAAAGGATATCCAGAAAGTGCTTGAGGAACAGAAGTTTCAGATGTCTGGTTTGATAGATCCGAATACGGCAATTCAGATCGGACGGCTTGCAGGAGTGAAGTACATAATCACCGGTGCAGTAAACAACGTGAACCTCAAATGGGTGTCTCTGGAAGAAGCTAAAGAAGCTGCGAAAGAATTACTGGGTACATGGGGTTCGGTTCTTGCAGCGGGAGCTTCTACCCAAGAAGGTTGGAATGTTACGGTTGATGTTGTGATAAAAGTAATAGACACGGAAACAGGAGAAGTTGTCTTCTCCAAAACCGTATCCGGTAGAGAGGTCATGGGTAAAACACCTCAGTTCAGCTATGACTCCATAATCGGAGGCATCAAAAATGCGGTTAAGGAAGCTGTTGAGGACATAAGACCTGAGCTTTCTAAACTTTTTCCTCTCAGAGGTTACATAATCCAGCTTAGAACTTCACCTGATAAGAGCTCAAGGTATGCTCTGATCAACATTGGTATGAAAAACGGAGTTAAGGAAGGTCAGGAGTTTTTCGTGATAGATTTCCAAGCTGTTGAGGATCCTATAACAGGAAGAACTACCTGTGATCAGATAAAGCTACCTGTGACGCTTGTAGTTTCCAAACAAATACAGACGGATAAGTCCTGGGCAGTAGTACAGGGAGAAAAAAACCAGATCACGAGAGTAAAGCTCGGTCAGGTGGTTGAGAGAAAACCCCTTGAAGGAGGTAATAAGTTTAAGAAACTCTTCTGAGGGAGGACAAAAATGAGATCTCTTTTTCTCCTGCTGAGTCTAATTTTCTGGGGTGTTGTGCTTGCACAACCATCCCATCCAGAGTTAGCAAGGTTTCACAATCCACCTTTTACGCTGATAGTCTTTTCTGGTCCTGTCAACTGGAATGCAGCTGTAAATGCATGCCTGTCTAATGGAATGCAGATAGCCTCAATACATAGTCTTCAGGAAAACATTCTTGTCCTTTCCATGTTGAAAAGCGTGGCATGGCGAGAAGGAGTTTGGAGGGGTGCTTGGATTGGGTTGACCGACGAAGATTCAGAAGGTAGGTGGAGATGGGTTGATGGTTCACCGGTTGACTTCCTTAATTTCGGACCTGGGGAGCCAAACGGAGGGGACTACGAAAACCACGCAGCCATAGAGCTTGCAAGGGCAGGCAGACCTGATGGTTGGTGGAATGATGCAAATGTTAATGAAAAGTACGGAGCCGTTGTGTGCAGGAAAGGAAAGATGTTTGCAAAATCTCCATCTTGGAAAATAGATCCTGATATAGGTCATTACTCTCCTACCCAGCCTTCCCTTCCTCAAATACCAAAATCCCAACCGCAACTTCCTGTAGTTCAAATGCCTTCACCTAAATCTAAAATAGAAGTTAGGTGTATAGAATCGCTTGGTGTAGGGGAAGCTTCTGTTGTCGGAGGAGACAGGGCATCTGCCAAAATGGAAGCTTTTGCAAGGGCAAAATGGGATGCTATAGAAAAAGCTCTCGGAGTTACAACGAGTGTGAAAACCATCGTTCAGAACTTCAGACTGCTTGACGAGGTTATCAGAAATGAAGTAGGAGGATTCATACGGGATGTGAAGATATTAAACGAAGAGAACTTTGCGGATATGGTCCGGATAAAGATAAAGGGATGTGTCTATCCTAAGGAGGCGGAAAAAGCTTTAAGTTTCATTTCAAGGGATACAGCCTTCAGTGTAATGATAATTACAAAGAGACCGGGACAGGTTGAATTTGATGAAATGAATCCAGTAACTACCGAGCTTATCAACATCCTAAATCAGCAGGGATTTAAGGTCTACGATTTTGCCGGAAATCCCAACATAAATCCTTACGACATAGAGAACATAATAGCTCAGAGAAGGTTCATAGCCCTTAGAGCGTATATGTCAAGAGTCCTTTCGGGAGCTATCATAGTGGGCAAAGTGGAGCTTATACCTTCAACAAAATCGGGTCAGGATATAGGTTACGGAATAAAGGCACCATTTAATGTGGTTACCGCAAGACTTAACTACTACCTTCTGGCGAAAGACAGGCAGGGATTGAGAATAATAGCTTCGGGTTCTCTCTCCACCATGGGAAGGGCTCTGAACATAGATGATGCTGGCTACAGAGCTATGGAAACTCTTGCCAGAAAACTGGGAAGTGACATAATGGGTAAGCTTGAAAGATACATGGCTTCAAAGAGAAAGATCGTCACCATTACTGTAAAAGGTGTAAAAAGCACGAATCAGAACTTTGCGATCAAAGAGAAACTTCAGAGGGTTCCTTGGGTTCAGTTAGTTGAAGATCTTGGTCTTGGCAAGTTCCGAGTCAGCTATCTTGAAAATACAGTGTACCTTGCGAATGCCATAGAAAGGATTCCGGAGCTGAAACTTATAAGGTTTTCACCTACAGAAATAGAGGCTGAGTTACTGTAAGGAGGTGTCTGTATGAAGTTTCTTCTACCCTTCTTATTTCTTGCATTCATCTTTTCTTGCGGTCCAAAAGTGTCTCAGATAAAGAGCCCACCTTCACCGTCCAAGGAAGAGCAACTCTGGAAAGCAAAGAAGGCTTTTGAGGAGCTGGAAAGGGAAGCGGAAAAACCAGCCAAGGATCTAACCCTGGAAGAGAGAAAAAGCCCAAGTTATAAACAGGCACCCATTAAAATAGCAGAAAGAAAAGCACCCAGAACGAAGTATCCCATTGTAAACGGTCTTCCAGTATGGGTCAGCAATCCTAATTACGGAGGGGTTCTTGGAGGAGTAGGTGTTGCCAAGAGGATACCCGGAAAGGGTTATGCAGAGCAGAAACGACTCGCAAAACAGATAGCCCTTGCGGATTTAGCAAAGCAGATTGAGGTTATTGTAAGAACGGAACTGACGAAGATAGAGATAAACATAGATACAAAGACCCTTCAGTACTACAAGAAAAAGTTTAGTTCCTACTCGGAGCAGGAAGTAAGGTGGATGCTTATAAAAAATGCTGTCATAGAAGATGAGTGGGTTGATCCGGAAACAGGAGATCTCTATGTGTGGGTTGTTGTGAACCACCCCGCATCAGAGATGCGGAGCTTCGGGTGGGACTGCACCCACTAAGGGGTACCTTACCACCACAGGCGGGTTCACTCCGCCCCTACTCCTGCCCCCTATCTGAGCA
>CAZPVY010000134.1:0-4012 GCA_964590265.1 uncultured Aquifex sp. | reverse complement strand
CGTCATAGGAAAAGTAGAGATTTTCAACTTCAATTACATACATCCAAGAGCTTCCCTCAGAGTGTTCAAATTCTTCCTCATTATTGAAAAGTAGTCTATACTTCCTTTTTCAGGAATTATCTTTATGTTTAATTCATAAACCTTAATTCCGTACTCTCTTCTAAGCATATCAGCAAGCTTAGACCTTTTTCCGTAAACTGTAAACACGAAATCTGCACCCCTTTTCTTCAGTTCTTTAACAAAGAAAAGGAGATCCTTAGGCGATATTCCTCCGTGAACGTCTCCGCTCATAGGGAATATCTGGACAAGATCGTAGTCCTTTGCGAGGTATCCAAGGGCGGGATGAACTACAGGAAGAAGTCTATGTTTGCATCTCTTTAGGCTCCTCTTATAGTCCATATCAAGCTTCTTCAACTTGGAGACAACCGATCTCAGGTTTCTTTCATAAACCTCCTTACCCGCTCTATCGGCATTCAAAAATCCTCTGAAGGCGTTCTCTGCAACCTTTATCATTCTCTTCGGAGAGAGCCATATATGAGGATCATTTTTAACCTCATGGTGCTTTTCACCGTAAGATATCAGTCTCACACCCTTAGAAAGAGAGATCACCCTTCCTTTTGCAAAACCCTCTACTCTTCTCTCCCAGCCTCCGAGCGGAATACCGCTTACAAAAACTATTCTCGCCCTGGAAAGCTTTATCACGTCTCCAGCTGAGAGCTCATAAAGATGGTAATCTGCTCTCGGAGGTATTAGAACATCAACTCCGAACCTCCCCTTTCCTATTTCTTTGACTACATCGTAAAAGGGATACACACTTACAAGAACGCTCTCACCTCCAAACGAAATCAGACATGAGATAAAAATCAGAAGTATAGGTATCACTTCTGTGCCTCTTCCCTTTTGTGAAGTTTTTTGATTATCACCTTCATCATTTCCAGCATTGCCTTTGGATCTGTAGCGGTGATAAGATTTTTATCAACCTCAACAGGTTCACCAGTATAGTAAGCACCTGCATTTTCAAGATCGTCCTTGATAGCAAAAAACCCTGTAACACGCCTTCTTTCAACAATCTTCGCAGAAATTAGAACCCACGGTCCGTGACAGACCGCACAGACAAGCCTGCCCTCTTCGTAATGTCTTTTTACCAAGTTCAGAACCTCGGGATATCTTCTAAGCCTGTCAGGCGCATAGCCTCCCGGTATAAACACACAATCAAAGTCGTTGTGCAAAATCTCCTTCAGAGATACATCTGGCTTGAAGCTCATACCCTTCTTTCCTCTATACTCTCTCCGTGTCGGTGCCGCAGAAACGACATCAAACCCTTCCTCCTTGAATCTGAGATACGGATATATATACTCAACATCTTCAACGAGATCTTCCAGAAGTATCAAAACCCGTTTCATGAGATTAAATTTTACTTCATGCGGGAGGCACTAACCCTACTTTTCCTGATAGTCTCCTATAACTTCCTTCTGTGGTACATAACGGAGTTCAATCTGTCACCCGTTCCCCTGTTTCCAAAGAACGCTTATCATGTTGTGCTCGTTTTAGCGTATAACTCTGTGCTTTATATAAGCTGGCTCTTTGGTGAAAGGCACAGGGTTGTTCAGTGGATAGGTTATCTATTCTTCTTTCAAATAGTAGCTCTCAGCATTTACTTCGGAGACCTCGGGATAATAGTAAGGGATCTACCGCCTGTAATACTTACCTTTGCTCTTGTTGTTCTCTTTGAATCACCGACGGAAAGGGAGATAAGAAACATAGAAAAGGAAAGGGAAGAACTCATCGTTGAGATTGACAGGATCCGAAGGGAGAGGGAAAAGGTTGAGGTTCACCTACGGATGCTTCAAAGTGAAATAAAAAAGATAGAAGAGGAAAAGAAAAAGGAAGAGATCAGTGAGGAAGCTCTGAAGGAGCTTGAAGAGAAATTGCAGAATTTGCAGAAGGAGATAAAGGAGTATAAGGAAAAAGAGAAAAGGCTTCTTGAAGCGAATCGTAAGCTCTTCCAGCTACTTGATATGCTCAGAAGTGAAGCTGAAGTAGTTGTGGGTAGAGGGGAACTTTCAAGCTTGAGGAAGGAGAGAAAGAAACTCATAAAGGAACTCTTACAGCTTCAGGAACTCGTTGATATATATTCGGAGGAAAATGAAAAGCTGAAAGAGGAAAATTATAAGCTCCGTAGGAAACTGGAGGAGATGAGTATAAAGCTTGGTAAACTTGAAATTGAACTTGAGAGCGCTAAATCAGATGGATGCAATAAGAGAGATATATACAGGAACATTTTTACCTCAATATTACAGCTTAGCTTTTCTGACAGAGCAATGGATGAACTTATTAAACTGCCCGCGGATAAAACAAGACTCTTTCTGCGGGAACTGTTCAGGCTTTCACAGAGGATAGGTCAGGAGAACATAGAACCCCTTGCTTCTCTTCCAGAGGTTTACAAGCTCAGATTTGCAGGAGGCAGGATATACCTGAGAAGGCGCAACGGAAGCTGGGAGGTGGTAGGTTTGCTTGACTCAGAAGATGATAAGGAGAAGGAACGTTATATAAGAAGGGTTTTAAGTAAAATAGTTAATTAAAGAGAGATACAAACAAAAGGAGGAAAAATAGATGTCAAGCCTGAGAGAAATTTTAGAAAAACTCTCTTCATTCAGACCCGATGGTGCTTACGTCACGTCACTTTACTTACATCTCAGACCTGAAGAAAGGCAAGATACCAAGTATCTGAGAATATACAAGGACATGGTAAAGGAGAAAAAAGTTGAGATAGAAAGGAGAAATCTGCCAAGAGATGTAGTTGATTCCCTTGAGGAAGACTTCAGAAAAATTGAGGAGTTCCTTTCAGAGCCAAGCAATCTTGAAAGTTGCAGAGGCATAGCAATTTTCTCCTGTTCAAAGGAAAAGTTCTTTGAAGTAATAAAACTGCCCTATGTTTACAGAAATAGACTCATGATAGCTCCTGATCCCTTGATAAGGGAGATAGCGGCTATTGATGAAGAGTTCGGTAGGGTGGGTGTTCTCCTTGTTGACAGGAAACATATAAGGTACTTCCTCATGGATATAGAAACTACAACAGAAAATGTTGATTTTCTTGAGCCTCTTGCTACTAGAGCTCACAGATTTCACAGCGGTGGAAGTGCTTTAAAAGGTGCGGAAGGAATGTTTCAGCTCAAGATGCCTTCTCGCAGAGCGGCACCAAACATGGTTCAGCATTCTTATGGTGAGTGGAAATTCCACATGAGGATAAGGGAAGAGTGGCACAGGATTCTGAAGCTTGCCGCTGACGCAGCTTTTGAAGACTGGAAAGCGAACAAATTTGACAAGCTCGTTGTAGGAGGTTTTATAGAAGAAGGACTGAGAGATATTGAAAATCATCTCCATACTTATCTGAAGGAAAGACTTATCGGTTATATAGGGGTAAATCCCTCCGAAGCAAAGCCCTACGAGGTAAGAGAGAAGGTTCTTCATCTTCTGTGGGAGAAGGACAGACAGCAGGAGAAGGAGCTTATTAGAGAACTTGAAGAGCTTACAGGTAAAGGGCTTGCTGTAAATGGCACATCAAGAGTCCTTGAAGCGCTTGCGATCGTAAATGTCAGGACAATACTTATACCTGAAGATTTTGAAGAACCAGGATATCTCTGCCCCGAAACCCATCTTGTGTTCCTTAAGCCTGAGTGTCCCATTGAGGGGGAAGAACCTCTACAGATAGAGGATATAGTTGATGAGGTGATAGAGGAAGCTCTTGAACAGAAAGCGAGCGTTGAAGTCATCGTAGACAAGGAGTCTCAGAAAAGAATTGACGGTCTTGCTGCATTTCTAAGATTTAGCCTATGAACGAAGAAAGGTTGATGATATTCATTGATGGATCAAACCTGTTTCATGGTATAAGGTATCTGAACATAAAGATTGATTACGGACGCCTCGTAGACTTCCTGAAGGAGAGCAGGAGGCTTATCAGAACTTACTTTTACACCGCCGTTCCGCAGGACAAAGATGTTAAGAAAGGGAC
>CAZPVY010000133.1:0-4019 GCA_964590265.1 uncultured Aquifex sp. | reverse complement strand
GGTGAAATAAAGGATCTCTGTGAGGTTGAGAGAAAGGTAAAACGCTGGGAAGAACTGTTTAAAGAAAAGGTGGGAAATGAACCTTGGAGCCTCCAGAAATCTTGGGCTAAAAAAGTCTTTCTTAAAAGAAGCTTTGCCCTCCTTGCACCTACAGGTGTCGGGAAAACTACCTTTGGAATAATCACCGCATCCTTTTTGGCAAGAGAGGGAAGGAAGAGCTATGTGATACTTCCTACAAAGCTCCTTGTTCTGCAGGTTTACGAGAGACTTATAAAAGCAGGAGCTCCCAGAGAAGAGATTGTGGTTACAGCAGACACCTCCGAAAGAAAGAAAAGGGAAACGAAAGAGAGAATAGCAAGGGGAGATTTTAAGGTTCTTATAACCACATCAATGTACCTCTATAAAAATTACGAGATAATTCCCAAAGATTTTGAGTTCATATTTGTTGATGACGTTGACTCATTCTTAAAAACAGCAAAGAACATAGACAAAGTTCTCTATTTGCTTGGTTTTGACGAAAACGATGTAGAAAGGGCGTATGAGCTTATAAAGCTTAAGGAGAAGAGGAACAAGACAAACGAGGACTGGGAACTTATAAGGAAACTCTCTGCTGAAATAATGCAGCTGAGTTCCAAGGCGAAAGGAGTTCTCGTGGTCTCCTCGGCGACGGGAAATCCGAGGTCAAGCAGGATAAAACTCTTCAGGGAGCTTCTCGGCTTTGAGGTGGGAAGACCGACCGTTTACCTCAGAAACGTTCTTGATGTTTATGAAGATACAGAAGATCTGGATTCAGCCCTGATAAGCAAAGTCAGGGAGCTGGGAAAGGGAGGTCTCGTCTTTGTATCCTCAGACTACGGCAGAAACGAGGTTGACAGGATCGTCAAACTGTTAGAAGAGGCAGGAATAAAGGCTAAATCTTATGAGGAGGTAAAGGATCTTTCGGAATTTGAAGAAGGTAAGGTTGAGATTCTTGTGGGTATATCCTCCTACAGAAATCCTCTCGTCAGGGGAATAGACATGCCCCATGTTGTCAGATATGCTCTCTTTTATGGAGTTCCGAAGATAACGGTTTCCCTGAACATAGAAACGAGCGTTTCCCATTTGCTGTGGGCACTTCTTTCAATAAGACCTCTTCTTGCAAAGGAGCTAAAGGACAGGGCTAAAGATGTTGACAGGTGGATCCAGACACTCAGAAGATACTCTTTTGTAAGCGAGGAATTCATAGAGCGCACACCCGACTTAAAAAAGAGGATAGAGAGCCTCAGAAATGAGATAAAGACGTTCCTGCTGTCCGATCAGGTAAAAAAGCTGATAGAGAACTCCGAAGAGCTGACACTGAGAAAGACGGAAAATGGGTACACGATAGTGGTTGCAGATGTAACGGGTTACCTTCAGGCATCCGGTAGAACCTCAAGGATGTATGCGGGAGGGATAACGAAGGGACTCAGCTACATTCTGGTGGACGACAGAAGAGCTTTCAACAACCTTCTTAGAAAAGTCAGATGGTTTAACGAGGATGTAAAGTTTGTAGATTTCAGTTCTGTTAATCTGAAGGAGTTTCTGAAAGAGATAGATGAGGACAGGAAGAGGGTAAAGGCAATCCTTGAAGGAAGATCTGACATTAAGAGGAGAGAGCACATAAGACCGGTTCTGATCGTCGTTGAGTCTCCTAACAAAGCGAGAACGATAGCTAACTTCTTCGGAAAACCCATATCAAGAAGGTTCGGTGAATTTGAGGTTCTTGAAATCACAGCGGGAGATCTCTATCTGATGATAACTTCTTCCCTCGGACATATACTTGATCTGAAGAGAGAAGGCGGATTTCATGGTGTTTTCGTAGAGAACGGTGACTTTATTCCTGTGTATGAAGTTATTGAAAACAAA
Source organism: uncultured Aquifex sp. (assembly GCA_964590265.1). Lineage (GTDB taxonomy): Bacteria > Aquificota > Aquificia > Aquificales > Aquificaceae > Hydrogenivirga. The sequence continues at coordinate 2,135 of CAZPVY010000133.1, read as the reverse complement.
GACGTGACCATAAGAGGTCTAAGGCAGATAGCGGAGGAGGTGGAGAGTGCCTACATAGCTACCGATCCAGATACGGAAGGAGAAAAGATAGGTTGGGATGTGGCTGCGGTTCTTGCACCGTATATAACCGAGATAAAGAGAATAGAATTTCATGAGGTTACAAGAAGGGCAATATCCAGAGCGATAAAAGAGCCAAGGGATTTCAACGAGAACCTTGTGAAGGCACAGATAGTAAGGAGGATATCCGACAGGTGGGTTGGCTTTGAGGTCTCAAGGATTCTTCAGACAACCTTCGGGAAGATGTGGCTCTCGGGCGGGAGAGTTCAGATACCTGTTCTTGGATGGATAATTGAGAGGGAAAAAGAGTATAGAAAGAAAAAGCACGTTGTTTCCCTAAACTTCAAGGATAATGGAAGGTGGCTCAGGGTTGAGTTTGAGTTCAGGGATAAGAAGAGTGCAAAGAATTTCTTTGAAAAGCTAAAAACTGTTGAAGTAAGAGTTCTTGAAGAAGGAGAAGAGGAGATCAATCCACTCCCTCCATTTACCACTGACACACTCCTGAAGGAAGCCTCTGACAGATTCAGATTCGGAGTTAGGAAGACTATGCAGATCGCTCAAGATCTTTTTGAAAAAGGTCTGATAACCTATCACAGAACTGACTCAACCCGAGTTTCCGACACTGGTATCAACGTTGCAAAGGAGTACATAAAGGAGAACTTCTCCGAGGAGCTTTTCAATCCCAGCAGGTGGGGAGAGGGAGGAGCCCATGAGTGTATAAGACCTACAAAACCTCTTGATAGCGAGGAACTCAGATCGGTTGTCCTTTCTGGGCAGGTTCAGGATATATCAAGAGACCACATATCTCTCTACGACCTCATTCACAGGAGGTTTGTAGCCTCTCAGATGAAACCTGTCAGGGTAAGGATCAAGAGAGTTCTCCTGAAGGCGGAAGACAGAGAAACCGAGCTTACGCTCAAAACGGAGGTTCTGAAGGAGGGGTACAACCTTGTCTATCCCCTTGAGCTTAATCCCGATCTGGAAGGTATCCTGAGTGTTGAGGACAAGAAAGAGCTTAAAGAAGTTCCATCAGCCTATCTCTTCACTCAGGGAAGCCTTGTTCAGGAAATGAAAAGGAGAGGAATAGGAAGACCTTCAACCTATGCAAGCACTGTTGAGAAGCTCCTTGAGAGGGGTTACGTTATAGAGAGGAGTGGATTTCTGATACCTACAAAACTCGGTAAGCAAATATATGAATTCCTGAAGAAGCAGGAGAAAATAATGCCGTTTGTGTCTGAGGAGTTTACGAGAAAGCTTGAACAGCTCATGGACAGTATAGAGGAAGGAAAGGAAGATTATAAGAATATTCTTAAGGTGCTATATAAAGATATAATAGAGTTTGAGGTGAGTGTGAGGAGGTAGTGAGTATGAACTATCATCCGCTGGTCATATACTTCACCGTCGGAGCGCTTATATCAACGTACACAGCCTACTTTCTGCACTTTACGATTCTGAGAAGATCCGGGTTCTCCTTCTACTATGCGCTTATAAACCACGCCATATCAGTAATCTTTTCAATACTTGCAGTTCTGACGGGACTTACCGTTGCAGGAACGCAATACGTTCAGCAGAAGGCTCCTTTCATATTTCTATTTCCCCACAAATGGATAGGGATAGTTCTTACAGCCTACACCCTTATCGCCTTCATATTCCTGTGGATAAAGCAGAAAGAGCTCGGCAGGAAGATCGGAATAGTCTTTTCCTTCATTGGTCTGGGATTATCCATTGCGGTGCTGATATTTGGATGGCTCCTCAGATTGATTTTCTTCTGAGGGGAAATAATTTTTAGCTTATGCTTGAGAAGTACGAGATCTTAAGTAGGTATTCGGGACCTTCAGATATAAAATCTCTTTCCCATGAGGAGCTTGAAAAGCTCGCCGAGGAAGTCAGGGATTACATAATTCAGGTAACCTCAAAGAACGGAGGTCACGTAGGTCCAAGCCGTGGTGTGGGTGAGCGAACTATAGCGCTTCTAAGGGTCGTTGACCCGCCCAAAGATACGAGTATCCGGGAGATCGTACGACAGGGAGATCTGGGGAAGAGAAGAATCGGAAGGAAGGATACTACACCACCCCCAA
>CAZPVY010000132.1:0-4117 GCA_964590265.1 uncultured Aquifex sp. | reverse complement strand
GGGCGTATGTTGACAGGGTAACGGTAACGGCGGTTCAGGGAAGCAGGGAGGTTATCCTCTTTGACGGTAAGCTTCCCCAGACGGTAAACGAGGTAAGCTTTACAGTTGAACCAAGGAAGCTGAGACTTAAGGACGGAAATGCAAAGATAGTAGTGGAACTCAGGAGGTTCTATTTACTGAAAGATACCTTTGAAGTGAATTCACGAATAGACACCCAACCACCCAGAGTTCAGCTGATTTACGCTCCTTATGTAGTATTGCAGGGTGGCTCCGGAGGGATAAAAGCAAAGCTGAACGAACCTGCCGAACTCTATGTTGAGGTAGGAGGGAGAAAGTTCAGGTCTTACATGGTAGATGAGAATACATACATAGCCCTGTTCGGAGTGCCTGTTGAGACATCAACGAAAGACATCATAAAGGTGGTTGCTGTGGATGAGGTAGGAAACAGAACCGTGATACCTCTCGGCACAGAAATAAAGAAAAACAGGTTCAGAACTATAACTATTGAGTTAAAGGGAAAAGAAAAAGTTATTAAGTCAAAGCTGTTTGAAATAATCGGCAGTGAAGCTGAAGAGATGGACTTTGTTCATGCCTTCAAGAAGGTCAATGAAAAGGTAAGGGAAGAAGATGAGAGAAAGATATCTGAGATAGGCAGAAATTCTGCAGACCAGAGATATTGGAAGGGATATTTTATTCAGATGCAGGGTAGCAAAGTCCTGTCTCGCTACGGTGAGAAAAGACACTATACGTACAGGGGAAAGTTGATAAGCAAAAGTTGGCACATGGGTTACGATCTTGCATCTGTTAAAAATGCAAAGGTTCCGGCGGCAAACAGCGGGGTGGTGGTGTTTGCAGGCAACCTCGGAATCTATGGAAACACGGTGATAATAGATCATGGCTACGGACTAATGAGTTTGTATGCTCACCTTGCAGACTTCAGAGTTAAGGAAGGGGATTTTGTAAAGAAGGGACAAACCATAGGGATTACGGATTCAACAGGTCTGGCATTTGGAGACCATCTTCACTTCGGAATTTTGATAGACGGCTATGAGGTAACCCCTTTAGAGTGGTGGGACAGAAAGTGGATAAGAACAAGAATAGAGCCCGTATTTTCAGAATAGGTGGCAGAGCCTGTTCAGATAGACGAGTCTGAAATTCCCGTCATATTCAAGTAAGGTCACTCCTGTATTATCCATATGCACCCTCCAGAGCTTCTCAAGTCCGAATCCAAGAGTTAAGCACACTATACCGTGGAGCGTCCCTCCATGCCCAACAACAGCTATTCTCTCCTCCTGTCTCTTTACAAGATCCTCAAGGAAACGGAGGATTCTCTTTTCAAAGCTCTCTATCGGTTCCTGTGTTGGCAAGGGGTACTTTGCAGGATTTTTGAGCCAACTGAGCATCATATCTCTTTCTTCGTTAAATAGCTTCCAGAAGTTCTTCCCTTCCAGAATACCGAAGGACATCTCTCTTATTCTCTCATCAACTTCAGGTTCAATTCCCAGAATGTCACCGATAGTTAAAGCTGTTTTGTAAGCCCTCCTTTGAGGAGATGTTATGATAGCTTGCACACACTCTTTCTCAAGGAACTTGGCAACCATTCTTGCCTGAACGAAACCGAGAGGGGTTAGATCACTGTCCAATCTTCCCTGAAATATACCCTTCTCATTAAACTCGCTCTGGGCGTGCCTGATAAGGTAAATTCTCTTCATATCTGTTCAAAAAGAACATCAAGAACCTGAGCTTGAATGTCTATCTCCCAATTCTGATAATGGTCGTCCTTGTTCACGACGACGACTATTCCAAGCATTTCAAAGTAGAGAATTATCTTTGCTAAATTCACAAGACCACAGAGGCGCGCTGATTTTAGTTCTCTTATCTTCATCCTTGGAACAGGTCTGTCCGCGTCTCTGAAGACCTCAAGAAGTTCCTGTTTGACATTGTAGTAAAGTGTTTCAAAATCACAGGACATCTTCACCTCCTTGTAAGAACTCTTTTATTACCTCGGCATCGCTGAAGGGATATTTTACTCCCTTAATTTCCTGATAGTCCTCATGTCCTTTTCCAAGCACAGCTACTATATCCCCTTTTTCTGCCAGCTGAATAGCTATCCTTATAGCTTCTTTTCTGTCTGGCTCTATTATGACCTTTTCCGTCTCTTCTATTCCGGACAGTATATCCCTTATTATTTCCTCAGGTTCTTCGTTCCTTGGATTGTCCGATGTAAGGATTACAAGATCACTCCATCTCTCTGCAGCTCTGCCCATCAAAGGTCTCTTCGTTTTATCCCTGTTCCCTCCCGCACCAAAGACTGTTATCACTCTTCTGTCAGTTAGCTTCCTTATAGTTCTCAAGACGTTCTCCATAGCGTCGGGTGTGTGGGCATAATCTACCACAATTAGGAAACCTTCAGAAGAACGATAAACCTCAAAGCGTCCGGGCACATAAACTTTATCAAGAGCTTCTTGGATTACTTTGCTGTCAATATCCCTAACAAGAGCATAGGACACAGCACAGGCTATATTGTAAGCCTGAAAATTTCCTATCAGATTTGAACGGAATCTGTACACAGTGCCCTTAAATTCAAGCTCTATCTCAGAACCTTCAAAGCCCGTACTGAAGCTTTTTATCCTCACTTCACCGTTCTTTCCATAAGTTAAGACCTTCCTCCCCAGTTCTTTTACAAGTCTCTGTCCATACTCATCATCTGAGTTCACTATGGCAAGGTCATAGTCATACTCTTCAAAGAGCTTCCTTTTTGACAGAAAGTAACTCTCCATGTCTCCGTGATAATCAAGGTGATCTTGCGAAAGATTTGTGAACATGACAGTATCAAACTTTGTAGCCCAGATCCTATCCTGATCCAAGGCGTGAGAGGAGATTTCAGCGACTACGTGCGTTGCTCCTAAGTTATGCATACTTCTCAACGTTCTGTGCCATGTGATGGGATCGGGTGTAGTTCTGCCAGAACCGAGGATTTTTTCTCCGAGCCTGTAATATATCGTTCCCATAAGACCTGCGTTGAATCCAGCTTCTGAAATAATCCTTTCCAGTATATGGGTTGTTGTTGTTTTCCCGTTGGTTCCGGTTATCCCTATTACTTTAAGATGCTCAGAAGGTTTACCGAAGAAGATGCTGGAGCTCTCTGCAAGAGCCTTGCGGGTATCTTTTACCTTAATTACCTTCGGATCTTTTATATTTAGCTCTTCCTCAATTACTACAGCAAGAGCCTTTCTTTCAAGAGCTTCTGAAACAAAGTCATGACCGTCAAGGTTGGTTCCCTTTATGGCAAAGAATATATAGCCTTCCTTTACCTTTCTGGAGTCTTGAGTAATTCCCATAGACTTCCTTAAAAGTTCAACAAGCAAAGCAGGAAGCGTCATACGAGTTAATATTACAGCTATTGTTCAAGCCTGTAAACAATCGGAACTACAAGGACAACAGTTCTTTCAGGTTTAGGGAAATCCTTTGAAGCCAGCTGAACAACCTCAACTGCATTTCTGTCAAGGATATCAAAGCCTGAGCTTTTCTCAACTTCAGGGTGCTCAAGCTTTCCATCAGGTGTCAGGGTAAAGCGGACTACGACCGTTCCCTCCCATCCCATTCTCCTTGCTATGAGAGGATAGCTCAGATAGGACTGGATAATATCTCTTATCTTTGAAAGATTTTCCTCCTCATACTCTTCCTGATAATTGACCTCGTAATCTTCATTTTCCTCTTCTGTAAAGTCTTCGTCGTCCTCCAAACCAACAGGGTAATCTTGATAAGAAGCATAAGTGAATACCTGATCCTCCTTTACCTTTTGCTCTTCGGTAGATTCATTTGTAGATGCAGAGAGTATTGTTTTAGTTTCCTTCTTTTCTTTCTGTTTTGGATTTTTGGCAACTGCTGGAATTTTTGCTTTTCCAACAATCTTTTTTTGAGGAAGTGTTTTCTTTTTAGCGGTAGTTAGCTTAATAGCTTTGGTAGTATTTCTTTTCTTTTGAGTCTTTAGCTCCTTCTTAACACTTTCTGCGTCCTTTACGATTTTCTTTTCAATTCTCTTTGGTTTCTTCGCCGTCTTTTTTGTTTCTTTTTTAACTACTTTATCAGTTTTTTTAATCTTTTCAACCTTTAC
>CAZPVY010000131.1:0-4145 GCA_964590265.1 uncultured Aquifex sp. | reverse complement strand
AGGGAAAAAACGTCAGTGTTGGTTGTAAAGATAAAGTTCCCCACTTCCTTGATTTCATACCCAAGGTTGATGAAGTGATAAGCATACCAGATAGGAAGTTCTATGATATAGGGATTATCGTTGACTCAGCCGGCTTTTACAGGGCAGGGGCGGAGGTCAAAGTAGCCAAAAGAATAAGGATAGATCATCATGTAGGTGGTGAGTTTTATGGAAGATATGACTATATAGACCCTAAAGCTCCTGCTACTGCTTCTTTAATATACGAGCTAATATCTGCATGGGACGAGAGCTTAATTGACAAAGATATAGCTACGTGCATATATGCCGGGCTTGCAACCGACACAGGCTTTTTCAGATACTCAAACACTGACGAGTATACCTTTGAACTTGCAAAGAAGCTGGTACACTGGGGTGCTGATCCAAACTATGTTTACAGGATGTTCTCTGAAAGGGAATCTCTTAACAAGATGAAGCTGATAGCGAAGGTTCTTGAAACACTCACTCTGTATGAGGATGGTCTTGTAGCTGGAATTACCATCTTTGACAGGTTTTTTAAGGAAACGGGAACTAGTTATTCTGACAGTGAAGGTCTTGTTAATTATCCGAGATCTATAGAGGGTGTTGAGGTTGCCTTTGCGATGATAGAAAAGCCAAGCGAGGGCATCTGGAAAGTATCCCTGAGAAGTAAAACCACTGTTGATGTATCTAAAATAGCGGAGAGACTCGGCGGAGGCGGACACAAGTATGCTTCAGGTTGCAAGATAAAGACTAACTCTTATGAAGTTGCCCTTGAAAAGCTGCTTACGGAGATAAGGAAACAACTTGAGCTTCAGAAGATAGTTCACTGATGGCTCTTTTCGGTGCGCATGTTTCATCAGCAGGATCAATTCTAAACACTTTCAGAAGGGTTGAGGAGATCTCTGCAGAGGTCTTTCAATTCTTTCTCAGAAGTCCGAGGGTCTGGAAATGGAAAGGTGTTAGCGATCCGCTGGAAAGGGAATTCTCCCAAAAGCTTAAGGAATTTAAAAATCCTGTGATGGTTCACGCTCCCTATCTGCTGAATCTTGCCTCTTCAGATGAAAATCTGAGAAGGAAGTCAATAGATGTTTTTCTTGAAGAGCTGATCTTCTGTGACAGGGTTGGAATAAACTTTTACAACTTTCATCCGGGAACAGCTAAGGGTATCAGTGATGGAGAGGGGCTGAAGAATGTGATCATGTCTCTTGAGGAGGTTTTCAATACCTACGAACCTAAAAATACTACAGTGCTGTTAGAGAACACGGCAGGAGAAAAAGGGGATCTCGGAAAGAATTTTTCCGAACTTGCCGAGATAATTAACTGCTTTCCGGGACTCAAACTTGGGGTGTGCTTGGACACATGCCACGCTTTTGCCTACGGATACGAAATAAACACTAAGAGCGGATTTGATTTATTTAAAAGAGAAGTAGAAAGAACCGTTGGCATTGAAAGGATAAAGGCTGTGCATGCAAATGATTCTAAAGTTCCTCTCGGAGCGAGAAAGGACAGACACGAGCACATAGGAAAGGGTTTTATAGGTGATGAGGGATTCAGAAATCTCCTGAAAGATGATTACTTTGGAGAACTCCCTTACTACATAGAAACACCTAAGGAAGGAGATATGGACATAATCAATCTGAACAGGCTTAGAGAGCTGAAGTCTGTATAGAATTTAATAGACTATGAAAGCGTATCCGGTTTGTGTTCCATGTCTTATAAATCAAGGGCTTAACGCCGTCAAAAGATTGAATCTCGGTAAGGAAAAAGAGAAGGAGATAGCTATCAGAGCTTTAAAGTACCTGTCGGAGTTTGACACGCTTGACAGATCTCCGGCTTATTACGCTTACTTTGTTCAAAGGATAGTTAAAGAGATAGCAGGAACTGACGACCCTTTCAAGGAGCAGAAGAAGATTGCAAACAGAAAAGCTCTTGAGGTACTTCCGTGGATTGAGAAGATGCTAAACGATGCAGAGGACAAGCTCGCATTCTCTCTAAAGGTCTCAGCTGTCGGAAACTGTATAGACTTTGCCATCAGGGGAGACTTTGATCTGGAAAAGGATGTAAAGAAGCTGATTGAATCTAACTTTCTTGTCTGGCACTATGAGGAGTTTAGAGAAAACCTTGAAAAAGCCAGAAGCGTTTTAATTATTGGAGACAACGCTGGAGAGATAGTATTTGACAAAGTTCTTGTGAGAACTCTTAAAGATATAGGGAAAGATGTATTTTACTGTGTGAAGGGGAAACCGATACTGAATGATGCCACATACGAAGATGCTCAGGAATCATCTATGACCGAAATGTGCAGGGTTATAGACAACGGTTCCGATAAGGTAGGAACGTGGCTTGAAGACTGCTCACAGGAATTCCTTGATATATTTTGGAAAGCTGATATAGTTATAAGCAAAGGACAGGCAAACTTTGAGACTCTCAGTAATGTAAAGAGAGATATCTTCTTTTTGCTTGTTGCGAAGTGCGAACCGATCGCTCAGGAGACAGGGGGTGCAGTTGGAAAGTTTGTTCTTATGTACAGATCTCCTGACAAATATCAGGAGTAAAACGAATATAAGAGTGTAAACTTATTGCATGGAGAGAGAAAAGATTGAAGAGATTTTGAATACGACGAAGGACTTTTCGGATCTTGACATGTCCTATGCGGATCTAAGCGGATTAGATCTGAGCGGTGCGAACTTTTACAACACCACGCTCACTTGCGCAAACTTCAGAGGAGCTACTCTGAAAGGAGCTTCTTTTGAGGAGGCTTTTCTCGGAGAGGCTGATTTTGAAGGGTGCGATCTTGAAGAGGTAAATTTTGAGAGGGCAAGTCTCCAACGGGCAAATCTGAGAAGGACAAGGATAATCAGATCCAACTTTAGACATGCTTTTCTTGGTGTAGCCGACTTTTCCGAGTCAACGATAGAAAGTTCTGACTTCTCATTTGCTCAGGGTGGAGATGCTTCTTTTGTGATGAGCAGGATTGAAAATGTTGACTTTTCCAACGCATATCTTAAGGGAGCTAACTTCTCAAGGGCTGTTCTGAAAGGTATAAACTTCAGCGGTGCTGATCTCAGAAAGGCTTTTCTCAGAGATGCTGTGTTTTCTAACATACTTGATGAGGGTGTTTCCTTCTATGGAAAAAAACCTTGGAGTGGAGAATCAACCGGACAGGAATGGAGTGAGTTTGAAAGTTATGGAATAGATTGATGATTTTCTCCACCGAGCTTCTTTTTTTCTTTTCTCCTTTCTTTATAAACCTCCTGCCTGCACTCCCTTATTATCTTCTTGTATTTGTAGTAAACGGAGGGAACGTTTATCGGTAGCTTGTAATACCTTTCAAGGACAAGCATTATATCCTCGGTAGTCATATATTTGTGGTTTCTTATCAGGCTCTTTATGTACTTTACGATTCTCGTCTCTTTCATGACATAAGGGGGCTTCAAGCCCCCTTGAGAATTTTAACCTATATAGTCCTTCATAGCTTCACAGGCTTTCATTGCCTTTTCAAACCTTGCGTTTACAACCTCCCAGTTGATATTCTTCAGAACAGCTTCAACGTAAGGAGGTCTCTTGTTCTTGTAGTCAACGTAGTAAGCGTGCTCATAGGTGTCTATTACGATTATGGGTACGAAACCGTGAAGATTGTAAACGTTGTGAGCATCAAGACCGTTTACAACGAGCCTGCCTGAGAACAGATCAAGTCCGAGAATAGCCCAACCTCTGAAGGCTACCGCTGCAGCTTTCAATTCGTTCACGCAAGTTTCCCAGCCACCGAGATCCTCTTCAACCTTCTTCTTGAAAGCCTCGGAGGGCTCACCTTTCGCACCGAGATGTCCGAAGTATAGCTCGTGAAGAACAACACCCATGTAGTTAAAGGTCTCCTCAACCTTCAGCTCTCTGTATTCAGAATAGTTCTGGTTTGCTTTGCTCCTGTCGGAAAAGTTCTGATCAGCGAGCTTCTCCTGAATCTCGTTGTATTTGACAACGTATCCTTTGTAGTGAGCCTCAAAGTGAGGTTCAATCTGCTCATTGGATATGCCATCAAGATTTTGCGGCTTCAAATGGTCTTTGGGCTGGAGTATACTTGCTTTGATTCTGTCAATCTCTATTATGTCTACGCCTATGCCTATTAC
>CAZPVY010000130.1:0-4182 GCA_964590265.1 uncultured Aquifex sp. | reverse complement strand
TAATCCCTGAGGAAAGCACAGCCGAGATGAAGAAGATAGTGGATAGTATTCTCAAGCAAGAAACAAGTAAGAGGTGAGGTGTGGGGATATGAAGGTGCTGATTGTATCCTTTGACAAAACCCTTACGGAAAACCTGAAGAAGGCTCTTGTTGATCATGATGTTTATGTAGCCAAGAACAGTGAAGAGGCTATAAAGATGTTCCCTTCGGATATAGAAGGGGTAATATACGATGCTATATCAGGGGCTATCTCTGAAGAGGACATAAACACCCTGTATACAAAGAGGTTCAGCAATGCCAGATACCTGATTCTATATGACGAACTCTTTCCTGTAGATGAAAACAACATAATAGCTCCTCATAAGATTCTCGTTCCAAGGGACGAGAATCCAGAGAACATAGTTCAGAAGCTCGTTGAGTTCCCTTCAGAGCCTCAGGAAGTTTCAGAGTTTGAGATCAAGCCAGTTGAAGAAGGCAGTGAGGATGTGCAGGAGTTCGAGATAGAGCCTACTACTTTTGATACTCCCGTCTTTGAAAGGGAAAGTGAAGTGGCTGAAAGTTTTGAAGAAGTAACCCAGAGCGTTGAGGAAGTCCTCAAAAAGAAAATTCTTGTCGTATCCTTTGACCAGACCCTTATAGACTCTCTGGAAGCCTCGCTTGGACATAAATACGAGATAGACAATGTAAAGACCGTAAAACAGGCTATTGAGCAAGGTAAAGATGCGAGTCTTATAGTCTTTGATGCGATATCAGGTGTGATAGCAGAGAAAGGGCTTATGGACATGGCAAACGATAACACTCTCTCTCAGAAACCTTACGTAATTCTGATTGACGATCTCTTCCCTATTAATGTTGATAACATTCCCTTAAAAAGGAAGATCGCTGTTTCAAGGGATACGGATTCTGCAAGGCTGAAGGAAATAATAGAAGAACAGATAGGGGAAGCTGCTGAAGCTTCCAGAGAAACTCAAGAGATATCAGCTGAGGAACAGATGAAAGAGAGCATAGAGGTAGAACCTCCACCTCAGGAATTTGAAATAGAGGCTGGGGTTTCTGAGGAGATACCTGAGATTGAAATTGAAAAAGTTAAGCCCTCTCAGGAGTTTCAGGAGGTTTCTCCAGAAGAGGAAATTCCGGCTCTCGAAACTCTTGAAAAGATAATTGAGGAGAAGAAAATTGAAGCTGGAGGAACTGAAACTCCAAAGGCAGAAGAAGAAAAAGAAACTGCTGAAGAGTCTGTCTCTCTACCAGAGATTGATGTTGACAGTCTGATAGAGAACGCAGTGGCGAAGGCTCTTTCCGAAGAGAAGATTAAGGATGCAGTTTCAAAGGCTCTTGAGGAAAGAACAGCGGATATAAAAGAGATGGTTGCGGACATAATAAGAAGAGAGATGGAGAGAGTCTTTGAAGAGCTTGACATGAAAAATCTTATAAGAGAGATAACCTATCAAGCTCTTAAGGAAAAGCTCAACGAGCTCATAACCTAACCAAAGACCTTGTTGAATATGTAGTCTCTGTGTTTCAAAAACTCCCAAGGGTCAAATATATCCTCTATATCTTCAGCACTCAGGTACTTTCTCACATTTTCGTCCAGAAGGAGCACTTCTTTAAAACTCTTGTCCGAGTTCCAGCTTTCCATTGCACACTTCTGAACTACATCATATGCTTCGTCCCTTGACATGCCCTTCTCCGTCAGAGCCACGAGAACCTTTGAGGAGAAGTAAAGACCCTTGGAAATCTCCATGTTTTTCAGCATCCTATCTTTGTTGACAACAATATTCTTGAGTATCTCATGGAACAGATTGAGTATATAGTCAAGGGCTATTGAAGAGTCAGGAAGTATAATCCGTTCAACCGATGAGTGAGAAATGTCCCTTTCATGCCATAGAACGATGTTTTCCAGAGCCGGGATGAGGTTTGCCCTTATCACCCTTGCAAGACCACATATCCTCTCAGAGTGTATTGGGTTCTTTTTGTGGGGCATTGCGGAAGAACCTCTCTGTCCTTTAGTGAAAGGTTCTTGAAGTTCAAGAACCTCGGTTCTTTGGAGATGTCTTATCTCAGTCGCGAACTTTTCAAGAGAGGAAGCAGTTATAGCCATGGCCGTCATAAACTCCGCATGCCTGTCCCTGTGAACTATCTGGGTTGAAGCAGGCTCTATCCTGAGACCAAGCTCGGAAAGGGCGATCTTCTCAACTTCCGGAGGTACATTTGAGTACGTTCCGACCGCTCCCGAGATCTTCCCGTAAGAGATCCTTTCCTTCGCTCTTAGAAGTCTTTCTCTGTTTCTTTTCATCTCATCGTACCAGACCGCAAACTTTATCCCAAGAGTTATAGGCTCCGCATGAACTCCGTGGGTTCTTCCTATCATCAACGTATCCTTGTGTTCATAAGCAAGTTTTTTAAGCTCTTCCATGACAAGATCAACATCTTTGATAAGGACTTCAAGGGCTTCCCTCATCAGAAGGGCAAGGGCGGTATCTATGACATCCGATGAAGTCAGCCCAAGATGTATGTATCTTCCTTCCTCACCAACCTGTTCGGATATGGCAGAGACAAAGGCTAAAACATCATGCTTATAGACCTTTTCGTACTCTCTTATTTTTTCCAGGGTCTCCTCATCTATCCTTGTCTTCTCCTCAATCTTCCTGAGTGCGGGCTGAGGTATCTTTCCGAGCTTTGCCCACGCTCTGCATACCGCTATTTCAACATCAAGCCACTTCCTGAACTTGTTTTCTTCCGACCATATCTTTCCGATCTCCTCTCTCGTATATCTCTTTATCATGGCTTACATTATACTCATTAATTGTGAGATATATATACATACTATACATACTTCTGGTATTGATCTCCCTTGGGTTTCCAAAAGTCTTCATAGAATCAAACTACCCTCTCAGAAAGAACAACTTTCAGGAAAAGGTCAGCGAAGAGAACATGTTCCTTATCCTCTGGGCTCTTCAGAAACTCAAGGATGTGAAGGATATAAGGATAATGACGGTCGGAAGGGATACGGTGATATACGTTGAAAGATATCCCATACTCAAAAAGATAGATATAACCGGAAACTGGTTTGTAAGCGATGAAGAGATAAAGAATCTCCTCGGCGTGCGTGTGGATGAACCGCTAACTGACTTTGATCTGGAAAATGTAAAGGAAACCCTCAGAATTTACTACGAGGAGAAGGGTTTTTTGGATGCTCGGGTGGATATTCAGAAAAGGATTGATGATAAGGGTTTTGCATATCTTAAGGTTAATATAAAGGAGGGAGAGGTTTACTTTCTTGGTGGAGGGGTTTTCAAAGGAGCGAGGAGTTTTTCCTCGGGGAGACTGCTTTATGAAGCCGGGCTTCGCCTCGGAGACACATTCAACGAAAGAGAGGTGAAAAAGGGTACGTTCAGGATCCTTGATTCCTACAGAAAACAGGGTTTTTTAGAGAGTTCTGTTTATCTTGAAGGTGTTAAGAAAATAAAGGCTAAGAAGCCTTTTCCCTATGTTCTGTTTCCGGGAATTGAAAGCTCGCAAAGAAGTTTAAAAAACGGTGTGATCGCCCTCTTCAGAGGCATTTCAAACTTCCTATCCCATCCTATAGGTGTTACAAAAGCCCTTTTTGGCAAAGGATCCCTTGCCGTACCTTACTACATGGTAAACGAGGGAAACAGATACACCATAGATTTTGAAGGAAACAAAAGCTTTAAAGATGAAGAGCTGCGCTCACTTATTGACTTCAACACCCCCGGCTTTGATTATTTCTTCTTAGAAGACACCAAAAAGAAGATTGAGGAGTTTTACAGGAAAAGGGGTTTCTTTGATGTAAAGGTTACCTACTCTTATGAAAGGAATAAAATCCTTTTCTTTGCAGCAGCTTGCGGATGCAGCGGACCAACTCGAACTGAGCGTCCGGATGCAGCGCGTGGTCGATGTCGTCGAGGAGCACGACATTCGGGCACGTCGGCGAGTGCAAGATGGTGAGCAGCGTCAGCGCCAGGATGGTGCCTTCGCTGAGCTGTTCGATGGGCAGAAACCCCGCGCCGGCGAACTCGACCTCGAGTCGGTCTCCCATGACGTGCCGCTTGGTGCGTCTCGGCAGCACGTCGTCACCGATGCGAATGCTCTCTTCTTCCCAGCGTTCAATCCGCGCTCTGGGCACTCGGATCTTGCCGGCTCCCTCCACGAGTTTCGCAAG
>CAZPVY010000129.1:0-4241 GCA_964590265.1 uncultured Aquifex sp. | reverse complement strand
ATTCATGAAGGCATACAACGATTTCTACAAGGGAATAGCTACCTACATAACAGGTGTAGCTATAAAGGATATAGATATAGGAAGCAGGATCATAAGAACGGATAAGGGAGATGTCCGTTTTGATTTCGGCTCAATAATTCCTCCAATGAAGGCTCCCAAGATGCTTGAAGAAATAGGACTGCTCGCCAAGAATGAAAAGTGGGTTAAGGTTGATCCTATGACATTTGAAACAAAGGTGAGAAACGTGTTCGTAATAGGAGACTCCTGTGAATCCTATCTCCCTAAGAGTGGCTATGCGGCAAACTCTCAGGCAAAGGTGGTTGCAAAAATAATCGCTTACAGATTGAAAGGTAGTGAATACGGAGGAGAGCTTATTCAGCATGGTATATGCTATGCTATGGTGAACCTTCGCTCTGCCATAATGATGGAGGTTGAATACAAATACAACACAAAAACCAAAGAGATTATCAAGATATTAAGAGAAGATAATACTTGGAAGGTATCAACTGCAAAACGCTACTACGAGTGGGCAAGAGGTCTCTGGAGGGATATGTTCCTTTAAATATAAATCTCCCCTCGCCCCTCTTTTTCCTTTTTAAACTCTTAGACTTGCACACCGTATAGTATAATCATGATGGGAGGGAACAGAATGATCAAAGCAAGTCAGCTGCTTGTCTTGCTCCTTCTCATTCAAATAGCTTACTCGTTCAGAGTAACTCAAGGTATAGATGAAGCTCAGAGAGCTCTTATAAAAGCGTATAACGTGGGAGCAAAGAAGAAAGCACCATATCTTTACTCAAAGACGAAAGGTTATAAAGAAATAGCTTCCATACTTGCGTCTGAAGCTGATGATATAGGTTCAAAGATATTTGCAATAAGGACAATGAACTTTGCCTCAAAGGCGATAAGCGCTGCTTTTACAGGAGTTGAGGAGCTGACTCCGATAGAGCCGGCTCCTGAACTGGAAGAAGAAAAAAGTGATAGCTTTGAGCTTGTTGACATAAAGGATATAAAAAGCAGGCTTGACTTCCTGAGAGAAAACAGAGGGAAAAACTGCTCTCCGAAGGAACTGGGCAGGGCTGAGGCGTTTTATGATGCTCTCGTATATGAATTGAAGAAGGAAGAACCCAACTCTGCCCTTGTTTTGAAGTTTTACAATGAGGTGAACACCGAGAGTAAGGTGGCTGAAAGTAAGCTTAGGGTTGCGATGGAGAACGAGCTGGAGTGTTACACAGGCAGGAAGGTTGTTCCCTCACCACCTCCTGAAAGTAAAGAAGAAAAACCTGAAGTGAAGAAAAAGGAACCTCAGCCGGTTGAGGAGCCCCTTAAGATAACCGCAAGGATACACTTTGATTTTGATAAGTATGACATAAAAGAGGAATACATCCCCATACTGAATGAAGTTGTCAAAGCTCTCAAGGAGAATCCTTTTGTGAAGGTCAGAATAGAAGGTTTCACCGATGTTGTGGGTTCTAAGGAGTATAATGAAAAGCTTGCTTTAAAAAGAGCTGAAACTGTAAAGGAATACCTTGTAAAAAGCGGGATTCCTGAAGATAAGATAGAAATTATGGGATTCGGCAAAGAAAGGTTCATAGCGACCAATGAAACTAAGATGGGGAGATTAACCAACAGAAGGGTGGAGTTTATAGTTATCAAGCTTCAGGAGGAGTAAAACTCTATGCCTGATATACTTATGGGTGTCGGCAAAGCTGGACTTAAAGAGTCCGGCAATCCTGATGTACTTGTGGTTCTCCTCCCTTATCCATGTGTATCCTCTTTCCTGTTTACGGATAACTACTTCAAAGCAGGATCGGTCATATACTCTGAGAAGGTAGCAAAGGAGAAGGAAAAGATAAGAGCCATTGTAATCAACAGCGGGAATGCAAACTGCGGGACAGGTGAAGAAGGAATAATGCACGCAGAGATGATGGCAAGGAGGGTTGCTCAGAACCTTGATATAAGGCATGATGAAGTTCTGGTGTTCTCAACTGGGATAATCGGAAGACCTCTTCCTATAGACAACGTCCTGAAAGCTATTGACGATGCATGCTCCATTTTAGAACCCCTTGATCTTGAAAGAGCTTCCGAAGTTATATCAACAACTGACAGCTTCCCCAAGTTTGACTTTGTGAGAAAAGAAGGTATAGAGACCTTCGGTTTCGCAAAGGGGGCTGGGATGATAGCTCCTTCAATGGCAACCATGCTTGCCTTTGTTTTTACAAATGCGGACGTTGACTTTGAAACCTTACATCAGATACACAGGAATGTTGTGGAGAGGACTTTTAATTCAATAACGGTTGACGGATGTGAGAGTACCAACGACAGCTTCGGACTTATAGCTCTCGGTGAGGTAAACGCAGATCCGAGAGGTGTGGAGAACGAGGTATTTGAAGTCTCCCAGTCGCTCGCAAAAAAGATAGTTGAGGACGGAGAGGGAGCTACAAAGATCATAAAGGTTACAGTTAAAAGAGCTACCCTTGAGATAAAGGCAAGGGAAATAGCGAAAGCGGTTGCGAACTCAATCCTTGTAAAAACTGCAATCTACGGCAGGGATCCTAACTGGGGAAGGATTGCTGCAGCTGCTGGAAGCACCGAGTTTCCTATAGATCCTTTCAACGTGAGGATATACGTCGGGAATCACCTTCTTTACGACGGAAAGCCCCATCCGAGAGCTGAAAAGTTCGCAAAGAAGTACCTTGAAGAGGAAAAAGAAGTAGAAATCGTTATAGATCTTAATGAAGGAAAAAACAGCTGGACTTATTACTCTTCGGACTTAGGTTATGAGTATATAAAGATAAATGCAGAGTATCACACGTGAGGTGGGCAATGAAAGGCTTCCTTGAAGCAGTCCCCTTTCTAATATTCGTAGCCATTTTCTTAGCAGTTGCCCTGGGAGGGAACATCTTCAAGTACATAGGAGGTATAGCGATGGTCTTTTCTCCGATAATAGTTCTCGTAATTCTCGGAATAATATTTCTCCTATCTGCGATAAAGATAATCCCCGAGTACGAGAGAGCGGTTGTATTCCGCTTAGGAAGAGTGATAGGTGCAAAGGGTCCCGGTCTGATTATCATAATTCCGATAATTGATCGTATAGTGAAGGTATCTCTGAGAACTGTCACCCTTGACGTTCCGACTCAGGACATAATCACCAAGGACAACGTTTCCGTTCAGGTTGATGCAGTCGTTTACTTCCGCGTGGTTGATCCTGTCAAAGCGATAGTTGAAGTAGAGGACTATCTTTATGCAACTTCCCAGATAGCCCAGACCACCCTAAGAAGCATCTGCGGTGAGGCTGAGCTTGATGAGCTACTATCAAAAAGGGAAAAGATCAATCTAAAACTACAGGAGATAATTGACAGACAGACTGATCCTTGGGGTGTCAAAGTTGTTGCCGTTGAACTCAAGAAGATAGACCTTCCAGATGATCTCAGAAAGGCTATCGCAAGGCAGGCTGAAGCTGAAAGGGAAAGAAGAGCGAAGATAATATCCGCTGAAGCGGAGTTTCAGGCAGCTCAAAAACTTCTTGATGCTGCAAGGATATTGGCAACGGAACCCATAGCTATACAACTCAGATACTTAGAGACCCTTCATACGATAGGTCTCCAGAACGCAAAGATGGTTATATTTCCTTTTCCCTTTGAGTTTATAGAGTTTATGAAGAAGAAAGAGAATAAGGAATCTTAAGCACTCAGCAATATACTTCGCAGTTCCTCGGACTGCTGATGCTCCCCTACCAGTCCTCTTTCATGAATCTGTTTGTCAACCCTCTTAGGCTCTAAAGTGTTGATAATGTACTCCATTGCCCTGTAAGCCTTGGATGGGTCTCCGCATGTGTAAACGTCTACCGTGGCAAGTCCATGTTCAGGCCATGTGTGGATTGAAATGTGAGATTCTGCAAGAAGGACAACTCCAGTTGCCCCGTGGGGCTGGAACTGATAGTAGTGAGAGGAGATCTTTGTTAGATCGGCGACCTTAACGGCGGTCTCCAAAAGGTTTCTTATGTCCTCAACGCGGTCAATCCGCTCCGCCTCTACACCGTAAAGGTCCGCTAAGATATGCAGTCCGAGGGTCTTTGCCATTTCCTATCCTCCCTTGAAAAGTTTTGGAAAAGCTTAAAAAACATAAAGCAGCTCATGACTGAGCACCTCCTTGAAAGCAAATATACAGTATAATCATTTTTCGTGAAAAAGACAAGAAGAGTTCAAATCCTCAGACCTACATCTTCCCTTGTTAAGAAC
>CAZPVY010000128.1:0-4258 GCA_964590265.1 uncultured Aquifex sp. | reverse complement strand
ATTCGGGGAGTGGGCTTACAACGTCAGAAAGGAGCTCGGGAGACAACTTGCCCGGGAGGATGATGTTATTGCCGATGTTGTGATTCCCGTTCCTGATTCCGGAGTGGTTCCCGCTCTGGGCTACGCCGAGGAAAAGAACATGCCCTTTGAGATGGGGCTGATAAGGAATCACTATGTGGGGAGAAGCTTTATTGAACCTACTCAGGAACTCAGAAATCTCAGGGTTCTCATGAAGCTGAGTCCCAACAGAGCTGTTTTGAAAGGCAAGAGGATAGTAGTCATAGATGACTCTTTGGTAAGGGGAACGACTTCAAAGAGGATAGTGAATATGCTCAAACGTGCTGGGGCTAAGGAGATACACATGAGAATAGCCTCCCCCCCTGTAGTAGGACCCTGTTACTACGGAATAGATACCCCAACAAGAGAGGAGTTGATAGCTAACCGCATGGATATAGAAGATATAAAGAACTTCATAGGAGTTGATTCCCTGAAATACCTTTCACTTGAAGGCTTAAGGAGTTGTGTTTCAAAGAGAGAAGATTTCTGTGATGCCTGCTTCAGCAACGAGTATCCGATAGATATAGAGAAAGTCACCATCAGGAGAAACCGGTAACTACTCCTCTCTCAACCACATTTTTATAAGAGCCGCTACCTTTTTCGGTTCCTTACGTGCTACCTCGGTTATTGTCTTTACAATCTCAAGCTCTTTTGCGGTTTCCCTCAAGACTTCAGCGCCGGCTATTGCAGGCGCTTCCTCAGCAGGAGCTGTAACAGGAGCAGGTGCGGGAACTTCCTTCTTCCTGAAGAATCGGAGCAGCCCGAAGAGGAGCAGAAGGGCAAAAACAAAACCTGCTATCCCGGGTATGAGAAACTTCTTCCACAAGGGAACAGGAGGAGCTTTCTCCTCAGCAATAGATGGCTTCTTAAAGGGAACAGCCACGACGGAAAGGGTGTCACCTCTTTTCGGATCAAGCCCCACAGCAGCGGACACTATCTTCTTTATACTATCAACATCCACACCCTTAAGAGAACTGTTCACAATAACGCCTACACTGAGTCTTTTTACCTTCAATGTTGGATCAACCGAGACTATCTCCTTTTTGCTGACCTCATAATTGGTTATCGTTTCCTTCTTCTCTGTTATCACTCCAGCCTGACCCTGAACTGCACCTGTTCCCGGTGGGATATTCGCCGCTGTTCCGGGTACTCCCCCTATCTGAGCTTCCGTAGTTCTTTCCTTTCTCTTCTGTTCGCTAACCACAGCTGTCATGTCCGGATCATATATCTCCTCCCTCTTCTGAACCCTTGAGAAGTCAAGCTCTGCTGATACCCTTACCTTGACGTTACCGTATCCGAGAGCCTCTTCAAGGGCTGTCTGAACCTTCTTCTCAAGATCTCTTTCAAACTCCTTCTTTATCTTTAGCTGTCTGTTTGATATCTCTTCCTTTTCCTCATCAAGAACAGCGGTAAGGTTTCTCCC
Organism: uncultured Aquifex sp.; assembly: GCA_964590265.1. Classification (GTDB taxonomy): domain Bacteria; phylum Aquificota; class Aquificia; order Aquificales; family Aquificaceae; genus Hydrogenivirga. The sequence continues at coordinate 2,778 of CAZPVY010000128.1, read as the reverse complement.
CCTGTCGTCTATAACGACAACGTTTTCAGGCTTCAGATCCTCTACACTCGCCGCAACGAGATTCCTTATAGCCTTTACCTGCTCCGGAGATATCTCGGCTCCGGGACGGAGCTTTATAAAGACGGAAGCGCTCGGCTCCTTTTCATCTCTGAGGAATATGGATCTTTCAGGGAGGGCGATGTGAACACGGGCATCTTCTATGTTGCGAAAGCGGAGGATCGTTCTGACAAGCTCACCCTCTATCGCTCTTTTGAAGTTCACCCTCTGTTGAAACTCGGACAGCCCTATGGTGCTTTTATCAAACAATTCGTAGCCTATAACGCCCTTGTTGGGTATGCCCTTGGCAGCGAGCTTAAGCCTTATATCCCTTACCTTATTCTCGGGAACAAGAATCGTTCTTCCGTCTCCACCTATGCGATATTTTATTCCCTCCTTATCAAGCTCAGTGAGAACTGCGTTCATATCCTCAGGAGACATGCTACCGTATAAAACCGCATAATCGGGCCCCAAGGAGTAAATAAGAACTGTAACAAGCAGGGAAAAGACGACAGCAGGAAGCCCAATAATGAGTGCCTTCTGCAATGGAGAGAGGGACGCAAAGCGAGTCTGAACGTTCTTCAGGTTTTCTTTCAGATCAGCCATCCTATATCTGCATCCTCATAAGCTCTTGATAGCCTTCCAGAAGTCTGTTCCTGATCTCAATAAGCAGGTTTAGAGCTACGCTTGCTTTCTCAAACTCAATTACCATACGGTGGAGAGGTATATCCTCTCCTCTCAGGACTCTTTCCTTAATGTTTTCCGCATTTTTCTGCTGGCTGTTCACCCACTGAACAAACTCGTTAAGAGCCTGTGCAAAATCCTCAGGAGAGTTAACCTCTTTCTTCCTTTCCTTTAAGAAACTCTCAAAAGCTTTGAAATTTACTTCACCTATCTCCATAGCTCTATAACTCTGTCAGCCATATCCTTTGTAAGATTGAAGGCGTTCAAATTAGCTTCGTAACTCCTGACCGCAGATATCATATCAGCCATCTCTTTAACAAGGTCAACATTCGGTAATCTCACAAAGCCCTGTTCATCAGCTCTCGGATTGCTGGGATCAAAGATGATCTTAAAGGGTGCGTCAGACTCCCTTATCTGGGTTACCGTAACGGGAATCTCTCCTTTTTTCACCCTTTCGGGATTGTATACAGCCTGAAATACGACCTCAAGCTTTCTGAAAGGTTCTCCAGTCTGTTTATAAGACTCGTAGTTGGCGAGATTTGAAGCTATCGTATTCATCCTTATTCTCTGAGCATACATACCAGATGCACTTATCTCAAAAGCTCTAAACAGATCGTTCATCTCCTACCACCTCTGACGACATTATTTAATTCGCTAATACTGCCAGAGATCATCCTCATATAAACTTCATACGCTATTTTGTTTTGAGCAAGCTTAGCCATCTCTTCTTCAATGCTCACATTGTTCCTGTCGTTTCCTACAAGCCCTCTTTTTATCTCTACAACCCTGAATTTCTGCTGATAGGATGGTTTTATATGCTTAGGATTCGTTGTCTTCAAAGGAATGCGGTCAACTTCTTTTTTGAATTCAACATCCTTTGCCCTGTAATTGGGAGTATCTGCATTGGCTATGTTGCTGAGAATTACCTTGTGCCGTTTCCATGTGAAATCCACGTAAGGTTCAACCTTTCTTATACCCTTGAATATATCCAACCTTAACCCTCCCAGAGAGTCAGTATAATCTTACTCCATATATTATCTTCCCCTTTGGCTCTGTTTACAACCCACTTCAGAGTCTCCCTGTCCTTAAGTCTCTCACTTATGATCGCAATTCTGAACATAGCCCACCAGTAATCCTGCTTTTCTCTATCGGTCATTTGAGAAACCCGTTTATAGTAAGCCAGTGCCTTTTTCAGATTTCCCTTTTCATATAATAGATCCGCCAGCTTCATGTAAACCACAGGCGCGTATGGAGCGAATAGTGGTTTCTTAAAGTCTATATCCGAAACAGCCCTTTCCAGCCTTACCGCATCATCCTTCAGATAAGCAAACAAGAGTCTTGCCTCAAGTTTGTCATCACCCTTCAGAAGCTTTATACTCTCTTTAAGCAAGCTTTCAGCTTCGGAAGTTTTCCCCTCAAGTATATACAGCTTTGCCTGCAAAAACCTAAATATCCCTTCATCCTTTATGTACGGAAGGATTCTCCTTGCTTCTCTGTCTCCGAGAAATACAAGAGACCTTGCAAGAAGTTCAAGACTCTTCTGATCGCCGAAGATCTTCAGAAAGTTTCCCCTGCTCGCTTTATACAGCTCAGATATGAGGGTAGCATCCTCCTTTGAGTAAAATACGAAACGCTTCAGCGGTTCCCGTACCTTGAGGACATATCTATCAAAGAGGAACAGATCATTTTCAAACACAAACTCCCGCAGGGTAAGCCTCTTGACTGAAAGAAATTCCTTTTCTTCGCTGGATATACGCTTTTCCTTTAACGCCAAGTAATATATGCCAAGAGCAGGCATCTCTCCGTAAATATCCTCTATATTCAGCCAGCCAAGTTGTAGTAGTTTTTCTCTGTAAATTCCGAGCTTTTTTTCGTAAACCTTCATGAACCCATCGTAGTACCACAGGGATGAAAACAGTATCTGGGAGAGTTTGCTGTAAAAGAGGCGATCGTTCTTTGTTAGTTCCTCCAAGTTCGCATAAGCTTCCCTGATGTTGTTGGTGTCAAGGTTTATCATAGCGAGATAGAAGTTAGCTATCTCCTTATATGTGCCGACGG
>CAZPVY010000127.1:0-4265 GCA_964590265.1 uncultured Aquifex sp. | reverse complement strand
GTTACGGACCTCTGAAGTTCCCTATGATGCTCGCCAAGTTTGATAACTTTTATACTGTCAGAGTTGCAAAAGCAAGGAATATCAGCATAGAAAGAGACAGGCTGTGTCTTGAAAATAGATGCTACCTCCTTCCGATTCCTCCAGAGGATCTGATTTTCGGAAGGGTTCTCACCGGCAGGGAGTATCCCTTCTGCAAAGACGGCAGGATATTGTTCAGAGAGAGGGAAGGCGTGTATGAAAAGCTGATAGTCTTTGTCGGAAGTAGTCCAAAGGAGCTATCTGTCAGGAACATGAGAAACGGTAGGATTATAAGGGTATTCTTTGGTGATATGGATCTGAGAGGTTTCTTTAAAGAGATAGACTTTGAGCTTGATGGAAAAAGAGTTAAACTTCAAATTGAGGAGGTGGAAATTTAATGTTCCCTGAGCTGATAGATATTTTTGGAGTGAAGATATCAACCTACGGTGTGCTCGTTGCCATAGGTCTTCTCGTTGCCTACTTCACCGCCATAAAGCTCTCAAGGAGAGAGGGAATACCCGAGGACAAGGCGGAGTCTGTCTTCATTTACGCCGCAGTGTTCGGAATAATAGGTGCAAGGATAGCCTTCGTGATTGAACATCCTGAAGAGATAAAAAGTGTTCTTGATGTGGTGGCTCTCTGGAAAGGGGGTGTGAGCTTTCTGGGAGGGCTTGGAGGCGGAATAATCGGCGCTCTGATAGCTGTCAAAAGGCACTCCCTTCCTCTCTGGAAGGTTGCGGATGTCGCTTCTCCCTCTCTTGCCCTTGCCCACTCAATAGGCAGACTCGGATGCACCGCAGCAGGTTGCTGTTATGGAAGACCAGTTCCAAACGTGGAGGATGTATCGGTCGGTATACATTTCATGAAAGATTTCCCTTTTTTCTACGTAGTTTTTCCCTCAGGGAGCATCGCACCTCACGGGATACCCCTTTATCCAACCCAGCTACTTGAGGCTTTCGGGAACTTCCTGATATTTGTAGTTCTCCTTATACTCTTTAGAAGAAAGAGCTTTGACGGAGAGGTTTTCAGCTTATATATGCTTCTTTACGGAGCCGAGAGGTTTGCCCTTGAGTTTTACAGGGGTGTTACACCACCGATCCCTGGTTTGGGGCTCACTTGGAATCAGATAGTTACGTTGCTCATGATGTTTGTATCTGTCGTGTTGTTTTTCCTGCTGAGGAAAGCACCCTCGCCCGTAGAAGAACGTTGAGCCTGTAATCAATGAGTATATCAATGGAACTTGACCTCAGATTAGGATCCCTGAAAGGTACACTGTAAGGAGATGTCAGCAGTTTCTTTCTCTCCTCTTCAGTTATGGGGTTTACCCTTCCTTTGAGAGTTGCGACCGTTCCTCCCCGCTTTCTGCCTACTGGTTTTGTGCTTCCTATGCTAAAGCCAAGATTAAGGAGAGCTTTTCTGACTGGCAGAGAGGAAGTATAGGAAACCCAGATACCTTCTTCATTCATACATTCCTTTACAAGCTTCAGGAACTCAAGACTCCAGAGTTCTGGGTTTCTGTAAGGTGAGAAAGCATCATGAAACACGGCGTCCGCCTCAAAACCTCGTAAAGAAGCTATCTTCTCCCTCGCATCACCTGTCAGAACCCTGAGATAAATGCCTTCCGATTCTCCCTCAGGTAAAAGGCTGAGTATCTTCCTGTGTATATCTCTGTAAGGTTCGGGAAGGACAAATATATCTGAAAGGAGATTCTTCTCAAGGGATGCTATGACAATATCCGTACCGGGATCTTTCCTCCGTATCTCATGCACAGCAACGGCGATGTTGTAGCCGAGCCCGAAACCCACATCAAGGATCTTTACTTCCTTTCGAAACAAAGCCCTTTGGAGTATCTCCGAAGGTCTTACAAACTTTTCAAGACACTCAACTACAGCTCCCGCGGTAATGCTGTGGTAAGGCTCACCGTAGGATTTGCTTATAAGGGTGTAGCTTCCGTCAGCTGTCTTTGCGAGGATATCGTGTGAAATATTATGATTTACCCACCTGCGAAGATCTCTTAAGATGCTTTCCGTTTCTCTCTCTGATAGCTCAACTCCCTTTTTACGGGCTATCTCAAGCAACCTTTCTCTCATACTCTTCAATGGATCTCTCTATAAGCTCCTTCAGCCTCCACTTTCTCGGAAGCTCACCCATAAACACTATATCTTTCTCATCTATTTCGTCATCACCTCTATCAACAAGTAGAACCGGGGTTGTTGCTATTCCAAGATAGGTGAATGTGTCAAGCATTTCATACATATCAACTTCTTCCCACTCAAAATCTAACTCCTTCTGAATTTCCCTGAGGATCTTCTTTGCTCTATCACATCTGGGACATACTTCTTGCGTAACCAGCAAAAACTTCATCTCATACCTCCTGTGGGAAATATAGGGTTCTTTTTATACCTGCATTCTGATGAAGATTAGATTTGAAAACTACTGGGGACGCATATGGGGGAAAAGAATAACCTCCCTTATGGTGTCTGTATTTGTGAGAAGCATAACGAGTCTATCTATACCTATTCCCTCTCCAGCTGTAGGGGGCATTCCGTACTCTAAAGCTCTTATAAAGTCCTCGTCCATCTCCATCGCCTCATCGTCTCCCATCTCCTTCTCTTTAATCTGCTCTATGAACCTCTCTTTCTGATCGGCAGGGTCATTCAGCTCTGTGTAGGCATTTGCCACTTCGTAGGTAGCGACTATTAGCTCAAATCTCTCAACGAGATCTGGATCCTCCCTGTGGGTCTTTGCGAGAGGCGAAAGAAGTTTGGGAAAGTCTATCACAAAAGTCGGCTGAATGAGATCTTCCTCTGCTACCCTTTCAAATATCTTGTCCAGAAGCTTTGCATGGGTGAGATTTTCATAGTTGGGAATTTCAAGCTCCTTTGCAAGAGCTCTAACACCTTCCAGATCCCTTAAAAAGAAGTCTTTATCCTTTCCGGTTTTTTCCTTCAGCAGGTCAAAGTACCTTACCCTCCGGTAGGGAGGGGTGAAGTCTATTTCTTTCCCTTCATACTCAATCTTTAGGGAACCTACGGTTTTTTCAAGCAAGTGAGTAAACAGCTCCTCGGTGAACTTCATCAGATCGTTATAGTCCCAGTAAGCTGCGTAGAACTCTATCATCGTGAACTCGGGATTATGGGTTCTATCAACACCTTCATTTCTGAAGTTTTTTCCTATTTCGTAAACTCTCGGAAAGCCTCCAACTATCAGTCTCTTCAGGTAGAGTTCAGGGGCTATCCTGAGGAATAAATTCATCTCAAGATAGTTGTGATATGTAATAAAGGGTTTGGCGTTCGCACCACTTGCAATAGGTTGAAGGATAGGGGTCTCAACCTCAACAAAACCTCTCTCATTAAAGAATCTTCTGATCTCACTGATGAGCTTGCTTCTAAGGAGGAATATCCTGCGGGCTTCTGGATTGGCTATGAGATCAAGGTATCTCTGTCTGTAACGAACCTCAACATCACGTAGCCCGTGCCATTTTTCGGGAAGGGGGTGCAGACACTTTGATAGAAGTTCAAAATCCTTTACCTCAACGGTAAGTTCCCCCGTGTTAGTCCTAAAGAGCTCTCCCTTTACACCTATTATGTCTCCCAAATCCATGAACTCGTTAAAAAAGGAGAACTTATCCTTCCCTACTATGTCCCTTTTCACATATATCTGTATCTTCCCGGTAAGATCCTGGATATGCCCGAAGATAGCCTTTCCCATTGTTCTCAAGGCAACCAGTCTGCCAGCAAGGGAAACCTCGTTCCTCTGAGGATCAAAGTCATATTTGCTCTTTATCTCCTTTATACTTGCTGTTTCTCCCGAAGAGAGCACCGCATCAACGAGACTGAGCTTTCCTTCAACTCTTGAAAGCAGCCCCTCAAAAACATATTCTTCATTTGGCTTCAAGCCCTCTTCCTTTGTAAGAACGAGAATTTCAACATTCTCCTCATCGGAAAGTCTGACCATATAACCCTCTTCTGTTTTTGACACCCTTTTGGCTCTGCCCCTGACCTTCACCTTCAGATCTGAGGGAGGATCTTCTTCGTACCTTTTTCTTACGTCTCCTATAAAATCCGTAACTTCAAATCTGTAAGGATAGGGGTTTATTCCTCTCTTCTTTATTTCTTCAAGTTTTTTTACCCTGTTCTCTTCCATGGGATTTAGAATTATTTATTAACTTATCCTGTTTTAATAAAGTAGTCATATAGATAGTAATATTATTTTAAGATTACTATTTTAAATTACAGTATCGAATA
>CAZPVY010000126.1:0-4266 GCA_964590265.1 uncultured Aquifex sp. | reverse complement strand
ATATACACCCTCTTTTGATGCTCTGAAGCTTATAGATAAAAACACGGCAAAGCAGTTGGAGATTCTTCCTCTGAGTGTTGAAGGGAACAAGCTGTGGATGGCGGTATCTGATCCGTTTGATATAAATGTAATAGATCTTGTGAGAAGGAAGACGGGACTTGAAGTTGAAATATATGTCTCTGACAGGGAAAGCATTCTTAGAAGCATAGAGATATACTACGAACAGCTTACCAGACCAATAGAGGAGCAGGTAAAAAACCTGATACGATCTGCCCGTAGAGGTGAGGTTAATGCACCCCAGCTTGTTGACCTTTTCCTGAACAACGGCATAATAGATAGAGCAACGGATATTCACATATCTCCTGAAAGCGAAGCCTCCCATGTATTCTATAGAATAGATGGTGTTCTCCATCATTATTATTCCTTTCCGAAGGAAATACATCCATCCATCGTTTCAAGAATAAAGATAATAAGTGGAATGGATATATCCGAGCAGAGATTGCCCCAAGATGGAGGTTTCTCCTATACATTTCTTGGAGAAAGTTACGATGTGAGAACTTCAACGGTCCCAACAGCGTACGGAGAAAACGTCGTTATGCGTCTTCTACCTAAGAACCTTTCTTTGTTTAATTTGAAAAATCTCGGATTTGAAGAGGATACCCTCCGTGATTTTGAAGACATAATTACCAAACCTTATGGGATGGTACTTGTTACAGGTCCTACCGGTTCAGGTAAAACAACTACGTTATATGCATTTTTGAGGAGGATAAATTCCTTAAGAAGGAATATTCTTACGGTAGAAGATCCTATAGAGTACAAATTTCCATTTATAAAACAAACACAGGTGAATGAAAAGGCAGGATACACTTTTGCAAGAGCGGTTAGGCACTTTTTGAGGCAAGATCCGGACGTAATACTCATAGGAGAAATAAGAGATGAAGAAACTGCAGAAATGGCTGTAAGAGCTTCTATAACAGGTCATCTTGTTCTTTCAACCCTGCATACGAACGATGCGGTAAGCACAATCCCCAGACTTATAGATTTGAAAGTAAAAGAGTATATGGTAGCATCAGGTGTCCTTGCTATATCCGCCCAAAGACTTATCAGAAAAATATGTACCTTCTGCAAAGAAGAGTACAAAGCTAACAGAGACCTCTTAAAAAGATACGGCTTTACAGATGAAATGATAGACAAGTATGTTAAGGAAGAGGAAATAGTGCTTGCAAAAGGAAAAGGATGCGATCACTGTAAAGGGACAGGCTATCTTGGCAGAGTTGCGGTAGTTGAACTCCTTAAGGTGGATGAGGAAATAGGAGATATGATAATCAGAGAATATCCACCTCTTGCTCTACTTCAAAAAGCCCGTGAAAAGGGAATGAGAACGCTCAAAGAAGACGGTCTTATAAAGGTTCTTAAGAGAGTTACAACTCCAGAGGAGATAAAACGGGTGGTGGGTTAATGCCCTTTTATGTTGTTAAAGCAATTGATACCGCTGGCAGGGAAGTAAAAAGAACAGTAGAGGCGGACAATGAAGTCCAACTTTTATCCTTTCTTGAGTTTTTAAACCTCACCCCCTTGAAAATTTCTAAAAGACCGGAGTTCATAGGTAAAGTAGCGAAATTTCTTCATCTCAGGAAAATAAAAAGAAAAGACCTTATAGACCTGTTTGAAAACCTGCACCTTCTCGCTCAATCCGGAGTTCCCTTAAGCGTTGGTATATGGGAACTCGCAGATGATATGGATAATCCGGCAATAAAAGATATGTTGTATGATGTATCCTATGGAATCCAATCCGGACTCTCTTTATCCTCTGCGATGAAAAAATATGAAAGAATACTCGGATCCATAGCTATAAGTCTGATAAGTATAGGTGAAGAAACAGGAGGACTTGATAGAGTTTTTAAAGATATCTCAGAACATTACAGGAGGATAGAAGATTTTATCAGTAAAACTAAGCAGGCTCTTATATATCCAGCCTTTGTCCTTATTTCCATAACCACAGCTCTTATATTCTGGCTTGTTTATGTACTGCCTAAAATAGCACAACTTTTTTCCGATCTTAATGTAGAACTTCCGACGATAACAGTTATTGTTATCAAAGTATCAAAATTTGTTCAGAACTATATCTTATTTATTATGGGGGCTCTCATAATTTTTATCTTACTATTTCTATTTCTTAGAAGGAAAAACGAACGATTCAGATATGTTACCGATAAACTCTTTTTGAGGATACCGATAATTAGTACTATCCTCTACACCTTTAACTACGCCTTCTTCTCTGAGTACATGAGACTGATGATTTCTGCAGGGATATCTCTATATGATACTTTACAGACTCTTGAAGATACCTTTAACAACAGGGTTTTTAAGAGGGCTATGGAGTTCATAAAAGAACATATATCTGCGGGAGGATCTATAAGTGAAGGTATGAGAAAGACAGGAATATTCCCTTCATTAATGATAAGAATGATAACTGTGGGTGAAGAAACAGGAGGATTAGATGATCAGCTTGATTATCTTGCGAGGTACTACTATAACAAACTTGATTATATAACTCAAAACATAGCCAAGATAATAGAACCGATCATCATTATTACCGTGGGACTTTTTATGGCTACAATCATGATCAGTCTACTTCTTCCAATTTACGACCTGATAGGACGGATAGGAAAACAGTTCTAAATCCTGAGCCATCTCCTTTTGGCAAGGAAGTCTAAGAAGCCCTTTGCATAATATACGTTAGATATAAAGCTTGCTATTGTCCCTATTGCAAGGGTTGTAGCAAAACCTTTAACTGGACCGCTTCCGAACTGGAACAGTATAAGGGAAGCAACAAGGAGGGTTATATGAGTGTCCCATACCGCACTAAGCGTTCTCTTATAACCAAGCTCTATAGCTTTTCTCACGGTATTGCCTAACTTCAGTTCCTCTTTTACTCTCTCAAATATCAAGACGTTAGAGTCCACAGCTATTCCCATGTTCAGGATGATTCCCGCTATGCCGGGTAAGGTGAGCGTTGCAGAGAGTCCCGCGAGTCCTGCCCACAGAAGCAGAGCGTTCATCAGAATTGATACGGTTGCAGAAACGCCTGCGATTTTATAACGCACTATAACTATAACTACAAGAAGGATGAAACCCAAGATCCCCGCTTTTATACCCTGCTCTATGGCATCCCTCCCAAGAGAAGGTCCTACCACCTTTTCCTGAAGAATCTTCAGGCTTGTAGGAAGAGATCCAGTCCTGAGAATGAGGGCAAGGTCGCGGACCTCGTCGGGAGTAAAGTTCCCTGTGATCTGACCTCTGTCGGATATCCTGCTTCTGATAACGGGTGCAGAAACTACTTTGTCCTCAAGGACTATCGCAAGACGTTTACCTATGTTTTTGGATGTGAACTCTCCGAATTTTCCCGCCGCTTCGCTTTTTAGCTCAAAACCGACCGCAGGTCTTCCAAACTCATCTTTTGACATATAGGCTGTCTTCAAATCAGAACCCGAGATCACAGGAACCTTGTCAACTAGAAACCATTCCCTACCCTCTTTAGAGTGAAGTATCTCTGTATCCTTCGTTAACTTCTTTTTAAGTTTCTCTCTGGAAAAGGAGCTATCTATCACAAGTCTAAGTTCAAGTGATGCAGTGCTCCCTATTATCCTCTTTGCTCTCTCTATATCAAGGAAGCCCGGAAGCTCAACGAGTATCCTTTCTTTCCCGAGCCTCGCAACAACAGGTTGAGCTACACCAAGCTTATCTATTCTGTTCCTCAGAACTTCCATTGTCTGGTCAATAATATCTTTCCTCAGCTGATCTACATATCTATCCGAGAAGACGATATTAAGTATGCCTTCATGCTTCTTCTCAATAACAAGTTCAGGAGTTATCTTCTTAACTGCCTCGGTTATAGCAGAAAGCTCGTTCTCCTCAAGATACTCTACCTCTATTCTGTTGCCGTATGAAGTAACATCAAGTATCCTGAACCCTTTGTCCCTGAGCGTTTTCTCTAACAGCCTTGCCATTCTCTCGTATTCTTGATTCAATGCCTTTGAGTAATCGGGTTCAAGAACCATGGAAATACCACCCTTAAGGTCAAGACCAAGGTTCACAGGTTTGTAAAGAGCTACTGCAAGGGACAACAGAGCGAGTATCAGGAATCCCAAAATATGGTAAGTCGTGTTTTTCATATCTCGGATAATATTATACGAGAGCCAGCCCAACTAGAGCCTGTTTAAAAAAAGTAGACAAATTGAGAGTAAATAGGTTAAAGCGATATAT
>CAZPVY010000125.1:0-4277 GCA_964590265.1 uncultured Aquifex sp. | reverse complement strand
TGTATAAGGCTCTGAGCATTTTGCCTATTGAGTGGAACCATTCCCTAATTGCCTCCAAGTGTTATAGCGTTCATGCTTCAATTCTACCCCTCCTCTCGGAGGGGTTCCCTTCCTTAAAATGTTGACATCCTCAAGCACAGACAAAGATTGAAGTTCTTTACGATGAAGAATATGACTGTCTGTATATCTATTTTAGAAGACCGGACAGCGGAAATTGCTATATAAGCGATAAGGTTGAAGATAACATTATCATTGATTTCTCAGACAAGGAAGAGGTCATAGGAGTGGAAATCCTTTTTGTTAGAGAAACTCTTAAGGAAATAGCTAAAAAAAGAAGGGATCGCTATAGTAGAGGAAGAGGTTGATGTCAAGCACCTCTACCCTTTCAAGTAAAGCTCAAGCATAGGGTCTGTGAACTCGTACACTCCTCTGGATACTCTCCTCAAATATCCGTAGCTGACGAGTTTGTTCAGGACACGGTTAACTACCTGTTCCTTGACCTGAAGAGCGTCGTAAGGATTCTGACCGTTAGCAATTGCTCTCAGTACCTCAAGGGCATACTTTATAGCTATTACCCTTTCAACGAGAAGTTCAACGTAAGCTCTCTCTTCTTCTATGAGCTCTTCAAGTGCATCCACAATATTTTTGCCACTCTTTATCTTTCCCATAACCCTTACGAGATAGTAAGGATGCCCTTTAAGAAGGTTGAAAAGCTCAATAAATTCACCCGCTTCTACAGGTAGGTTTTTGACTGCATACTCAAGGGTGTCCTCAAGCTCAAGTCCACCGAGCTCCATTATGGTCCCAAACCTGAAAAACACCCCATCTTTATCCATAAAGACCTTCTTCATTATGGTCTCCTGAGAACCTGCAAATATATAAGATGTCTGCTCGTGGTGCTGTACTACACTCCTGAAGAACTTTACCGCATTGGGATTTGTCTTATAAAGCTCCCCGAACTCGTCAAAAGCTACAACCATCCTCTTCTTCTTCCTTTGGGCTATCCTCTCAGGAAGTTCAAGGGCTTCCCTGAGCATCTTCCTCTCATCTGTGCTTTTGAAGACTTCAAGGTCAAGCTCTATCCCTTCCTCTTTAAGGACAGCTTTCCCCTTTATCTGAAGGAGATGAGGTAGTTTCCTGATCTTACCCTCTATACCGAGGAGGTCAAGAGCTGTATCTACAATATGTCTTGATAAAGCAGACACGCTGTCTGCATAGGGCATCAGGTCTATGTAAAGCGTCAAAACATTATCTTTCTTCAATTCCTCTAAAACTCTGCGTATGAGAGTGGTTTTCCCGTATCTTCTCGGTGCTACTACTACAAAACTCTCCCCTGCACCAAGACCCCTCTTTAACCTCTGGAGCTCCTCTACTCTGTTAATAAACTCCATAGTGTTTATAATTATAAACAAATTTTGTTTATTAGTAAACAAAAAATATTGAAAGTTTTAAACAAATCCTTCATAAGCTGTTCCAATCCCTACCTCTCCTTTGACTTGAGCTCTATGATCAACTTACAGCACATAAAGTTGCCTATGTATCTACATGAGTATATACTAATAAGCGTGATGAGGAAGGTTCGCAGGGTTAAACTTCAGAAGTGGGGTAACAGCTTAGCTGTGAGAATACCCGCGGATATATTGAAGGAGTTGTCTCTCAAGAGCGGTTCCGAGCTGGTTGTAGGACTCAGGGATAAAGAGATAGTTCTTAAAGCTGAAGTAAGACTGGACAGTCTCCTTGAGGATATTAATCCCGATAACCTTCATAGAGAAACTTACTGGGGAGAAAGGCAGGGGAATGAAGTGTGGTGAGTATGTGCCTGATAGAGGCGATCTGGTATGGCTTGATTTCACACCGCAAAGTGAGCATGAACAGAGGGGAAGGAACCCTGCCCTTTGTCTGACGCCGAGAAAATACAACAAAAAAACATCCCTTGCAATATTCGTTCCCATAACTTCAAAGGTAAAGGGTTATCCTTTTGAGGTTTCCGTAAACACGCATAGCATACACGGCGTCATACTGTCGGATCAGGTAAGGAACCTTGACTGGAGGGCTCGTAATACCGAATTCATAGAGAAATGTCCTGAGGAGGTTTTGGAGGAAGTACTGGAAAAGCTCAGTCTACTGCTCGGTGTTAAGTAGACTCTATCAGCCTGTTGGACTGGAGATGATTACTCCTTAAATACCGGCGTCCTTTAATACGCCATCGTATCAACTCATCGCCTACAGAGATAGCTAAATATACAAGAACTCCCAAGGCTCCAAGAACCACAGATACAGTAATTACAAACACATAGAACTGTTCAAGTGTCATCGCTTCCCTTGTTTCTCATCAGCTCGCTGAAAGCTTTTCCCGAAAGAATATCCTCAGCAGGAGGAGTTATTCTCAAGAGCCACTCCACCATGGCGTCAGACTTGAAGGGATTTCTCTTTCTCGTTCTCCTGAACTTCAGAGGGTAGCCGGAGCGTAACCTTTCTAACTTTTCCCTGTAATACCTCTTTCTCACTTCCTCAAGACTTAGGATAATTTCCTTTCCCTCTGGCATTTTTCTTTCCTTTCTCCTTTTTCAATATACTCTCCAGCTTGGAAGATACTCGTTCTTGCTGTGCTCTATTTTTAAGATAGCTCAGGTCTATCTCATCTTTGTATTTGCTCAGAAGATACTCGGTCATCCTGCAATCTTCCTCGCTCTTCCAGACAACGCAGGCTAATAGCCTGTCTATAATCAAGTCTTCTATCCCTATTACGTAAACCTCACCTTCTATCTCAGGGACCTTAATTACCCTTATCTTATCGTAGCTTCCCGCAAGACTGTCATCCGGCACCTCAACGAACAGTTCCAGCTCGTCGGATACGAAGAACCTACCCTCTTCTCTAAAGTATCCTGACAAAAGAAGAACATCTTTTACGACTTCCCTTGAACCTACAAGGTCTATGTCTCCTGATGTATAGTGTCCGAAGCTGTATATTTCAACTGCACTACCACCTACCACTATCGGAGGTCTTGCTCCTTTCTCTTTAACCTTCTTAGTGAGCCACGCTCCAAATATGAGGAGTTTTTCAACCTCGTTCCTCGCTTCCTTAAGTCTCTCCAGCTCACAGTCAGGCATAGGCTTACCTCGTATCTGCCTACACCAACCTATCCCTTATTATCGGGTAGTGCTCTTTGTTCAAAGTCCACAATCTCAGGTTATATATCTCCACACACGCTCCTATTTTTCTATCCTTCCTTAGCTTTCTTATATGCTCTTGAATGTTAAAATCTCTGTCCTTCCACAAGCCTTTATCTTTGTTAACCGCCTTCTTCAAATCAGTTCTTTTCCTTCTCATCTCATTTCTTGTAGGCTTTACAACTGCGTTCTCTTCATAATGATGTATATACATCGTCCTGGAACAAAGTCAAGAAATTTCCTAAAATAGGAACAGCTATGACGCTTGGGCAGTTTTACTTGTTTGTGTTGGTTCTGTCCTTGGTGATGTGAGCTCTTGGAGTGATGGTTTACCTCTGGGAGAGAAAGCGTATGCAACTCTCAACAGATTCTTCTACCCGTCTATTGTTTTCAGGCAGAAACTAATCCTTTATATCCTACCATTTCTACGAGGCTCCCCCAGAGTATCCTTTGCCTGCCTAGATTTTCCGATATGTACCTTATGTCCTCCTGAGTGTAATCCTGCGGGAAAGTTTCCGGGGAAGGAAAGGAGCAGTTTTTTAATTTAAACTTCTACTATGGAGGGTTTCAGCAGAAAAGACGTAGAGGTAGTTTACGCAATTCAGGACGAAGTCTTTAAAGCCGTATCTCGGCTTCCCAAAGACAAATTTCCCTTTGCCCTCACAGGCGGGACAGCCCTTGCAAGGTTTCATCTCAAAGGGCACAGGGTATCTTATGACCTTGACTTCTTTTGCACGCTGGGAAAAGTGAAAGAAGTAGATTTTGAACCTATCAAGGAGGTTATACTTGCAACCTTTACCGATTCCAAGGATGTAGATGTGGCAAGCATAGAAGAACATAACCTTATCCATGAGGAAGACAGCAGGAACCTGCTTAATATGTACAGGTTTGTGATCAACACTCCTCTACCGAGCGGTTCGGTTTTTGGTGTCAAGATCGAGTTTGTTGACGACATATTTGCCCTGACCTTCCCTCACCGGAGGATACCTGAATATCCTAACCTCGAGATAATACCGATTGAGGGAATATACATGAGGAAAATATGGGCTATTCTTTCCGAAAAGGTTGACAGAGTCAAAGACTACATAGACCTCTATTTTCTGGAT
>CAZPVY010000124.1:0-4326 GCA_964590265.1 uncultured Aquifex sp. | reverse complement strand
AGAGGATAACCAATGGACTTACTCACAAAAGGAACTGTTCTTGAAGCTCTCGGATTTACTTCAAGGATATATACCTCGCCTTCGGATATCGCAAACTGAAGATTTATAAGACCCCTGACTTCCAAGGATTTTGCTATAAGCTTTGACTGTCTCTTGACCTCTTCAACTATCTCATCTTCAAGAGAATATGGTGGAATAGACGCAGCACTATCTCCCGAATGAACACCGGCTTCCTCAATATGTTCCATAACCGCGCCGATCAGCACATCTTCTCCGTCCGCTACAGCATCAACGTCAAGCTCCACACTGTCCTGAAGGTATTTATCAATAAGGATAGGTCTCTCATAACTTACACTGACAGCTTCTTCAAGATACTCAAGGAGATCATCTTCGTCATAAACGATCTTCATAGCCCTTCCACCAAGAACATAGGAGGGTCTGACGAGAACGGGATAGCCTATT
Source organism: uncultured Aquifex sp. (assembly GCA_964590265.1). Lineage (GTDB taxonomy): Bacteria > Aquificota > Aquificia > Aquificales > Aquificaceae > Hydrogenivirga. The sequence continues at coordinate 3,864 of CAZPVY010000124.1, read as the reverse complement.
GATTGGGCTACCTTTATAGCTTCTTCATGACTCCTTGCAGTCCCGCTCTCGGGTTGTTTCAAGCCCAGTTCAATTATCAGTTTTCTGAAAAGCTCCCTGTCCTCAGCTCTGTCTATACTTTCAGGAGGAGTTCCGAGAATATTTACTCCTTCTTCTTTCAGGGGTAGAGCTAATTTCAGAGGGGTCTGTCCACCGAACTGAAGTATCACACCGTCTGGCTTTTCCCTCTCTATTATCGCGAGAACATGCTCAAGAACTACAGGTTCAAAGTATAACTTGTCAGCGGTATCGTAGTCGGTTGACACCGTTTCAGGGTTGCAGTTCACCATTATCGCTTCGTAGCCTTCCTCTTGGGCAGCAAACACGGCATGAACACACGCATAATCAAATTCTATCCCCTGACCTATCCTGTTAGGACCGCTTCCGAGGATAACCACTTTCCCTTTCATTAAGGAAATTATTTTAAACTCAAACCTATGTTTAGGGGCTTGCTCGGTGTTTCGGGTCTTGTAGAAGACAGATGCAGTATATGCGACAAGAAGTTCATACCGGAATCTCAGGGATACATCTGCGAGGAATGCCTTGAAGAGATAAAACCTTTCCATCCTTTTCAATACTCAAAGCTCGGCTATATCAGCGGGTACAGGGTTTTCGGTAAGTATGAAGGGATGCTATCAGAGGTCCTAAAGCTGATAAAGTTTAAAAGCGTTAGACCCCTAACTAAGAGCTTGGCAATAAGGATAAAGGGGCATCTGAGGGAGTTTTACAATGAAGTCAATCCCGATCTCTTCACCTTCGTTCCTGTCCATTTCTTTCGCTTCTGGAACAGAGGATTTGATCATAACGAAGAGATACTTAAGGATACTGAACTTCCTTTTGAAAGTATGATTATCAGGGTAAAGTATGCCAAACCTCTGATTTCATATGGTAAGGAGGACAGATTCAAAATTGTGAAGGATGCCTTCAGGATAAGGAAAGACTGGCTTGACCGTATTGAAGGCAAAAAGGTTCTTATCTTTGATGATATCCTCACTACGGGAGCGACCTCAGGGGCTATAGCTGAGCTTTTCCTTTCTGTTGGAGCTTCCGAAGTGTTCTTTTACTTCCTCTCTAAGGAGGGGTAAATTATAAAGGAGAAATAATGGATGATAGGTCCTAAAAATGTAAAGAGAAAGGCTCAGATAGCGAAGATACTCGCAAAACACGGCTTTGGTTTTGTGGTTGAGAAGGTTGGTCTCGGGAAGTTCGTACCTTTTCACTGGGGGATACTCGGACATCCCAAAAGGAAAGAACCTTACTCTGCACCAGAGCATCTGAGAATGGCTTTTGAAGAGCTTGGACCAACATTTATAAAGCTTGGGCAGATACTCAGTACAAGACCTGATCTTATCCCTGAGGAGTATATAAGAGAATTTTCAAAACTTCAGGACAGGATACCTCCGTGTCCCACCGAGAAGATAGTTGAGGTGGTTGAAAGGGAGCTACGTAAACCAATAGGGGAGATATTCCGTTACTTTGAGGAGAAGCCTTTAGCTTCCGCTTCCATAGGTCAGGTTCACAGGGCAATCCTAAAAAATGGAAGGAGAGTAGTTGTAAAAGTTCAAAAGCCGGGTGCTGAGAAACAGATAAAGCAGGATCTTGAGATACTTGAAGAACTCGTCAAGAGAGTATCCTCTCACTGGGAGATAGCAAGGCAGTGGGATATTGAAGGACTGTTTGAGGAATTTGCATACGTTCTCCGAAATGAGCTTGACTATGAAAGGGAGGGGAGAAATGCAGAAACTTTCAGGAAAAACTTTCTTAAAGACGAGACTGTCTATGTACCGGAGGTTTTCTGGGAATATACGACCTCAAAGATACTCGTCCTTGAGGAACTTGAGGGTGTCAAGTTTACTGAAACTGACAGGATAAGGAGTATGGGATACGATCCAAAGGAGCTTGCAAAGAGGGGAGCGTACATGTATCTGAATATGTTTTTCAGAGACGGCATATTTCATGGAGACCCTCATCCCGGAAATTTCTTTGTTCTAAAGGACGGAAGGATCGGGCTTATAGATTTTGGAATGGTTGGTGTTCTTGATGATATGATGAGGATAAACCTGATCCAACTTATATATGGAATAACTAAGAATGACATGAGTCTGGTCATGGATGCTCTCTATGACCTTGGGATGCGGGGAGGTATTAAGCATGAACGGATGCTCAGAAAGGAGTTTGAGGTTCTCTTCTCTTACTACTTTCTAAAGCCCATGGGAGAGATGAGGTTGTCTAAGATAGTGAATGAAATTTTCAGGCTAACATACAGATACAGAATAAGTCTGCCTTCCGACCTGTTCCTGCTACTGAAGACAATGGGAATGGCTGAGGGACTACTTACGAGACTTGATCCCGATTTCAGGATGATAAATGTAGCCGGTCCTTATGTTTCAAGAAGCAGAAGAATGATGATTTCTGCCAAGTTTATCGCAAGGCAGAGTGAAAAAAACCTTATGATGCTTTCAAAGATGCTCCTTCAGTTTCCCGAAAGGATGAAGAGATTTGCCACCATGCTTGAAAGTGGAAAGGTAGAGTTTTCCGTAAAGTATGAGGGAGAGAAAAGATTTGTGAATGATCTTAGGAAAGATATAAACAGGCTCACGATAAGCATACTTACCCTTGCTTTTATAATTTCCATGGCACTTATAGTTTCAGCCTACAAACCGAGCTTCTTTAAGGTTGAGTATTTTCTCATTTTTGTAGGAGTGGTTGTTATTCTGCTCTTTGGAGGATTGATGGCTAAAATATTCAAAGAGGGTACTTGACGAGAGCAAATCTCTTCACAAATTCCTCACAGATTTTCGTTATATCTCCCGCTCCCATGAAGAGAATAACATCGTCCCCAGAGACAGTTTCCTCCAGAAGTTTAAAGACGTTCTCCTTTCCTTCCACGAACAGGGCTTTGCTCCTTTGAGCAAGTTCCTGAGCACTTACACCGTACACATTCTTTTCGCTCGCAGGGTAAATATCAAGCAAGTAGGTTATATCGGGTTTCCTCAGAACTTCCACAAACTCTTCAAAGAGAAAGTGTGTTCTTGAATACCTGTGAGGTTGGAATACCATTATAAGTCTTCTATCAGGATACATCTCCCTCAGGGTTTCTATTACTACAGATATTTCTGTTGGGTGGTGTCCGTAGTCATCGTAAATAGGTGATCCTCTGAAGAAGCCTTTGAGCTCCATCCTCCTCTCCGCGTTTCTGAAACTTTCAAGGGCATCTTTGATCACTTCAAAGCTTATGTCTAATCCCAGAGATACCGCTATCGCTGCAAGGGCATTGTAAACGTTGTGTCTTCCTGCTATACCCAGATGGACATCTCCAAGTTCCTCTCCTTTGTAAGAGACTTTAAACCTATACCTGCCGTGTTCAATTTTCAGGTCTTTACCTTTTACATCGGCGTCGGTCTTTATTCCAAAGGTTATAACTCTCTTTGAGACGCTTTTAAGAGCTTGGAGAACATTCTCGTCATCTGAGTTAGCAACGCAGAAACCGTAAAAAGGAATTGTGCTGGCAAACTGAGAAAAGGACGAGATTATATCTTCAAGATTGTCGTAAAAATCCATGTGCTCTCTGTCAATGTTAGTTATCACTGCAACAACGGGAGAGAGCTTTAGAAAGGAGCCATCGCTTTCATCAGCCTCAGATACGAGTAGATCGCCCCTGCCAAGCTTTGCATTGCTACCGAGCCTTTGAAGTATCCCCCCTATTATCACGGTCGGATCAAATCCCGCCTCCTCAAGTATGTAAGCGATCATTGAAGTCGTTGTGGTCTTTCCATGAGAACCGCTCACCGCAATTCCTTCTTTGAGCTTAAAGAGTTCGGCAAG
>CAZPVY010000123.1:0-4368 GCA_964590265.1 uncultured Aquifex sp. | reverse complement strand
GTGGAGTATGTCCTCAAAAGCTCACAAGAGCTATATGTGGATGAAACGAAGATAAGGAGAGGAAGAGCTTTTATATTCCTATACTACACTCTAAAATACTTATCTTGATATGGTCGCATCAGAAAACTTTGGAGGAGCGTGGAATGAAGCAACTGCATGGATCCGACAGAAGGGACAACCAGTTCGGGCTCGACAAAAAGGTGTTCGACATGGGTCTGGACCCGTACGAGTTCATGGTGTATGCGTTCCTCGTCAGGATTGCCGGTAGGAGCTCTGAGATTGCCTGTATCTCTACTCACAAGATGGCAAAAGCGCTCGGGATTTCACGGGATAAGCTCTACAAAGCACTGAGAGCCCTCGAAGAAAAGAACATGGTGGTTAAAAAGAACAGAAAGTCGGAAGAGGGTGTAGACCTGGCAAACCTCTACTACCTGACCTCCAAGGAAGACTGGAAAAAGCCCTCAACCTCCTGAGACGGTTTAAGCCGTTGAAAATCTAGGGAATGACTCATGAGTCAATACCTCTATCAAAAATAGAATCAATACTCCTTGTGTGTAAAATCCGATCTAGGTATGGAAAAGGTACAGGAACACATAAGAGCAGGGATAACACAATACAGCCGAAAAAAGAAAAACCTCTAAAGGGGAAGCCTTCGGCTTTAAAAAAGATTCCTCGGTGCTCGTGCGGATCGTTAAAAAATTCTGGGAGGTTGGCTATGAAGGTTAAGAAAGTCGTGGTGGAAAGCTTAGAGGAGCTTTTCTCTGAAGTTAAGGAACTTGTCCATAAAGGCAAGGGCAAGATAGAGTTCATATCCGTTGGCTCAATAGAAGAGCTTAACCGCATACTTACACCGCAAAGGAAAAGACTACTTGATGTTGTCAGGAAACAGAAACCTTCCTCTATCCACGAGCTGGCAAAGATGCTCGGCAGGGATTATAAGAACGTCTACGATGATGTAACCTTTTTAGAAAAGACAGGTTTCCTGAAACTTGAACGAAAAGGGAAAAAGCTGGTTCCTATAGTTGATTATGACACCATAGACATACAGGTCAAGGGGGGAGCGTCTTGAAAGTGCTCACTTTGTTAGGAGAAATTTTGCGTCTAATCCTCTCCTTTTTAAAGGAGAAGTGCAAAGCATGGTGCGTAAGCACCATTATAATATCGTGAAGAGAGCAGCCATGCATTACGTTTAAAGGTTCAGACTCTACCCAAACAAAGAGCAGGAGCAATTCCTAAACAGGCAGATAGGACACTGTAGATTTGTTTACAACAAGCTCTTTGAAATGGCAAAAAGAAACTACGAGCACAAGGGTAAAAAGTGGAACTATTACGAATACAAAAAACTCTTGCCCAAACTCAAAGGGGAATTCCCCTTCCTCAAAGAAGCTAACAGCCAATCCCTTCAAGAAACAGTCAAATGGCTTGACAGAGCCTTCAAAAACTTCTACAAAGGTCTCTCAAGATTTCCCAAGTTCAAGAGCAAGAAAAGAACCAACAGCATATCTATTCCTCAGCACTTCAGGATAGAAGGAAACAGAGTAAGAATTCCCAAGCTCAAAACTCCTATCAGATTCATAAAGCACAGGGAGATAGATGGTAAGGTCAAAAGTATCTCAATAACCAAGACACCAACAGGAAAGTTTTATCTGAATGTTCTTGTAGAGAGGAAAGTAAAGACTCTGCCTAAAACAGACAAGATAGTAGCGTAGACGTAGGGCTTACACACTTCTGCACCCTATCTACAGGACAGAAGGTAGAGAATCCCAAGCACCTGATAAAGACTGAACAGAGGATAAAGAAACTCCAGAGACAGCTCTCAAGGAAGAAGAAGGGAAGCAGGAGATTCAGGATACTTGCAAGGAGGATAGCAAAGCTCCATGAGAAGGTGAGAAATCAGAGGAATGACTTTCTGCACAAACTAAGCAAGTAAATAATCGGCGATAACCAAGCTGTTATCGTAGAGGACCTTAACGTTAAGGGACTTGTCCAAAGCTCAAGACTTTCCAAGCACATAGCTGATGCGAGCTGAAGCAGGTTTATCCAGTTTCTTGAATACAAAGCGAAGCCCTACGGGAGAGTCTTAATCAAGGTGAACACCTATTATCCTTCTTCCAAGCTCTGCCACAGGTGTGGGTTTAAGAAGGGGAATTTGAAGCTTTCTGAAAGGCAGTGGGATTGTCCAAAATGTGGGACTAAGTACGACAGGGATTACAACACAACGCTGAATTTATTGAAAGAAGGTCTCACCCGCCTTAAAAGGGCAGTAGGGGTGGACTGCCCCGAGCTTATGCCCGTGGAGGGAGCGTTTGTTCCCTGTGAAGCGGGAAGCTCCTCACTTCAGTGAGGGAAGGAAGTCACCGGATTATCGTGCGCCTCATGCAGCATCTTTTGCCTCATGTCGATCTCTTCTCCAGTATCTATCTTTCCGCCCTTTTCCGATTCTGTTCTCAAGACTTTTTGTACTTTTCTGCTAAGTTGAGCGTGAACTTTTCTATATTTTCCTGCCATTCCTGTGGTATGTACTTCTTAACCTCATATATGTTTTTTGTATCCGTATATATCTTTGAGGCCTTTCTTGAAAAGGCTATATCCCATGCGCAGGAAGGCCACATCTTTGTCACGAGGGCATACTTGACCATGTTCTGTCTGTGTTTCTTGTTTGGCTTCACTCCAAGCACCTTGAGCCGCTGCTTGAAGTACACCACTCCGTACAGATACGGCCGTGCCACTTTCCCTGAGGAGTATTTCTTAACGATTCTGTCCTTCTTCCTCAAGTACATTCTTTTAACCTTGGTTTTGAGTTTGTTCCTGCTCGCAACAAGCTGAGCCACGACAAGTGAAAACATCCAGGTCGGGTAGGTTATGGTGAAAACCTCACTATCCTTACCCGGCGCACTTTTGAAGCTGTGCCACCAGTAACTCAGATCATCGAGCAAAAGCTCGTACTCCTCTTCCGAGAACGCCCCGTATATAGGCAGGACATAGCCGGAAAGCGCCGCCCAGCCTGCCCTGAAAGCCTTCTCCGCAATCTGCCTGTCTACTGCATCATCCGAACTTAAGTTTTTAAGGAAGGCTTTCAGGCTCTGCTCCAGATACTTCATGCTTGCCTATCCTGTGAATTATACCACTCTTCCTTAAGTAGTGGCTCAATCCGTCAGAAAAACATATTATTAAAAAGTGGTATCTATCCGTCAGAGTCCCATTTTGGCACTCTGAGAAAAACCCGTGGAGGGGACTAAACGACACGGCGAAAAGGTTAGTTTTGCCGGGATTGGTGATGGCTTCTTGTGAGGGAGGAGGGGAAGTTCCAAATAGCCCTGACCAACTGGCTAGCTCCTTCCTGACCAGCACCCTTCCCCTACCTCAGCTAAGCCCTTCTAGTAGCTCCTTGAAGAAAAACTTAATGATTGAGGTAAAAGAGCTGGGCTCGAAAACGTCTACGATGCCCTAGCTATTAAGCCTATCCTCGGCTCGATTACTAGAAATTCCAGGGCAGCTACCTTCCATAGTATATGAGAGGGGCTGCTTTCAAAAATGATGGGTGTATGGTATATATGTATCCCTCCGGGGAACAGCAATCTTACCACGACGTTATTCCACAGTCTTCACCTTCCTGGGTTATGTTAATTCCAGGCAAGATTATTTCCGGAAGGAGAGGAAGGTCCGGAACCGGGAGTTATTTAGGGGCGGATTGGAAGGCGGAAGGTAAGGAGGGTCGGAAGGACAGGAAGGACGGAAGGATGAAGGGGGGTCTATGGATTATTAGAAAAAGGTTGAAAGTCCATCCTGTAATCATATTGTGAACTGTCCTTTCTTTACAGAAAGAGTCTTGGAGCGTATCTTAAAAGAGAAAAGCCGAGGGAAATTGCACGGTAACTGAATACGTGTACGGAAGGGCAGGTTATGGGTACAGAAAAAAAGAAAAAAGAAGCTGAAAAAAATAAGTATCCCTACGCTCTGTGTCCCCGGTGTATAACATTCTGGGACGTTTATACGTGTGAAGAAGTGGAAGGCGATGCCGTACTGCCGTGCGGACACAGGATACGTGCGCCGCTCTACACTCTCATAGTATTTCTCTACAACGAGTGGTGAGGGATTTCACATCGAAAGCATGACTCTTCACCTCCAGAAGGATGTCGTCTGTATTTTTCACCAAAAAGTATTTTTGAACCTCTCTCAGGTATATGCCTCTGAATGAAAATTGCAAATAAGTAAGGAGTTTTTACTTACATCTGATGAACCTTCTTTGAGGGCTTGGTTGTCTTTAGTATATACCACCCAATCAGCGCAGCACCACCGAACAAAATTAGATAGTAAAGGATCGGCTTAATCTCGCTCATCTCCCGTGCTCCTCTCTAATAATTCTAC
>CAZPVY010000122.1:0-4426 GCA_964590265.1 uncultured Aquifex sp. | reverse complement strand
TACGTGGACGCACTGCACTTCCTCCCTTACGGAAGGAGTCTTGGAGCGTATTTTGGATAAAAAAAGATATGAGAAGAGCATATCAAGATAAACCCTCCAAATCAAAACTCTTATATTTCCCCTCAAGTTCCAAGCCTTCTACATGCCTTCCTGCAGAACCCGTCTCTGTCTGTTGTTACGAATTTTGAAAGTCTGCGATATTTCTTCAGTATCTCTTGGCGGCGGGGGTGGGATTTGAACCCACGGCAGGGCTAAAACACCCTGCAAGGGATTTCGAATCCCCCGCGTTCGTCCGCTCCGCCACCCCGCCTGAATTTAAAATTATAGGCATGCAAAGTATGACTGGCTTTGGAAAAGGAGAGGCAGAAAGCGAAAACTGGAAAACGAACGTAATGATGAGGTCTTTGAACGGAAAGGGGCTGGACATATCTGTCAGGATGCCTTCATTCCTGATGCCTGTTGAACCTAAGATAAAGGAATTCATAAAGGGTAAGCTGAAAAGAGGAACAGTTCATATTATGGTTGATGTTGAGTCAAAACAGATTCTACCTCCTGTAGATGTAGACAGGCTCATTCGGAATGTAGATATGTTAAGAGAGCTTTCCAGAAAATATCTCCAGATTTCTGTTAGCGATGACATTATCTTTGAATTCGGCTGGAGATACTCGGAGAAGACGATAACTGAGGTGGATGAGGAACTTGAAAAGGTAATCCTTGAAGCTGTTGGAAAAGCCCTTCAGGAACTGATAGAAAGCAGAAGGAAGGAAGGGGAAGCCCTAAAAAAAGACCTCACTCAGAGAGCCGACAGGATAGAGGAGTTTCTTGAAAGGATCATTGAAAAGAAAGATCAGATAATTCAGAAAGTGAAAGAAAAAGTACTTGAGAGAGCAAGCAGACTTGACCTGCCTGAGGAGCATCCCATAATTTTGAACGAGATACTCTTCCTCCTTGAAAAGATGGATGTTGAGGAGGAGATAACCCGTCTGAGAACTCATATTTCCCGATTCAGAAAGCTTCTTGACGAGAAAATAGATATAGGAAAGAAGCTTGAGTTTCTTGCCCAGGAAATGCACAGGGAGATCACCACGCTCGGAAATAAGATCCCCGATCTATCTGAATATGTGGTTGAGATAAAGGCTGAAATTGATAGGATAAAGCAGCAGGCGGCTAACGTTGAGTAAATTACAAGGTTACAGCCTTTGAAATTAGGCTTAAAAGGGAATATAATAATAGTCTGGCTGGAGCCGTAGTTCAGCCCGGTCAGAACGCCGGCCTGTCAAGCCGGAGGTCGCGGGTTCAAATCCCGTCGGCTCCGCCATTCCAAATAGAATCACTGGAGGGGAATATGGACTACCACATAAAAGATCTTTCCCTTGCAGATCAGGGGAAAAACCGTATTGAATGGGCTGAGATGGATATGCCCGTTCTCAGAAGCATAAAGGAGAGGTTCAGTTCAGAGAAACCGCTCCGGGGTATAAGAATCTCCGCCTGCCTTCACGTAACTACGGAAACTGCGAATCTCGTACTCACACTGAAAGAAGGAGGTGCGGAGGTTTTCTTAACAGCATCAAATCCTCTCTCAACTCAGGATGATGTCGCTGCTGCACTTGTAAAGCATTATGGAATCCCTGTTTTTGCAATCAGAGGAGAGGACAGGGAAACCTATTACTCACATCTGAAAACCGTAATTGAGAAAGAACCCCATATAGTAATAGATGATGGTGCAGATCTGATCTCAACTCTGCACAAGGAATATCCTCAGCTTGCCGAAAAAGTCATGGGGGGAATGGAGGAAACCACAACCGGAGTTATAAGACTCAAAGCCATGGCAAAAGACGGCGTCCTTAAATTTCCTATAATAGCCGTGAACGATGCTTACACAAAGCACATGTTTGATAACAGATACGGTACGGGACAATCAACGATAGACGGTATACTGAGAGCAACAAACAGGCTTATAGCAGGCTCTTACTTTGTAGTTGCGGGTTACGGCTGGTGTGGGAAGGGGGTTGCTCAGAGAGCAAGAGGTCTTGGAGCTAATGTTATAGTCACTGAGGTTGATCCTATAAAAGCTCTTGAGGCAAGAATGGATGGCTTTCTGGTCATGCCGATGATAGAAGCGGCTAAGCTTGGCGACTTCTTCGTAACCGTTACAGGAAACACCTCGGTGATAAGGAGGGAGCACTTTGAGGTTATGAAAGACGGAGCTATAGTTGCCAATTCCGGACACTTCAACGTGGAAATTGATCTTGAAGCTCTTGAAGAGATGAGCGTTTCAAAAAGAGAAATCAGGAAGGAAGTGGAGGAATACAGACTACCTGATGGAAGAAGAATTTACATCCTTGCACAGGGAAGACTTGTAAATCTTGCCGCGGCAGAGGGACACCCTGCGTCCGTTATGGATATGTCCTTTGCAAATCAGGCACTTTCCGCGGAGTTCATAGTAAGGAAACATAATGAGCTTGAGAACGATGTTTATAAAGTCCCCGATGAGATAGATAGAGAAGTTGCAAAATTGAAACTCAATGCAATGGGAATAAAAATAGATGAGCTCTCACCAGAGCAGGTGAAGTATCTCGCTTCGTGGGAGTTTGGGACTTAAAAAGAGAGGAGGCGGAGGAGGGCAGAAGCCCTCAGAACATCCAGCTCAAGGCAGCTCTGTATAGGTCTTGGTCATTTTTACCATTACTGTAGTCTTCCTTTACATAATCAGCCTTCAGAGCCACAAGAGGATGAGGTTTGTAGGAAAATCCAAAGTTGTAGATCCTTACTTTATGTCCTGCTGGCTTTGCGTATCCAGATGGGATACCGGCATAGGTATCGTAATCCTCATACATTCCAAAAACATACAGTTCCTGTTCAAGGTCGGTGAATCTGAATACGTTGTAAGCAACCTGCAAATAAAAACCCTGTATCTTTTTGGGGAAGACCTCAGGATCACCAACTCCATCATCTAATCCTTGGCTTATCTTGTCTGCATCGCTCACAGTAGCGTAAGCTCCCACAAACCTTATATCAAATCCCGCATACTGCCACCACAGGTGAGGAGAGAAAAGGGATATTGATCCCAGCCTGTCCCCGTTTTCATTCTGCACACCCGATATAAAGGCTGAAGCACCTATCAGTGTATTCATAGGAAGTTTGAAGTCTATTCTTGCCGTGAAGGCTATCTCGTCCATCGCAGCCTGCCCACCGTTCTGACGTAGCTTCTTCAAGGGAGCGTTTGACTTGAACTCTCCTTTTTTAACTTTCATACCGTTAAGCACGTACGCTCTATACGACACCCAATCGGTTTCACCGTAAAATCCGAATCCATTTTCTCTCCAAGTGGTTGGAATTATATTCCTTTCCAAGTACGGTCTGTCCACACTGTAAAAAGTGGGAGGTTCGTGAAACTCATTTATTATGCCCACAGGTACGAGTATCATACCGCCTCTTACACCAAAGGCTCTGCTCAGCCTGTAGTCAAGAAAAGCAAACTCCGTTGCAAGTTCACCGCTTTTTTCTCCTCCCTCAACGAAGGCATGTTCTATCTCAATCTCTGAATTGAACTTCAATTTTTCTGAAAAAGAGTAACCAAAATACAGGATCACCCTTTTGAGATCCATTTTGTTTTCTGGTTTTGTCTCCGAGTTATGAATGAAGTGAAGTTCACCGTATCCACCAATAGATACTCCCTTCGGGTTTATAAGAGCTTTTGAAGCTGCAGGACCAAGTCCGGAATAGCTTTCATAGGTGGATATCTGAGGCATTGATATTTCCAGCTTGAGTTTCCGAAGCTCCTCCTTTACTACCTCAAGCTCTTCTTTGATCTGTTTTATCTCCTCCGATGGCTGAGCAAACAGCGTGGAGGATAAAAGGATTGGTGTTATCAGTGCTTTTTTCATAGCTCTTTCACCTCCTCATTCAAGCTTAAAGAAAATGAAATCAAATCTCAATGTCTATTGCTATGATGAGAATCATGAAAATCCCGCTTAAACACCTGGGAAGGTATCTAATTTTGAGATGTGCTCCTGTTTTGGAATAAGATCAGAGAGAAAAAATTCCTGAATGTCTCGTTCATGAATATGGATCCGTCGGAGTGAAGCTCAAGGATACCTACATCAGGGTTTTCAGACAAAAACCTTTTTCTCATCTGCTCTGGCATGGCAAAGAGGGCAGTTGCATAAGCGTCCGCAAGAGTGCAGTTTTCATGAACTACAGTTATCTGGACGAGCGACTGATCTCTTTGCTGAATGTGTCTTTTTATGTAATTGCCGGATGTTGACAGACACAGATCCTTTTTATTTACAAGCTCTACAAGAACATCTCCCGAAAGGGGATCTTTTATCGCAAGAATCTTGGCACGCCCCCAGACTTTCATATCTCCTGCAACACCTATAAAGCCTTTCTGGGTTTTCAACATCTCATAAGCCTTCTCAACTAT
>CAZPVY010000121.1:0-4436 GCA_964590265.1 uncultured Aquifex sp. | reverse complement strand
ATGCAAGAGATAAAGGTGGATAAGGAGCTTGACATCAGAGGAGAAGTGTGTCCCTTCACTTTCGTGAAGAGCAAGCTTGTTCTTGAAAACATGAAGGAAGGAGAAATTCTCCGGGTTCTGATAGACTATGAACCTTCTGCGGAGAACGTTCCCAAGAGTATGAGAGAGGAAGGTCAGGAAGTCATAGCGGTGAATAAACTCGGAGATAATCTCTGGGAGATTATAATTAGAAAGAGGAAATGAAGATACTTCTTATTATCACAAGCGTTCCCTTTGCCAAGGACTACAACACGATAACTAATCTCGTAAAGAGATTTACGGGCAGAGGTCATGAGGTTTCCATCTTTCTTTCTGGAAACGGTGTTTATTACCTTATAAGACCCGATGCGATTGAGCTTGCTAACTTCGGTGCAAAGGTGTATTACTGTGCCCACTCTGCCCATCAGAGAGGTGTTGAAAAACAACCTGACTGGGCTGAAAGCAGTTCAACTTACAATCTCTCAAGGATGATGGGAGAGTTTGAAAAGATCATAGTATTTAACTGAAGGTGGAAATATGAAGGTTGTGTTTATCCTTAAGGGAGACTCTTTCTCGTGGAAGGCACATGAAGCTTTCAGGATAGCGGTTGCGGTAGGAATGAACCATGAGGTGACCTTTGTGTTTATACGGGATGGCGTTTACACCTTAACGAGATGGTTTCCCGAGAATCTTGGAGTTGACACCTTTGAGAAGTTCTACGAGACCTTGGATTTCGTAAATATAAACCTCGTTGTTGAGGATGCGTCAATGCAAGAGAGAGGGATAAAGGAGAGCGATTTTGTGAGAAAGGTTGAGATAAAGTCTGCGGAGGAAATTGACGAGATAATAAGCTCAGCGGAGGCAGTTTTCGTATGGTGAACACGCTTTGGCTTGTACGCAAACTTGGAGATTTTTCCTCTGAACTTCTCTCCGATGACGATATAGTGATCCTTATACAGGATGGAGTCTTGAGGTGGCCTACAAGAAAGGGTTGGTATGTATGCAAAGAGGATGCCTTGGCAAGAGGGCTTAAGGTTCCGGAAGAAGTTATGAAGAGCTATGATGAGATAGTAGGGCTTATTGAAGAAGCTAAGAGGGTGATAGTCTGGTGAGGTGGGAAATATCCAAGACCTTCAGGTTTGAGGCAGGACACAGGGTTTGGAAGCAGAACCTGACCTACGGTAGGGGTGCAGAGTTTACACGGGAAGCGGAGCTTCCTCAGAATAAATGTGTGAACCTTCACGGGCACAGCTATGTTCTTGAAGTGACTGTAGGATCCGACACTCTCAGCGAGCAGGATATGGTGATGGACTTCTACCACGTTAAGAACGCTTTGAAGGATCTAATAGACACGATAGATCACAGTTTCATAATAGATGTGAACGACCCGATGTATCCAGAGCTGAGGGAAGTGGCGGAAAAGTTCGGAGCGATGAAGATCTTTCCCGTTGAGTTTTGTCCGACAGCGGAGGCTCTGGCGAAATTCTTCTACGACTATCTCACTGAAAAGCTCAAGGAGGCAAGGCTTCTGGGTGAGGTAAAAGTGGTCAAGGTGACCCTTTGGGAGACAGCTACCTCAAAGGCGGAGTACAGATCTGAATGAGAGGACATCCTTCACATACTGGCTTGCTCCTGCAGTACCTTTTTGCATGCTCATCTAGAAGAGCATGAAACTCTTTATAGATCTCCACGTCCTTTGGGATGTTCTTTTCAAACCACTTTCTTAGACCTTCGTAGTCCTTCTCAATTCCGAAAACCCTGCTTACTATCCTCTTGGTGTATGCATCTATCACGAAGAAAGGTCTATTTCCTGCATACAGGAGGATCACATCAGCGGTTTCCTTTCCAATGCCCTTTATCCTCATGAGTTCTTCCCTGCCTATGTTCTCAATCTTCCCAATTGGATCAAGGACTCTTGACACCTCTTTTAACCTTTGAGCCTTCTGCCTGTAATAGCCCGAAGGTTTTATCAATTCCTCAAGTCTGCTGAGCTCAATTGACCTGATGGCTTTGAAGGAAAGCGACTCTTCCCTTTTCAGATTCTCAAGGGCTTTCTCAACGTTCCTCCAGCTTGTGTTCTGAGTAAGTATCGCTCCTATAACTATCTCTTCTCTCGGGTCAGTTCCTTTGCTCCTGTGATACTCTTCATCAACAGGCCACCAGTTTTGTTTTCCGTAGGTTTTCAGGAGAATTTCATAGACCTCTAAGAGCCTGCTCTTCACGGAGCTATCCAGTTGTCCTGAGCTATCAGCTCAGCAGGCTCAACCTTCTCCTGAACCTTCTGAGAGATCTTATAGGAGCAGAACTCGGGTCCGCACATTGAGCAGAACTTGGCTGTTTTGTAACCATCCTGCGGTAGCGTTTCATCGTGGTATGCTCTTGCGGTTTCGGGATCCATCGCAAGCTCAAACTGTCTGTTCCAGTCAAAGGCATACCTTGCCTTGGACATTTCAAGATCCCAGTCTCTTGCACCGGGCCAGTGCTTGGCTATGTCAGCAGCGTGAGCGGCTATTTTGTAGGCTATGACTCCATATTTGACGTCCTCTATGTTCGGGAGCCCGAGGTGCTCCTTCGGTGTTATATAGCAGAGCATTGATGCTCCCACAGAGCCGGCAACCGCCGCACCTATCGCACTTCCTATGTGATCGTATCCCGGAGCTACATCAAGGACAAGGGGACCGAGTATATAGAAGGGAGCTTCCCTACACCAGAGTTGCTGTATCTTCATGTTGAACTCAACCTGCTGAAGAGGAACGTGTCCGGGACCTTCCACCATTACCTGAACGTCGTGTTTCCATGCTCT
Organism: uncultured Aquifex sp.; assembly: GCA_964590265.1. Classification (GTDB taxonomy): domain Bacteria; phylum Aquificota; class Aquificia; order Aquificales; family Aquificaceae; genus Hydrogenivirga. Next base: position 1,615 of record CAZPVY010000121.1, on the reverse strand, counting down.
TTCTGTGAGCTCACCGAGAACTCTGAGCTCCGCCAGCTGAGCATCGTCCGTTGCATCTTCTATACAGCCGGGCCTTAGAGCATCTCCGAGAGAGAAAGAGACATCATACTTCTTGAAGATCTCGCATATCTTATCAAAGTGCTCATAAAGGGGATTCTGCTTTCCATGTTCTGTCATCCACTGGGCGAGTATTGCTCCTCCCCTTGAAACTATACCCATAACCCTGTGCTGAACAAGTGGGAGGTGCTCTCTGAGTATTCCAGCGTGTATGGTCATGTAGGAAACGCCCTGACGTGCCTGCTCCTCTATCACATCAAGAATAAGGTCAATTGTAAGCTGTTTTATGTCTCCCTTTGCGAGCTTCCACGCTTCGTATATAGGAACGGTTCCGACAGGAACGGTGCTCGCTTCTATTATCGCCTGCCTCGTTTCAGGAATTGCCTCACCCGTTGAGAGGTCCATTATCGTATCCGCACCGTACTTTATCGCAACCTTTGCCTTTTCAACTTCGGTCGGTATGTCGGAGGCAAGCCCGGAATTTCCTATATTTGCGTTTACTTTCACCCTTGAGTTCATACCTATGCACATGGGCTCAAGATGAAGATGGTTGATGTTTGCCGGGATTATCATTCTCCCCGCCGCTACTTCCTGACGGACGAACTCAACGTGCAGTCCTTCTCTCTTTGCAACATACTCCATCTCCTCCGTGATTATCCCCTGACGGGCGAGATGCATCTGGGTTTTATTTCTAAACTTCTTTCTCTTCTCAACCCAATCGCTTCTCAGCATAACCTTCCTCCTTAAGTAAGAATGTTTAAAAAATTAATAACCGTGCCTCCTATTAACAATATGATTTTCATTCGGAAAATCTGCTCGGAGAGAAGACATCAAAGTAGCTTGATCTTACTTCCTTTTCCACAAAGTCAAGAACTATTTTCGCGCTCATCGGTGCCCAGAGGATTCCGTTCCTGTAATGACCTACAGATATAGCATAGTTCTCACCCGCTTCAAATATGGGTTTCTCATCCGGCGTGGCTGGTCTGAAACCAACCTTCATGCCGATCAATTCAGCTTCTGCCAGTGATGGAATCACTCTTACAGCTCCTTCAAGAAGATCTCTTACTCCTGCAAGGGTTACTCTTGTATCAAACCCTGCATCCTCTGAAGTCGCACCTATGAGTATGTGGTTCTCCTTCGGTATTATGTAAGAAGCACTTGAGTAATACACTCTTTCAAGTTCAAGTCCTTTAACTTTGAGAATCTGTCCTTTGATGGGGAATACAGGCAGATCTAAAAGCCCTTTGCTCCAAGCTCCCGTCGCAAAAACGTAAAAATCCGCTCTGTAAGTTCCCCGGAAACCCTTTACCTCTTTTACCTCGCCGGATTCAAAGTTTACATCCGTTATATCGTCTATAACAATTCTGACCCTGAGATTCTCGCAGGCGAAAATCAGGGCATCCATCAGCTTTTCCGCATCAACGTTACCCTCTTCTATAAAGAGGAAGCCACCCACAGGCTCGTCAGATAACCAGCCCTCGCATCTAGCTAGCTCTTCCGCAGGGATCTCCTCAGCTTTTATATCCATGTTTCTGTAGAGAGAAACTTTCTTCTTTAT
>CAZPVY010000120.1:0-4464 GCA_964590265.1 uncultured Aquifex sp. | reverse complement strand
ATGCATTCCAGTTCAAAAGCTCCGCGCCATTTGTAGATTTCGATAAACTTTCTGGCAGCTGACAGCATTTTTTCATTTTTAATCGTTACACCTGTCCAGATTTTTCCCAATTCTGTGATCCACATTTTTTTAATTCCAACCATACCAAGTGAGTTTCCTTCCCCATCTCCGGCTGCAACAACATTCATCTCTTCTCCTGATACAACCTGCTGGACTATAATGGGATATCCCCACTGAGCAACAATTTTGTTGTAGTAGCTGACAGCTTCCTGTGTTGTGTATGCTCTGTAGGCTTTATAAAATGCTCCTTTTATCATTACAGGAAGTCCGATTTTCTCAACAGCTTTTATAAGCTCATCGTAAGATGTAACAACCTCGGATTTAGGGATGTCTATTCCTATCTTTTCAGCTATTTCTGCCAGTTTGTCTTTTCCTCTTAGCTTAAACTGTTCCAGTGTAGGTAGAAATGTTTTTATTCCGTTTTTCTCAAGTTCATTTGCGTATTTTATGTAAACAGGAAGCTCCGCATCTAAAACAGGCATTACAAAATCCAGACCATAGTTTCTCTTTATATAAAAAAGCCTTTCTATAAATACATCATGCCCTGCTGATGGATAGGGCATGATGAATGATTTGTCCACGACCCAGTTCATATATATTCCCGGTTCCATAGCATCGTATGCAAGACCGACAATTTTTATATTTAGCTCTTTATCTTCTTTAAGGCTTTTAGCAACACCTATTCCCGGTCCCGGATTATCAACAGCATTTATACCAGAAACACCTACTATTATCTCTTTCATATTTATACCAGTCTGTAGCTTCTGAGTTTCTCTATAAAATCAACAACATCCCTCTCAGCTTCTTCCTTGGAAACTTCAAAACTTTCTGTAAGTTCCTTTATAATCTCCTCCTGTGATTTGTTTTCTTTGAGTCTTTTCAAGATAAAAAGTCCTGTTTGATTTACGGTAAAACTTTCTCCTGTGAGAGGGTCAAAAACAAACCCTTCTTCACTGATTGCTAATCGTGATAGTCCCCTCATGTTTGATCTCCAAATTACTCTAATATAAGTTTAAACCTTAACGGCAGGTTGTATAAGGTAATTTTACCTTTCACTCACAGCTCTCAAGTACTTCTACCTTTCCTCCTTCTGTTTCCAGTTCTTTACTTTCTTTAAGGATGCTCCTGAGCACATAACCGAGAGCAAGCCTTCCTTTGGCGTCAATAGAAGTTACAACCCCGACCGCTTTACCATTGAGCGTTATTGAGTCTCCATCCGATACGTTTCCCTTGATATTCATCTTCACAAGTATTCTCGGTGTTCTCCCCCTGAAGTAAACCCTTGCTATAGCTTCCTGTCCCACATAACAGCCCTTGTTCATATCTATCGCGTAGTTTAAAACTCCAGCTTCCAGGGGAGAAAATCCTTCTCTTAACTCTTTCCCGATTTTAGGAACGCATCTCTCAATCCTAAGATCCTCAAACTCTGTCTCCGAAATTTCGGCATCCGCAGGAAGCTGCATTCCCTTCAGATTACCGATTATGTCGTAACCTTCCATCTTTAGCCTGACAGGGTTCTTTCCTATTAGGAGATCGTCTTTCTTAGCTACTTGGAAATCTTCCAAGCTCACACCAAAAGTGTCCTTTACGAATTCAGAACTACCTTCTCCAAATATAAAGATGTGTTCCATCTGAGATGTGAGGTCTTCAAAGTAGACCTTGAGGGAAAGCTTGAGTCTGTTCAGCTCGTCAATCACCTTCTCAGCTGGTATTTCAGTGTCAAGGATGTAGTAATCGCTCAGCTTGTAAACAAAGAAGTCTCCTATCGGCTGTCCGTTTTGTTTTAGCCGGAGATTGTAATTAAAAGTTCCGGGTTTCAAAGCCTTTATGTTGTTTGTGAGAATGCTGTGAAGGAAGTGAGTGTGCTCTTCGGGAGCTGTCATGCCTTTCATCAAAACTTTAACAGGCTTTCCAAAGACTTTTATCTTTGACCTCTTCAGTTTTATCCAGTTCATATCTATTCTTTTACTACTTCAACCCTTTCCTTTCCATGATGGGGACATACTCAAATACATGTTCGTCTCCGAGTCTGTGTTCTTTTCTTAGCTTTAGCTTAAGGGTTTCTTCTATTTTTTCTATTCCGAGATATCCTATTCCCTTCCCTTCACCCAATATCTTGGGAGCCTGAAAGATTACTATCCTGTCCCACAGCTTCTCCTTTAAAAACTCCGTGATAGTGAATGCTCCTCCCTCAACAAGGAGGTGGACTATTTCCCTCTTCGCGAGCTCCTTCATCAGTTCTCTGAGGTTTATCTCTTCCATGTAAAGGAGTCCAACTCCTGCTTCAAGCAGTTTCTTCTCCTTTTCTAAGTCTCTCCTTGAAAAGACTATTAGCGTATACGCGGATCTATCGGTGATGATCTTTGCATTTAAAGGTACTTCAAGTTCTGGGTCAATCACGATCCTGAGAGGCTGTTTCTCAGTTGGTATGTGTCTGACGGTCAGAAGGGGATCGTCTTTGAGAACGGTATTTATTCCAACCAGAATTGCTGATACCTCTATTCTGAGCCTGTGAGCAAACCTTCTGCTTGAGAAGGAAGTGATCCACTTGCTGTCTCCTGTGAGAGTTGCTATCCTACCGTCTAAGGTCTGGGCAAGCTTCAGTGTTATGTAAGGTCTCTTTTCGGATATGTAGGTGAAGAAGTCCTCGTTCAGTTCCTGAGCTTCCTTCTCTCTTATACCGATCTGAACCTCTATTCCAGCTTCATTAAGCTTCTCAACACCCTTTCCACCAACGATAGGATTTCTATCAAGGGTGGCTATAACAACCTTTTTAACACCTGCCCTTATAAGAGCGTCCGTGCAGGGTGGAGTTTTCCCAAAGTGTGTGCAGGGTTCCAAGGTGATATAAACTGTGGCTCCTCTTGCTCTCTCTCCTGCCTGCTGGAGAGCGACAACCTCCGCGTGGGGGAAACCGACTCTTTCGTGGTATCCGAGACCGACCACCTCGCCGTTTTTCACAATCACACAACCAACGGTAGGGTTCGGATGGGTAAGCCCCTTCCTTCTCCTTGCAAGGGAGAGGGCTAAGTCCATAAAGTGTGCGTCAATCATTTAGTGGACTCTTCCATAATCTCCTTGATAATGGATTCTATCTCCTCTGCAACGTCTTTGAGTTCAGGTTCGTTAAACATCTCAAGCATCTGAGTCGGAGCTATGGTGCTGAGGATAGTTTTACCGTTTTGCTCAAATATCGCTACTCTGCAGGGCATGGCGGTTGATATGTAAGGGTTCTTTGAGAGAACCTGGCTCGCAGCCTTTGGCTGGCATATCTCTACTATCACACAGAAGTAGTTTATAGGGTGTCCCTTGCTCTGGAGTATGTTCGTAACCTCGTGGGTGCTCATTACTCCGAAACCTTTCTCTTTTGCCTTCTCCTCCAGCTTCTGTCTAACCTCTTCAACGCTTTTGGTGCTTTCCACATTTATGAGCATATTCCTACCTCCTCAGATTTTTAAGTAAGTCAAGGTATATTTTATCAAGGAGGTCATCTATCGCCTTTCTGCGGGGTATGTCTCCGAGCCCTCCTGATGGCAGGCTATAAGGGACTGTTCCGCTGATCTGAAACTTTCTGCCACTGAGCTCAACTTCAAACCTGAGAGTCAGGTTGTAGGAGCTGACCCTCTGCTGAGGTGTATAGGCTATAGGTTTTTCTTCAAAACTGAGCACGGACACATTAATCTTTTTATAGTCTCCTTTACATGAAAGCTCGTAGCCGTTCTCAAGGACAGCTTTTTCCACTACCTTTAAAAGTGCGTAGCTTAAATATGGCTCGTTCGTTTCGTTTTCTACATTTTCTATACAGAAAACCTCAGCGTACGCCGAAGTGATTATTGAAAACAGAAGAAAAATCAGCCACATTTGAACTTTTCCCTCAGCTTCTTCTCAACGAATGGATGAACGAGACCGCTCAGATCACCACAATAAGAGGCTACGTCTCTTACTATCGTTGAGCTTATGTGTATATAGTCCTGTGAGGGCATCATGAATACTGTTTCAACCTCAGAAAGTTTGAAGTTCGTGAGGGCTATCTGAAGCTCATACTCAAAGTCGGTAAATAACCTCACACCTCTGACAATTATCTCAATACCTTCCTCCTTCATAAAGTCAACGAGTAGAGAGTTAAAACTCTTGACTTCAACCCTGTCTCCTAAGTGTCTGACCATCTCTCTGAACATCTCAACTCTGTCCTCTATGGAAAAAAGAAGGTACTTTCTGGGATTTTCTGCAATCGCAACAGTGATACTATCAAAGATCTTCAGGCTTCGCTCAACTATATCAAGATGCCCAAGGTGCGGAGGATCAAACGTTCCGGGATAAACTGCTCTTTTCATTCGGACTTCCTCCATATTGACAGGACTGTGTCTCCGTAAACCCTTTCCTTATCCGTTCCGAAACTCTTTT
>CAZPVY010000119.1:0-4585 GCA_964590265.1 uncultured Aquifex sp. | reverse complement strand
ATAGAAAGATTATACGTATATAGGCTCGGTTATCTCACCCAGCCCTGCTTCAATCCTCATGAGTATATGCTTTCCTCTTATTGTGTTTACAGGGATCTCAACGGTTTCTCCGTTTTCCTTTACCACGGTTATCCTTCCGTTCTCAATGATTATTTCACTTACAGGTTTCCCTGTATCTGAATCAAGAATGATCTTCTCCTTTATTACATCCTGAGCAACCCTCTGAGCCATCTTTGCTACCTCCTACGTTTTTGTTTATTTGTCTCGTATTTTATATATTCCCTTCCTGTTTGCTTTCCATTAATCTACGTCATAGAATTTAAGGGATGCTGGCAAAGAGGATCATTCCATGCTTGGATGTTGATAAGGGTAGGGTTGTTAAAGGAGTAAAGTTTCTCAATCTGCGTGATGCAGGAGATCCCGTTGAAATAGCAAAGAGATACGAACAGGAAGGAGCAGATGAGCTTGTGTTCTTGGACATCACTGCTTCTGCAGAGGACAGAAACATAATGATAGATGTAGTAAAAAAGGTGGCAGAAACGGTCTTCATGCCTTTTACCGTAGGAGGTGGGATAAGAACTGTGGACGACATGAGAAGGCTTCTTGAAGCTGGAGCAGATAAGGTCTCGGTGAACACCGCTGCTGTCAAGAATCCCCAGATAATTCAGGAAGGAGCTAAGCTTTTCGGCTCTCAGTGCATAGTTGTTGCAATAGACGCCAGAAGGAAGGGTGACAGCTGGGAAGTTTATATTCACGGTGGCAGAACACCTACCGGAATAGATGCAGTTGAGTGGGCAAAAAAGGTAGAGAGTCTCGGTGCAGGGGAGATACTGCTTACTTCCATGGACAGGGATGGAACCAAAGCAGGATATGATGTCCAGCTGTGTAGAACTGTGGCTGGATCCGTAAATATACCCGTAATAGCAAGCGGTGGTGCTGGGGCTAAGGAACATTTCTATGAGGTTTTTGAAGAGGGAAAGGTTGACGCCGCCTTGGCCGCTTCTCTATTTCATTTCAGAGAGCTTAGCATACCGGATCTGAAGAGGTATCTCTCCGAAAAAGAAGTTGTTGTTAGACTTACCTGATATCTTCCGCAAATCCCCGTCTGATATAACACGCGTAGCTATTACCCAAAACTTTAACAGCTACAAACTGAGCTCTTCTTCTCGCCACTTCGGAGTTTTTCCATGGATTCCTTGTCTTACCATCCGCCAGACCTATCACCTTGACCACCGGCTTCAAGCCTGCTTCCTTAAATCCTCTAAGTATCTCTCTTATGTTTTCAAAGTTGAGATCTTTGGTTTTCGTTTTTCCGTATCCGAAAAGGAAGGAGTACTTTGCAACCAGTATGTAAATTCTCTCCTTACTATATCTAAGCATTCTAAAATAACCTTTCAACTTGGGAACAGGAGGTTCCCTTTTTGCTGACAAGGTATAGCTCAGTTCAAGCTCCTCACCCGGCTTTATAGGAGGCAGCTTTACAATTACCCTGTTGCCTGTAATGTCTGTCGGATAAAGACTTATAGGTTCAAATATGTACGGTGTTCTAGACAACACCTTTACAGCTTGGATGCTTTCATGAAAAGACCCGTTTTCTATTTTCTGTTCAAGGTATGCATCATCAATAGTAACGTCTGACACATTTTTCAACCGTACGTCTACCCTGTATCTTTTACCCCCCATGGAATGAATCTTTATGGACTTCTCTAAAAAGAGGCTCTCCTTTTTCATAATCTCTCTGTCTATCGGGATAAATATCAGAACATCTGCCCTTCTATAGTTCTTGCCCTTTGTATCAACCGTTTCAGCGGACATATCAAGAAAAACATTCTGTCCAGAAGGGCATATTCCAAAGGACAGTCCAGTAATTATCAAGAGGAAAAGAGGTATCATTGTATTCCCTCCCTTTTAAATTCCTCTTTTAATATCTTCAGTTTACCATCCTCCCTGATTATGTAAAGTCTCTTGAGACCCCTGTCGGAGTATCTATCCGACTTGTATATCTGCAGGAACTCTGCCACGTAATACTCAACGTTTTCAGATAAGCCCCTGCGAAACGCAAGTACCGTCGGCTCTTTTATGCTTATCTCTATCTTCTTTTTGTTTAAGATTACTCTCCTCTTATACCTTGCCCACTCTCTAAACCCTCCTCTCTTCCATGTGAACCGCATTGAGTAAAGGGACAGGTATCGCTGGATGTCCTTATTCTCCCAGCTCTCCTTCCAGCTTCTTAGAAATCCCTTGATATCGTCAAGTTCTATATCCTTTGGTATCTCTTTATAGATCCCTATCAGGGTGTTCCCTTTTACTATTCTTTTCACTATATTTTTCAGATCGTTGTTTCCCGCAACTACACATCCCCTTGTACTAAAAGGTATACTGTTCCTGTTTTTCTCATTGCTACCGTGAAGCCATATCCCGCCACCACCTTTACCGAGGAGTCTGTCAACAGGATTCGGATAGTTAAGGACAACTGCTATACCTCCATATATTTTCGGGAGTTTCTCAGGAGGTATAAACTTGGTGAAGTAGTAAATACCTTCAGGTGTTCTCCTGTCGCCTTCACGCCATTTGTCCTCCCAGTCCATCCCGGTTGTTACAGGATACAAAGCTTCCAGTTTCTTTCCCCTGTATATGAGCAGATACTGGGACATCTTCTCAACGAGGAAAACGTACTTGTTTTTAGAGTTTTCTACTATTACTGGAGGTGCTTTGGAAAACCTTTCCTTCATTATGTGGGTAATTTTCTCCCTGAACTTTTCAGGCTCTTCCACCTTGCGGATCAACTCGTTAAATCTGAAATAAGAAGGGTTGTAGTCTGACTTCAGCTCTATTGATCTTAGGTAATTCTCAATAGCCGTTTCTAAATTTCCTCTCTTTTCAGCAAGGAGACCGCGCACAAAGTACCTTATATACTCTGGGGGCTTAGGTTCTATTTCTTCAGCGATACTCTTTACCAAAAAGAGATCATATGCATCTGCTTTCCCTTCAATGAAATTCTTGAAGGACTTAATCATATCTCCCCGTTCCAGATAGGTAGGATGAACAGAAAGAGCTAAGCTGACAAAGCTCATTAGCAGAAGCTGAATCCACAACCTCATCGGAGGATTTTATATTAAAATTTTCTCAGCCCTATTATTATAATTCGTACAAGGTATCAAACCAGACCATGGACATTAGGGGCGAAGGCATATTTTCACTTCTGCCCATAGCAGTATATCATGCGTGGGCAGAGGTACGGAACGGTAAATTTCTTGTAAAGAGAATTGAGTTTTTGAACAACTGGATTGAAAAGCTTACCGGCTGGAGTATAGACGAAATAAAGAATGACCCTGAATGGTGGTTCAGGAACACTTACGACGAAGATAAAGAGAAGATCTTTATAGAGTGCGAGAAAATTTCCAGAGAGACAGAACACATAAGCAGGTCTTACAGATTCAGAAAGAAGGATGGTACTTATCTGTACATACTTGACACGGCAAGCGTAATTAATTGCAAAAGAGAGAATGAAATAGAGATAGTTGGGGTATGGGAGGATATATCCAAACAGCAGGAGTACTACGAAATATTTCAGGCTATTGATAAAGCCCCTTCTGTTGGTATATTCCTATATCAGGAAACCATCGTATATGCCAACAAAGCAGCTCTTGATCTGTTCGGCTATACAAAGGAAGAGTTCTTTACAAAAAAACCTAATGAACTTGTTGTTGAAGAGCATAAAGAGTCCATAAAGCAAATAGTTGATAAGAGACTAAAAGGCGAGCACTTTGACAGAGTGTACGTGGAGCTTCCTGTAATTACAAAAAGTGGTAGCAGGAGAATACTATTCACATTTACGAGGACAGTCCAGTGGGGAAGAAAACCAGCAGGCTTAGTTGTTTTTATAGACATAACTAAAAGAAAACGTTACGAAAGGCTCTTTGGAACACTGAAAGACATAAATCAACTGATAATCTCATCTATGGATGAGGAGGAGCTTCTTAGCGGGGTTTGTGAGCTTCTTGTTAATAAAGCAGATTTTAGAATGGCTTGGATAGGCATTCCAGATCATGAAACTAAGTCTATAAAACCCATAAAGGTGTGTGGATATAACGATGGATACGTTGAGAAGATAAAGATATCCATAGATGGAAGCATTCCGGAAGGTAGAGGACCTACAGGAACCGCCTTAAGAGAGGAAAGAATAGTTGTAAATCCAGATACAAGGATAAATCCTGCGGTAGCTCCGTGGCGGGAGGAGATGCTTAGGAGGGGTTACCTTTCATCTTGTGCTATACCAATTCAGAAAAGCGGAAAAACTGTAGCCGTCCTAAGCATATACTCTGCAGTTCCTAATATGTTTACAGATGAGGAACTTACTTTGCTTAAAGAAATACAGCAGGACATATCCTTTGCTTTGGAAAGGATAGAGAAGGAAAAGTTTATGAAGATGATAAATACAGCAATAGAGAGGGGACACGAATGGGTTATTATAACAGATGAGAATGGAACAATCTTATATGTAAACAACGTTGTTGAAAATATATCTGGGACCATGTCAACTTTTAAGCTCCAGAAGGGTATAGAGAGTAATGAAAGAAGCCAA
>CAZPVY010000118.1:0-4619 GCA_964590265.1 uncultured Aquifex sp. | reverse complement strand
ATCTACGCAAAGCTTGAGAGTTTTAATCCTGGCGGCTCTGTGAAAGACAGACCGGCTCTCAACATGTTCTTGAGCGCCCTTGAAAGCGGAGTTATAAAGGAGGGAAAGGTCGTAATAGACGCCACTTCAGGCAATACAGGCATAGCTCTTGCTATGGTGGGTGCTGCCCTTGGAATTCCCGTTGAACTTGCAATGCCCGCAAACGTTAGTGAGGAGCGAAAGAAGATAATAGAGGCTTTCGGTGCGAAGGTTTACCTAACAGATCCTCTTGAAGGAACAGACGGAGCAATCTTATTTGTAAGAGACCTTGTTGAAAAAAATCCTGACAAGTACGTTTACCTTGACCAGTACAACAATCCTGCAAACTGGAAGGCTCACTTTTACTCAACAGGTATAGAGATCTGGAACCAAACGGAAGGAAGGATAACACATTTTGTCGCAGGTATAGGAACGGGTGGAACGATAATGGGAACCGGCAGGAGATTGAAGGTTTACAATCAGGATATTCAGGTGATAGGCGTCCAGCCGGCTTACCCCTTTCACGGTATCGAGGGACTCAAGCACATAGAGAGCTCTATAAAACCAGGGATTTTTGATGAAAACTTCCTTGACAGAACGATTTTTGTTGAAACGGAAGATGCCTACGAGTGGGCGAGGAAGCTCGCAAGGGAGGAAGCTATCTTCGTTGGGCAGTCTTCTGGTGCCGCACTCTGGGCTTCTATAATGCTTGCGAGAGAGCTTACGGAAAGAGATGAGGAAGCGGTTATTGTCACAGTCTTTCCAGACGGAGGTGAAAAGTATCTGACTACCTCCCTGTTTGAGTGAAAACTTATCCTCCACTCTCCTTTTAAGCTCTCTTAGGGTGGTTTGCTAATACTAACTAAATTAGTTTATAATAATATAAGCAATAGCTTATAAAGGAGGTAAAGGGATGAAAAGAAAAGGTATAGCTTTGGCAATTTCCATCTTCATGCTTTTAGGCTTCAGCTTCTCTATTAACTGGGAAGAGGCTAAAGGATATGAAAAGTTCTTCTCAAACTTTACTCAGCAAAATCTTGCCAAGGCTCCCTGTAGAGTAACTCCGAAAAAGATCTTAGAATGGATTAAAAAGGGTGAAGAGGTAATTCTGCTGGATATAAGGACTCCAGCAGAAGCATCAATTGTTGGACTAACATATAAGAACTCAATGCATATACCTATGAGCGAACTCTTCAAGAAGGAAAATCTGGAAAGAATCCCCAAGGATAAAAAGGTCGTTGTGGTGTGCCATTCAGGAACAAGAGCGGTTATAGCAACCGCCTTTTTAAGGAAACTTGGTTTTAACAATGTCTATGCTTTAAAAGGTGGTATAACAGGTCTTGCCGCATTTGTCACCCCGAAAACCACACTGGGTATAAAGTGATCTCTCCTCCTCCTTCCCGCTTCTTTTATCATTTTTTTTGATGCCAAAGCTGTATGTAGTACCCACACCGATAGGTAACCTAAGAGACATAACATTAAGAGCTCTTGATGTTTTAAAGGAAGTCAAATATATTGCCTGCGAAGACACAAGGAGAACGAGAATACTCCTCAGCCGCTACGAGATCAAGAACAAGAAACTGATATCTTATTACGAACCTAAGGAGGAAAAGCAGATACCGAAGATTATCAGCATCCTTCAGGAGGAAGATGTAGCTCTCGTGACGGATGCGGGGATGCCCGCAGTATCGGATCCTGGTTACAGACTTGTAAGAAGATGTATAGAGGAAGGTATTGAAGTTGAGGTTCTTCCCGGACCTTCAGCGGTTTTAACAGCACTTGTGGGCTCAGGACTTCCAACGGATAGATTTCTGTTTGTTGGCTTCCCGCCTAAGAAAGGAACGAAGGGTTTTCTAGAAGAGATCCAAAAGTGTGAAGACGCTACTGTGATACTATACGAATCACCAAAGAGAATACTGAAAACCCTTACTCTAATAGAAGAGGTCTTCGGGAACGTCCGCGTGTGTGTAGCAAGGGAACTCACAAAGGTTCACGAAGAGTACATACGCGGACATATTACAGAGGTTCAGGAAGAGCTTAAAAGAAGAGGAAACATAAAAGGAGAGGTAGTAATTCTTCTCAGCCAGAAGTAAAAATCTTATTTAATTAACCTGCCTTTGCTTCCTCTTTCCTGTCCTCCTTAACATCTTCTGCCTTGACCTCTTTTATCTTCTTTTCGTCTTCCAACTCAAGCTCTCCCGAAAGTGCTTTCTTGAAGTTCCTTATACCTGCTCCGAGAGCTTTACCAGCCTCTGGTATTCTTGAAGCACCGAAGAGGACAAATACTATCAGCAGAATTATCAAGAGTTCAGGTATCGTTGGCATATGAAACATACTCCTAACCTCCTTAGGAGATTAATATAATCTTTCAGCAGCATCTTATCCACTCCAAAGGTGACTGCCCAAGCCCCATCCTTTTATGCCACCTGTGGAACTCTTCCAAAAGCTCTGGATAAACTCCCAGAAAGTAAAACTTAAAGGGATTGGGTATTCCGAAGTAGTCGGAAAATACGAAGAACAGGAATACCTCATCAAGCTTCCTCGCCTCTCGGGCAAATTCCTGACCGAACTTTAACCGATAAAACTCCCTCAGCAATTGCGAAAGATTCATACCTGTGCTCCTACCCTTTCTTCTCTTATAGCATTTATAGCTTCAAAGATTATCGCTACCGCAAAGATCAATATGATACCACTTACGCCCGTTAGCATGTAATCTTCTTTAATTGCGCTTTTGACCATATTCATAAACATGGCTACCGATGTTACAATCAGAACCAGCGTAAGAGGAACAAGTATCGGCAGGGTGGGTTTGTTTTCTTTCCTGAGGTAAAGATAGGTGACAAGGAGAGCAAGCCCTGCCAGAAGCTGGTTAGCCGCACCGAAAACAGGCCAGAACACCAACCCACCTTTTCCGCCTTCCTTAGCAAGGACAAGAGCCATAGAGCTGATAACTGCTACAAAAGAAGCAAACCATGTGTTCCTGAGAGGTTTGATGGAGTATATCTGTCCGAGCTCGTTAAGTATATACCTTTGAATCCTCACACTCGTATCCATAGTCGTTGCTGCAAAAAGAACTATGAGGGTTGCTATTAAAGTCTTTGAAAGCTCAAGGTCTATACCGAGAGAGGAGATAAGGTTTGCTCCTCCTTCAACCACAGCAGGAATAGCGGACTTCTTTATAGAAACCCATGAACCGTAAAGGTCGCTGAACCTATGGGCTGAATACATCGCGATGCCTGCAGTACAGGCTATAATGACCGCAACCGCGAGAGAACTCTCCCCAAGAAAGCCAAGATATCCAACCGTTCTGGCATCACTCTCCTTCTCAAGCTGTTTGGATGAAGTTCCCGAAGAAACAAGAGCATGAAAACCGCTCAGAGCACCGCAGGCTATTGTAATGAATAGGAAGGGAAAAATGGAAGGTGCCCCTTCAGGATTTAAGTTCACAACGGGTGCTGCGAGCTGAGGATTGGCAAAGATAGCACCCACATAGATAAGGATCAGCATGATAAGAACCTGAAGACCGTTCAGGAAGTCCCTTGGCTGGAGAAGAAGCCACACCGGAAGGGAAGAAGCAAAGAATGTATATGTAAAGAGCACGAGTATCCAGAACATTATCGGATTTATACCGAATATGCCCGCAAGCGATGACACATCAATGGGATAGAGCTTACCTATGAACATGGAAAGATAAAGAATGAAAAGGAAAAACACCGTAGGTATCAGGAAATTCACCTTGAACCTGTAAACACTGTATCCGAAGGCTATCGCGAGAGGTATTATCGTCCATGCAGGTATAACGCTTGAGGGAAACTTGGTAAAGAGGAGGGCTATTACATAGGCAAAGACTGCATTTACCAGAATTGCAAGGGCAAGTATAAGCAGAAGGAAGATAATCCTTGCTCTCTCCCCTGCATACTCACCGAGGATAGTCCCTATTGATCTTCCTTTATGCCTGATAGAGGTGACCAAAGCGCCAAAGTCGTGAACCGCTCCGATAAAAACTGCTCCGAGAACCACCCATAAAAGTGCTGGAAGCCAGCCCCATATGACTGCGATCGCTGGTCCTACTATCGGTCCCGCTCCCGTTATTGAGGTGAAGTGATGCCCTAAAAGTATCCATCTGTTTGTAGGAACGTAATCTACCCCGTCGTTTATCTCCTGAGCTGGGGTTGTCCTGCTATCATCAAGAGAAAAAACCCTCTTGGAGAGGTACTTTGAGTAAAAGAAAAAGCCGAAGATGTACATGAAAAACGCAAACAGGATAACCTTTACGGCATCCATGAGTAAGAATTATAAACTTACCGTAACTGTACTGTTTTATATTTAAAACTTATGAATATTCTTATAGTTGGAAGCGGAATAATAGGTCTCTCAACAGCCTTTGAGTTTGCCCTTGCTGGTCATAAAGTAACCGTTGTAACCAGAAACTACGAAGAGGGTACCTCATGGGTGGCTGGAGGTATGCTCGCCCCCCTCTCCGAAGGGCTGGAAGGAGATCTCCTGAAGTTCTCCTTGGAGAGCCTGAATCTCTACCCTGACTATATAAAAAGGATTGAAGAGGTTTCAAGACTCAACATCTACCACAACCGGAACGGAAT
>CAZPVY010000117.1:0-4665 GCA_964590265.1 uncultured Aquifex sp. | reverse complement strand
TTACATACTCAGACCAGCAAAATGCTCTTCCAAAGCTTAAAAAGAAAGACCCTTCCCTGAAACTCGTCCACTCCCAGGTCCTTCAGGACTGTCTCAGAAGAGTAGATAATGCCTTTCAAAAGTTCTTCAGGAAAGAGGCAAAATACCCGAAGAAGAAGAAACTCTCCAGATACAATTCCTTCACCTTCCCGCAGGTATGGATGAAACAAAAAGGGGAGCTTGTAGAAGTTATTAGGCTTGAGAAGAAAAACTCAAGGTTCGCATACTTGACCTTACCCAAACTCGGAAGACTGAAGATTAGACTTCACAGGGAGATAGACTGGACAAGGGCAAAGACAGTAACAGTAAAAAGAGAGTCTTCGGGAAAGTGGTATGTGTGCATAACTGTGGAGACAGAACTTGAGCAGATACTCAAAAAAGCTCAAGAGAAGGCTGTAGGAATAGACCTCGGAGTAAAGAACCTTGCAACCACTTCAGAAGGGGAGTTTATAGAGCATCCCAAGTTTTTGCAGAGACTTGAGAAGAGGTTAAAGGTAGAGCAGAAGAAACTCTCAAGAAAAGAAAAAGGCTCTATGAGCTGGGAGAAGCAGAGGAAGAGGATAGCTAAGATTCACGAGAGGATAAGGAATGCAAGGAGGGACTTTCTCCACAAGCTATCAAGGCACCTTGTAAACAACTATGATTACATCAGTTTTGAAGACCTTGACATAAAGGCACTTGTTCAGGACAGCAGTTTAGCGAAGCTGATACTTGATGCGGGATGGGGGACACTTATCACCTTTGCTACCTACAAGGCTGTAATGGCAGGGGCAAGGGTGGTGAGGGTTGACCCATCCTACACAACTCAGGACTGCTCTGTATGTGGGTTTAGAGTTCCAAAGACTTTAGCCGAGAGGATACACAGATGTCCCGAATGTGGGGCAGAGCTTGACAGGGATTACAACGCAAGTGTGAACATACTACAAAAAGGGCTCACCCACCTTACGGGTGGTAGGGTCGGAGCGACCCGAACTTACGCCTGTGGAGAGGGCTCTGGCGGGGTCTCCTCGTATGAGGGGGCTAGTCAACCCTCGTTGAAGCAGGAATCCCCTTGCGGGTCTTCTGGGTGGGATTATATTCCCTACCAGAAGCTCCGTCCGTAAGGGCGGAGAGGTTCACTCCATGAGGGTAAGGTTCAGAATATCGCTCTACGAAGATGACAAAAGACTAAGAAAGAGTGATTTTGCAGGAAGGAAGGATCCACTGAGTGTGGGTTTGAGATACATAACAGAGTTCAAGTACCTTGAGGCTACCAAATGGCTTCTAGTATCTCCCGACTCGTGGGAGAAGTACATCCTGCTCGGACTGATAAATCTTGCCCTTGGACAGGAAGAGCAGGCACATGAGTTTTTGAATCTTTCAGAAAGTAATGAAAGAGCAACCGGCTACAGGGTGTTTGTGGAAAATCCAGAAAACGGTTTCGTAAAGGAGATAAAGAAGCCCGCCGACATCAGCGGGCTTTAACTTCAAACTCTCCTTTATTAAGTTTGTCTCTTAGAATCCTCTTCAGAACCTTGCCGGTAGCGTTCTTCGGAAGATCATCCACAAATATAAACTGCTTCGGTATCTTGTAGTTCGCGAGCTTGTCTTTCAAAAATTTTCTAAGTTCCGTCTCCGTCAAGTCCCGTCCCTCTTCAGTTGGCTTAATGAACGCAACGGGTATCTCCCCATGATGGCTGTCCTTTTTGCCCACAACGGCACAGAGATCAACCTTTGGGTGGGACATAAGAACTTCTTCAATCTCACGAGGATAGATGTTCATCCCTTTGCAGATGATAAGATCCTTCTTCCTGTCCACTATGTATATGAAGCCGTCCTCATCAACGTATCCAAGGTCTCCGGTTCTCAGCCAGCCGTTCACTATCGTGTTTTCAGTCTCGTAAGGATTTTTGTAGTAGCCTTTCATCACGCAGTCGCCCTTGACAATTATCTCTCCCACCTCACCTACGGGAAGTTCCATCAACTCCTCATCAACTATCTTCACTTCATAGTCAGGCAATGGAGGTCCTACCGAAAGGGGCTTTTGTTTCGTGGGAAGGTTGACCGATACCACAGGAGAGCACTCACTCAGACCGTATCCCTCCAAAAGGATAGCCCTTTTGAACTTCTTTTTCATCCTTTCAAGAGTATCAAGAGGCAGGGGTGCTCCGCCGGATACGAAGTATCTTATCCTGTTAAACCACATGAAATACCAAGGGAGCTTTGCTTTTGATAGAGCATTGAACACTTCCGGAACTCCCATAAAGACGGTCACCCTTTTCAGAAGGGTCTGCTTTATCACGTTTGAGAAGGGCATTATGGACTTGACTATCACTATCGGGCTTGCAGTGTAAAGAGGCAGAAGGACAGTCGCTGTAAGTGTAAAGGCGTGGAACATAGGAAGGTAAACGATGAACCTGTCCTTCGGCTTTATATCAAAGACCTTAACTATGTTTTCTATGTTTGAAAATATGTTTTTATATGTGAGCATAACACCTTTGGGTTTACCCGTTGTCCCTGAAGTGTAAAGAATAACTGCCACATCTTCAAGTTGAGCTTGGGGTTTTATGTGCTCGTAGTCCTCTATCGTGAGACCCTCTTCAAAACTCAGGTTTTCTTCATCAAGCTTAGGTGCAGACTCCGCCCATATAAACTTCTCAACCCCTGTATCTTTGTCTATATCTTTCAAAAGCTCTGCAAACTTTCCCTGAGTGATTATAAGTTTGGTTTCGCAGTCATTCAGGATATATTCAAGCTCTGCTCTCTTCAAGAACGTATTCAACGGAACTGCGACTGCACCGAGCTTTCCTATTGCCAAGAGAGCTATGATGAACTCCTTTGAGTTGGACATCAGAACTGCAACATTGTCTCCACTTCTCACTCCTATCAGCTCAAGATAGCGTGCAAATGAGTCAACGTAGTGCTTCAGTTGTGTCCAGTTTACCTTTATATCTCCTTCAAAAAATACCGTTCTTTTCGGAAAGTTCTTCGCGTTTGTGTCTATTACCTCGTAGAAATTCTGATACCTGTATGGCATGGCTATATACCTCAGAATTTGTAACCGAGTGAAAGAGTAAGCACGTGCGCTGCCAAGTCTTTAAACTTACCATTAATATTGGAGTTATTAACGCTTCTATCCTTCTTCATGAAGTAAAGATATGCCAAACCTATCTCTACCTTTGAAGACGGATTGTAAAGTCCTCCGAGAGAAAATATCCATCCATCCGAGTCAGGAAGCTCAAAACCGAGAGTTTTTTCGGGTACGGGTGTTTCATCGTAGGCTATTCCTGCAAGACCAGTAAACTTCTCGTTAAATTTATGAATAATAGCAAATCTGTAAGTGTTGGTATCTTTCCAGTTTTTGTCTTTTGGGTCGTCAAATATACTCCCCTTTAGAGGAGTTCTATCGTAGTTGAAATCAAGCTTTTTATAAGCTGACCAGAATGTTCTTTCGTATGTAAATTCAAGGGTTGTATTTCCAAGTTGATATGAAGCTCCGAGTCTCCATTCCGCAGGTAGAGGTACTTTTACATCTCCTTTTGTACCGTTCAATGGAGAAGGTCCCAATATTCCTGACACATCTCCTTTGATCTTTAAGTTAACCTTTGAACGGTACAACGTTGAAAGAGTTAATGAAGATGTTGGTTTAAAAGACAGAGATAAGAAGTAGCCAGGAAGTATATCCGTGTCTCCATCCATATTTATACTGTAGAAAGCTCCTTCCAGCTGAATCTCCCCTTTTGCATAAACACCTCTAATTCCGCCACCAATAGCAAAGTTTTTGTTTATCAAGTAGGAAGCTGATAGATCAAGCTCATAGACCTCTAATAGAAACTTCTTTGCAGTGGCTTTCTGAGCTGGTGCATCCCACCTCTTGGATAGACCAGCAGGTGTTACAAAAGATAAACCAAACCTCAAATTACCAACTTTTGGACTCACATAATGAAAATAAGGAACAAAGAATTCTTCCTTTTTAGACTCTCCATTAGCTGGATTTCCCCCATAAGCTCCCTCAAACTTTATACTCGGCAGAACTATATATCTCAGCCCTACCTCCAAACCCCAACCGTCCTTCATAAAGCTCATATTGGCAGGGTTATAGTAGGCAGCATCCGGTGTATTTGCGGAAGAGAAGTAAGCTCCTGCAGTGCCGGTTGAACGGATTGACTGCTCAGGGATTTTGTAGCCGCCTGCAAAAACCGCTCCAGCCAGAAGGGAAAGGCTCAATCCTCCAAAGGTCAGCTTTTTCATGTCTGCCCTCCTTCCAGATAGTTAGTAATCCATTGTGAACTACCCCGCATCATAGATGCGGAGCTTCGGGTGGGACTGCACCCTCTAAGGGGTCCCTTACCACCACAGGCGGGTTCACACCGCCCCTACTCCTGCCTCCTATCTGAGCATACAGGGAGCTAACGGAGATACTTTTGAATATCCTCACCCTCACAGGCTTGGCAAGTCCAGTGAGTAGGTCAAACTTCCCAAGCTTCTTCAGATAGTTCCTCACAGCGTTAACATCAGCATTCAAAAGTCCGAGAGAGGTTCTAAACAGCCCTCTCTTTATCCTCCCTTCAGGAGTGTAATTTCCTTTGCTAACTCCACACCTTAGCGTGGAGTCCACCCCTGAAGTGTATCTCTCATCTATGTAAT
>CAZPVY010000116.1:0-4750 GCA_964590265.1 uncultured Aquifex sp. | reverse complement strand
ATAGAGGAAGTAGAGGCAAAAGTAGCTCTCGGGGCAACTCTCAAGTATTCTATGAAGGAGGCATTCAGGGACAGCCTCAGGGCATCCCTCATCCCGAAGATAAACTTCATGAAGGCTGCTGGACTGGTTCACATACCGGGCGTTGCGGTAGGTATGCTGATGGCAGGAGCTGACCCTATAAGAGCTATCCTCTTTCAGATAGTCATACTCTACTCACTTGTATTTGCCGGTCTTCTGGGAAGCGTGCTTATGCTCTACACGAGCTATAAAATCGCTCTTGCCCTCATCTATTCCCGTTAGGTCTTTGCGTTGTTCTGGCTCTGTCCTGCCTGCCTGTAGGGAACAGGAATATACTGAACGGAAGGAGGCTGAGTCCCCATAGGTTGTTCATAAAGCTCCATAAGGGTGTAAACTTCCTCGGGAACATTTGTGTTTACGTTCAAGCCAAGACTTTTCAGGTACTCAACCGTCAGCGGATAATCGTGTGTAAACTTCCCGACAGCAAGCTCTTCAGCTATCTTCAAAGCCTTCTCTTTCTCCATTCCCTTTGAAGTCAGCAGGTTGGTTAGATACTCCTTCATTTGGTTGATGGCTTTTTCGGAAACGTCCGCAAGTATAAGTGTTTGATCATCTATATCCTTAACATCTTTTTTTTCCAGAACCTTCAGAATTGATGCGGCAGGCATCTGTCCTATCTGGGGATCAACAGGACCAAGCACAGCATTTTCATCCATTATTATCTCGTCGGCGGACAGTGCTATCAGAGTTCCGCCCGACATGGCGTAGTGAGGAATGATGACCCTCACAGGTGCCTTGTGTTTGGCAAGAGCATTTGCTATTTGTGTTGCGGCAAGAGCAAGTCCACCAGGAGTGTGAATGATGAAATCTATCGGCATGTCATCAGGTGTCATTCTTATAGCTCTCAGAACTCTCTCAGAATCCTCTATGTTTATAAACCTAAAGATGGGTATCCCGAGAAATCCCATAGCCTCCTGCCTGTGTATCATCGTAATGACCCTGCTTTTGCGCTTTTCCTCAATAGCCCTTATTGCAGTTTCCCTTGCCCGCTGAAGGGACATCTTTTTGAACCAAGGGCTGAGCACAAGGAAAAATATGAACATGAACCATAGCAGATTGAACATGTAAGAAAAGGGATCGTATGCGGGCATCTCCTCACCTCCTATGGGGGAATTATAATACAGAAGGAATGAAGAAACTGAACCTGTTGATAGCTGTATTTGCATTACTTTTATCTTGCACAAAACCAAAGGTAACGCTAACTTATACTGAGCCTCCGAGAGAGTATAGAGGATACATAAGGAGGATAGCAGTCCTTCCCTTTGAAGGCAATAAGATAGATGGAAGAAGCTTAGCTTCAGAAATAGAAGCTGAGCTCCTTTCCGTAAGGTTAAAAGGTAAGCGCTACTTTAAACTCATTACTCGCTCGGACATTGACAAGGTTTTAAATGAGCTGAAGTTCTCTTCAAGCGGTATGACGGAGAGACCCACTGAGCTCGGCAGGCTCTTGAATGCCGAAGGTATACTTACAGGTTATGTAGATTATAGTTACGTATCTTCTCCTTACTACGAGAGACGCTATGCATGTTTGAAAACTAAAGGCTCAGGAATGATAAAGGAATGCACTAAATACAGGAAGTATTACGTCAAATGCAATGTGAGAAATGTCAAGTTCCTTTTCATACCAAAGCTGATAGACGTGGCAAGGGGAGAGATAGTCTATTCAAAGAAGATAGAAAAGACTGCAAAGGCTAAGCACTGTGAAGACTACAGCAACCCTATGGTAAGCTTTGGGGAGCTTCTTTCTCAGGCAAGGAAGGAAGCTATTAGAGAGCTTGTGATAGACATAGCACCACACAACATGAGAGTAGTCGTTGAGTTCATGGACGATGATGAAGGCATAGGGGAGAAGAAAGAGTTTGAAATAGCCCTTGAACTTGCAAAAGAGGGCAGGCTTGAAAAGTCTTGTTCACTTTTTTACCAGTTAAGATCAAGAAACTATGCCGTTCTTTACAACCTTGGAATATGTGCCGAGCTTAATGGAGATCTTGAAAAGGCAGAAAGTTACTACAGGAAGGCTATGAAGTTAAGAAAAGATGAAAGGATAGAAAAAGCACTATCTAGAGTTCTGCTGAGAATGTATAAGGAAAGGGAACTCCAATCTTTAATCAAATAAGGCGTTAACGTAATCCTCAACGCTGAAAGGTTGAAGATCCTCTATCCCCTCACCTACACCTACCAGCTTCACAGGAATTTTCAGCTCCCTGCATATGGCTATCACAGCCCCTCCCTTTGCACTTCCGTCAAGTTTAGTAATTACTATGCCGTTTATGTTAACAGCCTCTTTAAACACCTTCGCCTGCTGGATTGAGTTCTGACCAATGGTTGCATCAAGTACGAGGAGGGTTTCTGAAGGTTCTTCAGGTAGGAGCTTCTGAATCACCTTCCTTATCTTTCTGAGCTCGTTTACAAGAGGTTCCTTCGTGTGAAGCCTTCCCGCCGTATCTATGAGAACTATGTCATAGCCTTCCTTTACAGCCCTATCAATTCCTTCATAGACAACTGATGCGGGATCTGCACCCTCATGCTTCTTGGTTATATCCGCACCGCTTCTATCTGCCCACACCTCAAGCTGTTCTATGGCAGCGGCTCTAAACGTATCCGCAGCAACGAGCATAACTCTCTTCCCTTCTTGAGAAAACTTGTAGGCGAGCTTTCCTACGGTTGTGGTTTTCCCTGAGCCGTTCACACCAAGAAAAAGAATCACAGCAGGCTTTCTGTCTTCAGGAACATTGAGTTTTCCTTCACATCCTTTCAAGAGCTCCTTTACCTTCTCTTTGGTTACTTCCTTTAACTTCTCCGAGGTCTTTATGTTTTTTCTTATTGCTGTTTTTCTTAGGTCTTCTACGAGAGCTACGGCGGTTTTTACCCCTATGTCAGCCTTTACGAGAAGCTCTTCAAGCTCATCAAACAGCTCGTCATCAACCTTCCTACCTTTGAAGATTATTCCGAACTCAACAGCTTCCTTTGTCTTCTTGAGTCCCTTCTTTAGCCTTTCAAAGAGACTTTCCTTCTTTTCCTCAACAAGTCCAAGCTCTCTCTTAATCTCATATATCTTCCTTTCTACCTCTTCTATCTTTGAAGGAGGTGCTATCTTGACAGCTCTTTCAAGAACATTAAGAGCTTTCTCCTTGCTACCCGTTGCGTACAGAATGTTCCCTACCTTGTAGAGACTCTCAAAGTCACCAACCTTCAGATACTCCTCAATAGCCTTACCGTAGTTCCCTACCTTCTCATATACGAGTCCTCTCTTCTTTGCAGTTCCGAGATCACCCCCATATCTCTCAAGGAGTCTGTAAGCCTGCATGAAGTTTTCATCTTCAACATAGAGGTCAAAGAGAACCTTCCTCAGGTCGGAGTCACTTTCATACTTCTCAAGATACTTTTTAGCCTTGTCCTTCTTTCCCTTTCTCAGCAGTTCAAGGATGGCGCTTTTATCTCCTTTCTCCGCTCTCTTTTCCAGCTCGGATTTTTTGAAGAAGAACATGATTAAGTATTATCTTAAATTACCGTGGCTAAAGTTGAAGTTATTAAGTTCTATCCCTTTGAGATACCTAATCGCAGAGCGGGGCTTGTCGGATACGCCGATGTAAAGATAAACGATGAGATAGTTATAAAGACGGTGAAGCTTCTGAGAAATCGTTACGGCGGTTACTACGTTCAGATGCCTACTGTTCAGTTGGGAGACAAGAACTATGAGGTTATAGAGATAGTTTCAAAAGAGCTTCTTGATGAGATAAGAAGAAAGGTCGTGGATTTCTACAAGGAAGAGTTTAAAATATAAATCCTAACGTTATGGGCTCGCTCATTCAATCTTTCGGATTCTTCACCGCTACCCTGATATTATTTGCAGGTGTAGTTATTTATGGTCTCTTTCACCTTGATGAACCGAACCTAATTTACTGGGCAGTTTTTGGAGTTTCGGGGATACTCTTCCTGATAGGGCTCGGAGCAACACTCTACAAAGGTATCAAAGATCTTATAAAAGATTACAGAAGGCACGGAAGCTTTTTAGGTTTTATCTATGATTTCTTTGCTTCTCTCAAACTTGCCATCTTCATAATGCTCCTTCTGGGGATATTCTCAATGCTCGGTTCAACATACATTCAGCAGAACCAGAGTTTTGAAACCTATCTTGATCAGTTTGGACCCACGAAGGCTGTCTGGTTCTGGAAGCTCTGGCTTAATGACGTCTTCCACTCATGGTACTACATAACCCTTATAGTCCTACTTGCAATTAACCTTACTGTCTGCTCAATAAAGAGACTACCCCGTATATGGAGACAAACCTTCGGTAGCGAAAGGATACTTAAGCTGGATGAGAAGGCAGAGAAACGTTTCAAAGCTATAACTATGAGGATAAGAGATCCTCAGGATGTCATAAATCTACTTATAAAAAGAGGCTTTAAGGTCTTTAAGGAAGAAGAGGATGGAAAAATATACCTATTTGCAGAAAAGGGACGCTACTCAAGGCTCGGGGTTTATATCGTCCATATAGCCCTTCTCATAATAATGGCAGGAGCCCTTGTAGATGCAATTTTCGGTATAAGAGGTTTCCTGCCTGTTCCTGAGGGAGAAACGAGAAATACCATGTTTGTCGGAGCGGACAACAAACCTTTTCCAGGTAGCCATTTTGTGTTGATCAGTAACGGCAGTTTAATGCATCAGGCTA
>CAZPVY010000115.1:0-4808 GCA_964590265.1 uncultured Aquifex sp. | reverse complement strand
GGAACTGCATGGCAAAGATACACAATTACATTTACACTCGGAACACCCACAGGTTTTACCGAGAGCGGAAATGATTATTTAGATGTGGCATTTTTACTTCCTGTAAATACAACCATTTCAATAGACATAGCTAATGTCCAGCTTGAAGAAGGAGATGTAGCAACAGATTTTGAGTATGTGCCTTATGATGTACAATTGCTGAGATGTATGAGGTATTATGAGAAATTGGATAAAAATGCAATTGTTTTCAGTGCAAATGCATCATATCTTGAAGTTCCTGTATATTTTACAGTCCCCAAGAGAACAATACCTACTATTACTTTATTTAATCCAGCGACAGGAAATACAGGTGTAACAGGTGGAGACACTAATCAAGATATTACAACCTATGTAGCTTTCCCTACAAATAATGGATTTACAATAAGTAGAGGTTCTGCGATAACAGACAGAACTATATTTTTCGGATATATTGCTGATGCAGAATTTTAAGGAGGTTTAACAAATGTATAAATTAGCTGAAAATGGTGTTATAAGACTTTCTGATGGAGCTTTTATACCTAATGACCCTGCAAATAAAGATTGGCAGGAATATCAAGAATGGTTAGCTCAAGGGAATACTCCTGAACCACAATATACCTCTCAAGAACTGAGGCAGAAATTAAAGGTAGATATGCTAAGCTTAAGACAACAAAGAATAAATCAGGTTATAGTCCAGCAGTATCAATACGACAATCTTGCTGATGTTCAAACTTATTTGAATGATCCTAATCTACAGGCTGAATGCCAAGCATTAATAAATTGGTATCTTGCTTACGATGACCTTGTCTGGAACTGGATAGATGTTGAACTTCCGACAATAGCTGATGCGAACCTTGAAGCCGTGGACGTGAACGCCGTGGAGCAGAGCTTGTTTAATCAATCCATACAAACTGCTCCTCTCCCGTGAGGTAAGTTATGGCAAGGCTTGAGATAGAGATAACAGCTCTTGACAAAGCTTCTGGGAAAATTCAGGGAGTAGCAAAGTCCATTGAGGGGCTTGATACAAAAACAAAAACTCTTTCATCTGCATTCAAGCGCTTTGAGTCCACACTTGTATCTGTTTCTGCGAAGATAGCCAAACTCGGTGCTGCCCTCGGTGCTACCCTCGGAACCGCTACGTCAGCCCTCGGCTACGCAATGGTCAGAACCAACGCTCAGTTTGAGAAGTTCCAGATCACCCTCACGACCCTCTACAAAGATGGGAACAAAGCAAAGCAAGTTCTGGACTCTATTATGAACTTTGCCGCAAAAACTCCCTTTGAGATAGACCAGCTCACACAGGCATGGGTACAGATGAAAGCTATGGGGCTGGAGCCCAACCTTCAGATGCTCAAAGATATAGGAGACGCTGTAGCAGCTCTTGGAGGGACTCAGGAAGTCTTTGAGGGCATAGTCAGAGCCCTCGGACAGATACAGGCAAAAGGGAAGGTATCTGCTGAGGAGCTAATGCAGTTAGCGGAAAGAGGAGTCCCTGTTTTTGAAATCTTACAAGAGAAGCTCGGACTCGCAAAGGAACAGCTCCAGAACATAGGAGCTGAAGGCATAGAAGCTTCTAAGGCTATTCAGGCTCTCCTTGAAGGGATGAGGGAGCGGTTCGGTGGAAACATGGAGAGGATGTCCCGAAGCTGGGAGGGGATGATAAGCAATCTCAAAGATCAGTGGACACGCTTCATGAAAGCGGTTGGAGAATCGGGAGCTTTTCAGGCGCTCAAGGAGAGACTCAAAACCATTCTGGATACTGTGGACAAAGCATTTGATTCAGGAAAGGCTCAGAAATGGGCGAACATAGTCGGGAAGGCGATAGTGGTTTTTGTAGATGGGGCAAGCGGTGCCCTGAAGATCATGGTTGAGGTCGGGAAGGTTATATACGCCATCGGGGAAGCAATCGTTGATATATCAGCTCAAATACTTGATCTTCACAAGACAAGTTCAAACTTCTGGGTTGATTTCGGGAAAGGTCTCTGGGCTGCGTTTGCGGCGACCGTGAACAAGGCAACAGCGGTTGCAGTGGAGCTGGGCGGAGTCCTTATGAACGCTCTGGCTCCCATCGGCGCTTTGTTTGAGTATATGTGGGAGAAGTTCAAGGCGACCGCAGCAACTGCTATCAACTGGGTAGCCGAGAAGATCGTGAGCTTTGTTGACTCCGTCATCTCAAAGATCCCCTGGCTGAAGGATAGGATACAGACAGGCTTTCAGTCTATCATAGATGTTCCGGAGGTTCCCTCCTACGAGGAAATTCTCTCCCAGCAGAGAGAAAACATCAGGAAAAACACTGAAAAGGCTGTGAAAACCCTTGAGGAGGGTGCTCAGCTCTGGGAGTTGTGGGGCAAGAAGAACAGCCAGACCGCAAAGATCCTCTTCAGGGCTAAGGATAACCTTAAGGCTACCCTGTCCTCAGCTTTAGGAAATATCGTTTCCATCGCGAAGGAGACTGGCGAGAAAGTCCAGAAGGATCTTCAGGAGATTAACTCTATCTATAAAAAAACCGATGAATCTTTCAAGCAGACCAAAAAAGTCATAGAACGGTCTTCCCAAAAAGTCCAAAGTCAAGCTAAGTCCGTCTGGGACAGACTCAGAGACTTCTTCAGGAACTTCTGGGAGAACTTCAAAAAGTCAAAGCTCGGTTCTGTCCTTGATAGAGCGTGGCAGGGTATAAAGTCCGCATGGGGGCAGGGTGCTAAGGAGGGAGAAGCGGGACTTGTAGCAAAAGTGAAAAATACATTTTCAAGTATTCTCTCAGGAGCTTCCATGGGAGGAGTGGCGGGAGCGGTAGGTGCTTTCCTTGCAGACCAGCTTCTACAGAACGAAAAAATCAGAAACGCTCTCCAGAAGATATTTGACGCTATTCAGAAGATTATTACCCCAGTTGCAGAGGTGATAGCCCCGATTATAGAGGTTATAGGAGACATTCTCCTTGAGCTCAGACCTGTATTTAAGTTGATGGCTGAGCTTCTGAAGCCCGTGGCAGGTCTGATAAGAGAGGTGCTAAAGATACTCACCAGGATAGACGACTTTTTTAGGGCTGTGCTCAAGCCTGTGCTTGACGCTATCAAGTCCGCGATCGACACCCTTATAGGGTTATTTAAGAGCCCCGGGAGCGCCATAAAAAACACCGTAGGGAAAATACCGGTCATAGGAGATGTAGTGAACACCGTGACAGACTTTGTAGACGATGTTTTTGGGGGACTTTTCCACCAAGGAGGACTTGTATCTCCTGTAGTAGCTCATAGAGGCATGTTCCTCGGCAACCTCAGATCTGATGAAGTACCGGTAATAGCTCAGCAGGGGGAGTTTGTCGTTAATAGACAAGCAACTGCTCAGTATCTTCCGATTCTCCAAGCCATCAACGAAGGAAGGTTTGCACCGCAGACAAACATCACAGTCAATGTGTATGCTCAAAACTTTGATAGAGACTTTGTGGAAAACGACCTCATTCCTCTGCTTGATGACTTGAAAAGGAGAGGGAAATGGAGTTGACATATGGAACCACAACCATATTTCTTGAGGACCCGGACTTTCCTTACACAACTCTGCCTGTCCCAAAACAGGAGTTCGTTGAAACAGAAGGAGGGAACAGGTACGTTTACGACTTCGGGGTTGTGAGAAGAAAGTGGGAACTCCAGTGGTCCTACATGGAGGAAGCTGATTATCTTGCTCTTGAAGATTTTGTTTTGAATCAAGTTAACTTCTCCGAAAACGTTTGCGCATACAAGGACCACAAGGGAAACATCTGGAACGTCAGGATCATGAGGTTTGAGAGTACAAAGGTAAATCCCTCCTATTATCAGGTCAGACTCGTTCTTGAGGAAGAGTTATGAGGATTCAGCACAGGGTTGTCATAGGTGGAGTTGAATACACGGATAAACTCAAGAACGTTTCCGCCTATGATGTGGGTGTAAGGAGTGGAGACTTTGTTGGGTACGTTTCAGATATTACCTGCACTCTTGCGTACGACAGGAACCTGTTAGATGCACTTGAGCAGGATGCTTCAGTTTATTACATGCTGGATGATTTTATTCTGCGTGTGGACGGGAAGGTCAGGAGAGTGGAAGCGAAGGGAGGGACTGTAGATGTTGTGATAGCCCACGAATGGGTATTAGATCCTTCTCAGAATGCCAAGACTTTCAGCGGCAGTGCCGACCAGGTGATAGAGTGGGTCCTGTCCCAGAACGGCTACCTTTCAAAGAAGAGAAATTTACATAGCTGGGATGTTCAGCTAAATATTAACAATTCTCAGAAGCAGTATGAAACACTTTTACGGGAGGCAGCGGAGCAAGGACTCTATCTCGTTGTGCCTGCACGTGGAGGATACATAGACATAGTAGGAGCTGAAGAGGGCAGTCCCGTGTACACAATCACGGAAGCCCACATACTCCCCAAATCTGTGAGGATAGCTTTGACAACCTGGCAGGTGATAGATGTTTTGGAGGTGAAGTGGAACGGCGGAGCTAACACGAGTGTGTACGGTACCGGGAAGAGGAAAAGGATATACCAAGCCGATCACATTACTGACCAGACATCAGCGGACAACTTCGGAAACAACTACCTTGCCTATCACAGTGCGAAAAAAGAAATATGGCTGAGCACTCCTTTGACTAAAGAACTGGTGTCTATATATGTAGGGGATATAGTT
The DNA here is from genome assembly GCA_964590265.1 of uncultured Aquifex sp. GTDB lineage: Bacteria > Aquificota > Aquificia > Aquificales > Aquificaceae > Hydrogenivirga. The sequence goes on along the minus strand of CAZPVY010000115.1, from coordinate 136 downwards.
ACTGTGAATTACGGCACGTATTCTTTGAACGTGACTGCTCAGGTGCTCCAGAAAAAGCTGAAGGATACGACTATTGATTGGGTCTGTCGTATTTTAGAAATGCCTCTTTAAGCTCGGTGTCGTTTGTCCATTTCAC
>CAZPVY010000114.1:0-4823 GCA_964590265.1 uncultured Aquifex sp. | reverse complement strand
ACTAAGACAATGCTGACAATTTCGACAGTTGTGGTAGTTGGATTTCTTGGTTGGTCAGTGTACCCGTATGTGCTGCCATCCGACGGACAGAAAGTCGACGAGAGCGCCTTGCAGACTGACGCATCCTCAGCGCACTATGCAGTCTACAACATTGACGGCATGACCTGCGGCGGATGCGAAGTCGCGATTGACGGCGCAATTACAGCGACCGGACTGGTTGACAGTGTCAAATCGGACTTCACCGTGGGCAACGCGTATTTGTGGTATGAAGAGGAAACACTCGACACAACGGTAATCAATAAAGCGTTGAACAGTGTTGGCTATACAGGTCGACTGCTGGAAACGAAATAACTACGAGAGAGGATGACAGATGTCACAAGAGGAACTTACCAAGATTGAACCGGCGCTGGCGCTGATGGGACAATTCGGCAAACTAACCAACGGTTCGACAGCGGCGATGCATGCGCTACGCAAGAAAACGTTAAATCCAAGTCTCTTTACAACACTTCCCGCTGCTATGTTTCTGACCACAACCTCAACGAGGAACCTCTCCGCTCTCCAGACGAGCATTTCGTTCTCCGACAGTTTCTCTATGTAGTGGGTTCTTATCCCATTCCTATGGAGTATTTCAAAGATTATGCTTGATATGGTGTTGTTCAGGGCTCCTTTTCCCTTTAGCTCAGCTTTTTTAATACCATCAAAAGCCGTTGCTGTGTCTTTGAAGTAAAGTATCAACTTTTCGGGGTCTTCAGTTTCGTAAACTATCTTTGCCTTCCCTTCATAAAGCTTTTTCAATTTCTCTGGCATTCTAAAATTATATATCCGATGCAGAGTTTCCTCTTCATACTGATACTCACATCCTTCTCCCTTCTGGGTTTTACCTTTGATGATACCTTCAGAAATTTTAAGACACTGATAGTTCCCCTCCTGATAGTGATAATGCTGAGCATGGGAATCACTCTCACTCCTGAAGACTTCAGGAGAATTTTTAAAAGACCTGCGATAATCCTTTACGGCGCACTCCTTCAGTTCAGCGTTATGCCCCTAACTGGATTTATACTCTCAAAGCTCTTCAGCCTTAATATTCAGCTTCTTGTAGGTGTTGTTCTGGTAGGATCTGCTCCCGGAGGGACGGCTTCAAATCTGATAACCTACATCTCTAAAGGAGATCTATCCTACTCAATATCTATGACAACCCTGTCAACTCTTATTGCTCCACTGCTAACTCCTCTCTGGACATGGCTCCTTGCGGGGAAGTATGTTCCCGTTCCCTTTTTAGACATAGCTGTTACGACCCTTAAGATAGTGATAGTTCCTGTAATAGCCGGAATGGGCTTGAGGTCAGTTTTGGGAAAGAGGGTGATAAAAATAGAGAGTTTACTCCCCTACGTATCAATCACTTCCATATCGTTCATCATTGCGGTCATATTTGCTCTGAATAAGGAGAAGCTTTCGGACATGAGCTTTTTACTCCTTACAGTTGTAATTCTTCATAATATTCTTGGATTTGTCCTTGGTTTTCTCTTTGGTAGATTCGCAGGGCTGGACAATAAACTCGCTAAGACCCTTTCAATAGAAGTAGGTATGCAGAACTCAGGATTATCAACAGTTCTTGCGCTGAAGTTTTTCTCCCAGATTTCCGCACTTCCCTCAGCAGTATTTAGCCTCTCACAGAATATACTTGGAGTATTAATATCCGTACTTTACAGGCGAATTTAAAAGTCCACTATCAGAGAAGTTAAAAAGGTAGTATCCGTCTTTTTTAAACTGGATTCAGGAGGTTTGTTTTGATAGGCTATCTTGTAACCTATCCCGAGAGACAGGAACTTGTTTATCTTCACCTCAAGGGAGGTGTCTGAGTTTATGAAGTAAGTTTGCGTATCCGAGAGGTTTGTTATATAGTTTGCATTCTCCTTCAGCCTTAGGTTCTCTCTTATATTCCACTGGTAATAAAATTCCGCTTTCAGCGTTGCGTAGTTATCCACTCCGTTTTTCTCTATCTTGTTGTAGTAGTAAAGAACTGATAGCAGACCTTTAAGCTCATGCTTCTCGGTCTTCAGGAAGTCATAACCGATACCAGGTCCACCGTTAAATTTATATTCGTATCCAGAAAACTTATCTCTCTCATACCCGGTTGTGAGAAATCCAAAGAACCTTTCGGTAAACAACCTTTCCCACCTCCCGCTTACGTTAAATCTATTGGCGGTTTCCTTACCTTCCTGAGTTGCGTAAAGGGCAGAATTTTTAAGGTAGAATCTGTTTACCTTTCCCTCTCTCTTCACCTCGGATTTTTCGGAGAGCGTTTGGGTGTTCACATTTCCTGAGGTCCTAACGTAGGAAAGTTCAATGTGAACTGACCATATTTTCTTATTTTTCCCAGAGCTGTCAATATCCTGTGCGAAAGGGACCCCAAGAAGGAGAAGTATCAGAGAAACTAAAAGATACATTGCCCGCTAATTATAGCAGATTCAGTCTTCAAGCCTTTTCATGTCCCTGTAAGCGTTGAGGAATCCGGAGACGATCCCTATAAAGAAAAATATCAGAAGCCCCCAAGGAGAAGTTTTGAAGTCAAACCAGCTTTCCGCAATGTAGTCTATAAAATAACCCACAAGAAGACCTGCTATTATGCCTCCCAAGAGATTCAAACCTACCGTCATGGCGGAGATATCTTTTGGATTCATCCTTTCATCTCCATATACCAGGAATATAGGGCATACAGTATATATATAAAGAGAAACATAGCTGCCTTAAATCTGGAAACTGTATATCTCTTCCCGAAGTAGTTTGAGAGGAGAAGGACAGATGTTGCAACGAAGAGGAGAAGAAGGTCCTTAAAAATCCCCTCTGGAACTGGTATCGGACTGATTGTTGCACTAGCCCCAAGGACAAGAGAAATATTGAATATGTTTGAACCCGCAACGTTTCCAAGTGCTATATCAGAGTTACCCTTATAGGCAGCGACCGCAGACGTGAACAGTTCTGGAAGAGATGTCCCAACGGCTATGAGGAACAAGCCGATTATAACCTGACTTACACCGAGACTAAGGGCAAAATTCACACCGCCATCAACCGTCCAGTTAGAACCAAAGATGAGCCCTATCATTCCGAGCAAAATGTAAGCCCCTGCTTTGGCATATCCGAGCTTTTCTGTCCCATCGTCAACCATTTCCCTTTCAAGGAAAGCAGCGAGAAAGTAAAGATACCCTACAAAGGTAGTTATAAGGACAAGTCCCTCTGAGCGGGACACAAAGGAGCTACTGCTTCCGTCAAGCACTTTGTCTCCGACCATTGCAAACAGGATGAGTATACTTAGAAAGTTCAGGGGAATCTCTTTTTTAACAAAGATCCCATGTATAGATAGGGGTTTAATCATGCCAGCGACACCAAGAATCAGAAGTATGTTCGCTATGTTTGAGCCTATGACGTTCCCGAGAGTTATCTCAGAAGCTCCTTTTAAACTCGCTCCAATATTTACCGTGAGCTCCGGTAAGGAAGTTCCGAAGGCAACAAGTGTGAAACCTATAACAAACTCAGGAATTCCCGCTCTCCTTGCAATGCCTGTGGCGCCTGTTATAAGCAGATCCGCACCTTTAACTAATACGACTATTCCGAAAACAAGCTTGGCTAAGCTTATTATCAATCCCGATTCCATAGGTTCTCAAGTATTTTAAATCTTTCCTCAACTTTTACCTTTAGATTCAAATCCTCACACGACCTAAGAAATTTCTCAAACTCCTCCTTCAAGTTTCGCAAGTGTTTTTCCTTCGCTTCCCTACCGAAAGGTTTCTCAGCCTGAAGTTTGTGCCCTCCCTCCATAAGACCTTCTGGAAAGTACCAGTCCTTGAACCAAGAAAATCCCTTCTTCGCCAGTTCAAAGCCGAGCCTTGAAAGGGCGGAAGGAACCCCAGCGGAGAGTTCCTTTACCGTCTCTACATCTTCAAAATACTCAACGAATATCCTCCCTGTTAGGGTTGAAAACTCGTCAAGGATGAAAGCTTCTATTTCAGATCCAAAGTAATTTTCTCCGAACACCTCCTTTGATATGCCAAAGATTTCAATCCAGTCCCTGTAGTGTCCTCTACCCAGAAATACTTTGATGTGAAGGAGTAGCTGCAGGTCTTCTCCTCTCTGAGCAAACACATCCACATTAAATTCCTCTGCAAACCTTCCTTGCTTGGGCTTTGAGGAAAATACTTTAATATCCTGAAACTTAGCACCCTTAGTAAGTTTATCTATTAAACGCTCTATTTTCCCTCTATTCATGGAACAAAAATTATATGGGGTGAAATTCACTCTCCGTATATGACTTCCACCAAGTCTTCAACGGTGATTCCTGGAAACTCCACATGCTCTCTGCTTAAAAACTCCTGAATTTTCATGCGAAGAAGCTCTTCCTCAAAAGGTGTTCCGACAAGACTTTCTTCAAGCTCCCTTAGAGCAGATTTAGGATAGAGGGTAAAGTCGCCGTAGATTCTTATATCTTCAATCATACCTTCCCAGATATGAACTTCAGCTCTTAAAAGCCCTCCCCTTGCTTTGTGGACAGCAGTTCTTACATAAACTCCTTCCTTTATTTTGATAGTCCTGTGCTTCCTGCCTGTGTCTTCAAAGAGAACTTCGTCCGAAGTAAATTCCTCCTTCAGTTTGTCGGCAAGTAAGATAGCAGACATGGGCACTTCGGACTCACCTTCAAAGTCAATAATCTTTGAAAACTCCTCAATCAAAATTCCCTCAACCTCCTCATAAGAAGGAATTCTGCCTGTCTCCCTCTCCACCCAAGATATGTTCTCCTCAAGACTCCTGTAAAGCTTATCTCTGAACTT
>CAZPVY010000113.1:0-4930 GCA_964590265.1 uncultured Aquifex sp. | reverse complement strand
ATCCTTCTCATCCAGGTTTGTGGTCATCACACGAACTCCACAGTTTATGTCATAACCAACACTTCCGGGACTTATTATCCCTGTTTCGGTGTTAGTTGCCATCACGCCTCCAACGGGAAATCCGTACCCTACATGGACATCGGGCATAACGTAGATAGCTTTTTCAACACCTCTCAGGGTTGCGGCATTCGCAGCCTGCTTTATAGCATCCTCTTCCAGAAGTTTAAACAGTCCTTCGTTTATGTATATGATTACGGGAACCTTCTGTCCCTGAACTGTATCCTTGGGAAGTTCCCACACATACTCACCCTTTCTTATGAGTGCGTCTTTAAGACCCATCTTCTACCTCCATTAATTCACGAATCTGTCTATTATCTTTGCACCGTTGAGATCTCCCCAGACATTCACCGCGGTTCTCAGCATGTCAAGGAATCTATCAACGGCGATGATAAGCCCTATACCTTCAAGGGGAACACCTACAGAACTCAGAACGAGGGTGAGCATCACAAGACCAGCTCCGGGCACGGCAGCAGCACCGATTGAGGCGAGAGTTGCGGTAAGAAATATCATTATCAGCTGGGAAAAGCTGAGATCCACACCGTAAACATTAGCGATAAAAACCGCTGCGACCGATTCATACAGAGCAGTTCCGTCCATGTTTATGGTTGCTCCGAGAGGCAGAACAAAACCTGCAGTCTCTTTCTTTACTCCTCCTTTTTCCTCAGCCACCTGCATGGAAACGGGGAGGGTAGCCGCGCTTGATGCGGTTGAGAAAGCAAGCAGAGGTGCTTCTCTCACTTCAAGGAAGTATCTGTACGGATTGTATCTCCCAAAGATAAAAGCAAGAAGAGGCAGAGTCAGAAACGCATGAATCCCCAGACCAAGAACAACCGTTACTGCATACTTCCACAGGGAAAGGAATATCTCCAGTCCAACATCCGCAACCATGTACCCCACGAGAGCAAAGACCCCGATCGGAGTGAGCTTTATAATCCATTTAGTAAGGTTTATCAGTCCGTCGTTGAGTCCGTCAAAGAGATTAAAAACATGCCGCATCTTTTCCTTCTTGATGGCGAGGGTTGCAAGCCCCAGCAAAACCGCAAAGAAGATTATCTGCAGAACCTTTCCCTCGGTAAAGCTCCTTACCGGATTTGAAGGGATTATGTTCCAAACCACATCTTCAAAGGTCAGTTCTTTGACCCTGACCGCTTCACCTGCATAATGGGCGATCTCGTTTCCCTTCCCGGGTTGGATCAGGTTCACGAGAAGAAGTCCTACAAGAACCGATAAACTTGTTGTGGCAACGTAGTAAGCTATAGTCTTAAGCCCCATATCCTTGAACTTTGCCACATCTCCCAAGCCAAGCATAGCTACGAACACGGATGTGAACACAAGGGGGACTATTATCATCTTCAGCAGACTGAGAAATATATCTCCCAAGATCTTTAAGTCTTTCATAAGATCTGGGAAGTAAATCCCCCCAAGGATTCCGAGCAGTATTCCCACGAGCGTAAGGTTTTCTATCGCTAGGAGTTTTCTCATAGTCCGTTAAATTTTAATTAAAAAACTGGCAGTTCACAGCATATACTATTCTTAATCATGAGTTTTGTAAGCAGAGAGTTCAAGCCTTACTTTGAAAAAACGATCTCTCCGGTAGTTGATTTCCTTTCGGAAAAAGGAATCCATCCCAACCTCATAACTCTCGGAGGGCTGATCCTTATAGTGATCGGCTCGGTCTCTCTTTACTACAAACTCACCATACCTTCCTTTCTGCTCCTCGGTGTAGGTGCTTTGCTTGATGCGGTTGATGGTGCCGTGGCAAGAAGAATGGGGCTAAAATCCGAGTTTGGAGCTTTTCTTGACTCAACCATTGACCGCTTTTCGGATTCTATGCCGTTTTTAGCTTTAGGTGTTATGTACGCTCAGGAAGGAGAACCTTACGGTGTTGGGCTTTCAATCTTAGCCCTGATAGGTTCCTACGGTGTGAGTTACACGAGAGCAAGGGCTGAGTCTCTTGGCGTATACGGTATAGGCGGGGTGTTTGAACGAACGGAAAGGTGGATAACTCTTTTACTCGGTATCGTCTTTGACCTCTTAACCTTGAGTCTTTTTATCATATTCGTAGGTGGTCTTGCTACGACAATTCAAAGAGTGTATGAGGTAAAAAGGAGTCTTGAGAGGAGGTTATTATGAACATATACAATATGATGAAACATTTAAAAAGTCTTCAGCAGGGCTTTGATGAAGCAAAGGAAAGTCTGAGAAGCAGAAAGGAGATTCTGGAAAAGGAAGGGGTTGAGATAATCTTTAACGGTCTTGGTGAGATAGTTGATATAGATGTGAAGAGTGAGGAACTCAGAAACGACTGGAGCAAGCTCAAACCTGTTCTTATAGATCTGATAAATCAAGCTCAGGATATATCAAGGGACATAGCCAAGGAAGAGTTTAACAAAAGATTTGGGGGTCTCCTGGGAGGCTTGGGTCTTGGCTTTTGAGGATGTATTCCCTGAACCCCTGAAGTCGGTTCTTGAGCATATAACAAAAATACCCACCTACGGTGAGAGGGGAGCAAGCAGATTTGTTTACAACTTTCTGAAGTTAAACCCTGAAGACAGAAAGAGTATTGTGGAAAGCCTGAAAGAAGCCAGTGAAAAGCTTAAGCCTTGTAAGGAGTGCTTTCTCTTCACAGACAGAGAAGTGTGCACAATATGTTCAAATCCCAAGAGAAGCAAGAGATTCATATGTGTGGTTGAGGAGTCTCAGGATGCCTATGTAATAGAAAAGCTTGAAAGGTACAAAGGGGTTTACCATGTACTTCAGGGCAGGATAGCCCCTCTGGAAGGCGTATCGCCCCAGGATCTGACAATAGACAAACTCCTTGAGAGGATAGAGAGGAACAGAGTTAAGGAGGTGATTGTGGCAACGAATCCGAATGCGGAGGGAGAGGCAACCGCAAACTACCTCATAAAACTGCTGAAAGATAGATATCCTTCTGTGAAAACAACAAGGATTTCTTACGGTCTTCAGTTTGGTTCCCTCTTAGAATTCGTTGACGAGCTTTCCCTTGAAAAGTCCTTTGAAAATAGGAAGTAAACTTCATCCTCCTCTACGTAGAGAACAGCCTGTGGAACGGAACCTATCAGATGATTAACCCTTTCTGGAATGCCGAACCCCCTCCACACATGACCGGATCCAACTATTACAACGAGTTTTGATTTCGGATAGACGAGAGCAAGCTTTGCTATCCTGTAAGCCATCCCACTATCCCAGGTCAGTTGTACGTCAAAGAACCTCTTTTCACTCGCTCCTTCATGCTTTCCCATAGCTTCTCTGAGAAGTTCTTTGTGCTTTTCCCGTAGAGGAAGTATCTTAGGCGGAAGATATCTGCTTTTTACGTTATCAAGTCCTTTCCTGCGAACCTCTTTGATTAGCTCTGATGGAACGTTGAGAGCAAAGAGCTTTATTCCTCTTTCCTTTGCAAACCTCCATATAGGTGCGTACAGATCCGGATTGAATTTCCATCTTCTTCTGTACTCGGTTCGGGCAAGCATCTCCTCTTCATCAATCTCACAGCTTGTATATTCATCAAGAACTTCCTGAAACTGTTGTTGAAAAGCTTCCATCAGAATTATGATCCTGTATCCCCGATTTGAAAGATCTCTCAGAATCTTCAGTTGAAGCTCGTGAATATTCTTTCTGTTATGGACTTCCCCCAAGTACACTATTCTTGCTCCTTCAATATCACGGAAAATGTCTTCATAAGAGGTTTTTTTGAAGAAGAGAAAGTCACCTCCGAAAAGAGCTAATGGAAATAAGAGAAGAAGGCCAAACATTGCTTTAGTATATCTTAGTATTCATGCAGGCACTGCTTGTAACAGGAACAGATACGGGTGTAGGTAAAACCTTCATAACGTATAATCTAGCTTTAACACTCAAAGAAAAGGGTATAAATGTCGGGTGCTTTAAGCCTGTTGAGACGTATGTAAAGGATGTCCCGGAAGATGGTAATCTTCTTGCGAAAGCTACAGGGCAGAATGTTGATGAGGTTGTCCCCGTAAGGTACAGGCTCCCCCTTGCTCCCTATGCAGCGCAGATGGAAGAGAAAAAAACCTTTTCGGTAGAAGAGCTCAAAGAGCTGTATGAGAAGTTAAAATCAAAATACGATGTTCTCCTCGTGGAGGGTGCAGGTGGTATAGCGGTTCCCCTTCAGAGAAACTACACCTACGGTGATCTTGCAAAAGACTGGAATCTGGACGTAATCATAGTGGCACGAGCTGGGCTCGGGACGCTGAACCACACCTATCTAACGTGGTACTTTGCAAGAAGCATAGGTTTAAACGTTGTAAGTATAGTCCTGAACGGTTTTACAGGAGAGGATATATCGGAAAGGACAAATCCAATTATAGTTGAGGAGATGACAGGTTTAAAGCCTGTATGTATAAAGAAACATGAAGGATTAGAACTACCTGAAGAGGAAAAGAGGAAACTACTTGAGCTTATCAGGTTTTAAACCGTAGTAGAAGGCAACCTGTTCCGCGAGCTTTTTGAAATAAGGAGCACACACAACCCCCCCGTAGAGATTCCTCCCCTTAGGTTCATCTACCACTATCACGGCAGCGAAGCGAGGATTCATTGCAGGGAAGAAACCTGCAAAGTAGGTGACCACTTTATCCTTGGAGTACTTACCAAGCTTAAGATCAAACTTCTGAGATGTTCCGGTTTTCCCCGCTATTGTGAAGTAACGCGATCTGGCTCTCTTTCCTGTTCCTTTTTCCACAACATCGGTGAGAGTCTTTTTAATCCAGTTGAGGGTTCTATCAGACAAAACCTTTTACCGCCAGACCTCCACCATTGCTTCGTATATTTACTCACCTCCCGAAGATATTATCTCTTTAACTATTTACGGCTTCAGTATCTCACCTGATGCAAG
>CAZPVY010000112.1:0-5160 GCA_964590265.1 uncultured Aquifex sp. | reverse complement strand
CTCACTTTTGCACACTTTCTACAGGAGAGAAGGTAGAGAATCCCAAGCACCTGATAAAGACAGAGCAGAGGATAAAGAAGCTACAGAAAGAGCTTTCAAGGAAGAGGAAAGGGAGTAGAAGGTTCAGAATACTTGCGAGGAGAATAGCAAAGCTCCATGAGAAGGTGAGAAATCAGAGGAATGACTTTCTGCACAAATTAAGTAAGCAAATAATCGGCGATAACCAAGCCGTTATTGTAGAAGAGCTTAACATTAAGGGAATGGTAAAGAACTCAAAACTATCTAAGCACATAGCTGATGCGAGCTGGAGGAGGTTTATCCAGTTCCTTGAATACAAGGCAAAGCTCTACGGAAGGATTCTAATCAAAGTGGATACGTTCTATTCCTCTTCTAAGCTCTGTCACAAGTGTGGGTTTAAGAAAAAAGACCTAAAGCTCTCGGACAGGGAATGGGAATGTCCGAGGTGTGGGGCTAAGCACGACAGGGATTACAACGCAGCGCTCAATCTATTGAAAGAAGGTCTCACCCGCCTTAAGAGGGTGGTAGGGGTGGACTGCCCCGAGCTTATGCCCGTGGAGGGGATAGCTATCCCCTGTGAAGCGGGAAGCCCCTCACAAGAGTAGAGGGGAGGAAGTCACAAACGAATTTTATCCGAGAAACTCCAGAAACACTTCCCTCAGTACTTTCATATTTTTCCTGAGTTCATCTCTGAATTCTTCTTCATCCATATCAAGAGACTTCGCTATCTTAGGAATATCTTGAGTATGTACCGTAGAGCTTGCCCTTTCCTTTATAAGTCTTAAGTGCGTTTCAACCAGCCTTAGAAACATAAAAGAATTGTAGGCTGCCTCCAGGATGGGATACTTTGGAATGAGCTTTCTGAATCCTTCTATCATTGAACTCTCCCTTAGCCCTTCCTTTATCAGGAGATACTGAATAAGGAACTCTCCGTCCACTATACCGCCTGCTCCGAATTTAATGTCAATCATATCCTTTCCTCTTACCGCCTGCTCTTGCAGTCTCATTCTCATCTCGTAAACTTCCTTTCTTTCTTTCTCTCCCCAAGGTTTTTCAAAGAGGAGTTTTTTGATTTCATTTTCAAGCTCATTCATTAAATTTTCATCTCCCGCTATGAATCGTGATCTTGTCCACGCAAGCCTCTCCCACGTTCTTGCCTCATTTTCAAAGTAATTCCTGTAGAAATCAAGAGTCGGGACGAGTTCTCCCTTTGAACCCATAGGTCTCAGTCTGAAATCAACTTTATATAGGTATCCCTCAGAGGTATGGGTGGTTATGAAACGCACAAGCCTCTGAACCTTTTTCGTTACTCTTTCCTTCTCTTCATTCTTCATAACTCCGAACACGAGGTCAAGGTCGGAGCCAAAGTTCAGTTCTCTGCTTCCGAGCTTTCCGAGGGAATAGATAACTGCAATCTCTTGCGTAAGGGAAATCTTGCGCCAGAGTTTGCTCAGCAGGAGGTCTGCAAGCATACTGAGGGACTTGAAAAGGGATATAAGATTTTCATAGCTCCTTTCTCCCATAAGATAGACGAGACCGATTCTTATTTCCCAGACTTTCTTGAATCTTCTGAACAGGTTCTCATCTGAAAGATTCAAAGTTTCTTCATATTTGCGGAACTCTTCTTCTAACCTGCTCCTACTTGGATACTCCCTGTAGAGGGTCAGGACATCTTCCACGAGATCAGGATTCCTGCTTATAAGTGAAGAAAGGGTGGAGGACAGAGAAAAGACCTCAAATAAGCCTTCAAGAAAGTCCTCTTTGGGATCACTCAAGATGACCTTCTTCCCCGTTGGATTTGAAAAGAACTTGTCAAAGTTTTTCAGAGTCTCATCTGGATATGGAGTAGAGACCGCAAGATTTATAAGTCTCGGTACTAAAGAGAGAAACTTCTCTTTCTCTTTATCGGACAGGTTCAAGCCTTCCCTCCCGTAAAGGTAACTGAGCAGTAGAGAGAACGACTGTTTCGGATACTGAAAGCCAAGCTCCCTGAGCAAGTGGGTTCCATAATCAATATCCTCCGTTACAAGTGCTATCTGCACGGGCTTGAGCTCTTCTTCCTTCCTTTCGGGTATCAAGCTTTCAAATACTGCCCTTACCCCAGACTTGATGTTCTCAAGTTCTTTCATAAACTCTTCCGAAGATCCAAATCCGAGAGCCTTTGAAAGAAAGGGGATATCCGCCTCATTTAATACATGAGTCTGCAGGCACTTCTTGAGCTGCACTCTGTGCTCAAGCTCTCTTAAAAAGGTGTAGGCTCTTTCCAGAAATAGAGCTTCCTCATCGGAAAAAACTCCCTTCTGATTTAATTTCCAGATTCCTCTGAAGGTATTTCTCTCTCTTATAAAACGACTTTTATTTCCGAGCAGGATTATCAGGGACTGTACAGTGAACTCTACCTCTCTTATTCCCCCCTCTCCTGTCTTCACGTTATAGCCCTTTAAAAATCTTTTCTTTGCCTCAGCCTCAATCCTTTTTTTCATCATCTTTATCTCTTCAACAAGTTTGTAGTCCGCTGAGGAGTAAACGAAGGGATTAACCACCTCTTTTATGAACCTATTACCGAGTTCCATATCTCCGGCAACGGGTCTTGCCCTTAAAAGGGCGAACCTCTCCCATACCCTTCCGTAGGATTCGTAGTAAAGCTCCGCACTTCTCAGGGGCATTGATATGGGTCCTGTCTTTCCAAAAGGTCTCAGGTCAAGATCAACTTCGTAAGGTTTTCCCTCACCTGTCGGGTTCGTCATAAGTTTGTAGGTTTTTTTAAACACTTCGGAAAAGAACTCGTTGAGAGACAGCTTCCCTGCAGTTCCCCTATCGTCGGAGTGGAGAAACATAAGATCTACATCCGAATAATAATTCAGCTCCTCACTTCCGTGCTTTCCGAGAGCGATCACCACACCCGTCGCTTCTTTCCCTTCACAAGAGGTGGGTTCTCCGAAGCGGTCTTTCATCTCCTCAAAAGCCCTGCGATAGGAAACCTCAAGGAGTGCGTCGGGGAGATAGGAGTATTCCCTCAGAATGTCTTCGGTCTTTGCTGTCCCCAACAGATTCTTGGAGAATATTCTCAGAAGTTCTCTGTGTCTGTAGTATGCAAGTTTTTCGGAGAACTGTTCGTCGCTGAGACTCCCGCCTATCAAGCTCATTAATTCCGATATATAGTCTTCCTTTTCCTTTGTGACATACCAGAGCCTCGGAATAGTTCTCTGAAAGTCTTCTGGATGCCTGAAGAGGAAGTTCCTCAAGCACTCCGACTGTTCAAGGATTTCAAGGAGAAGAATAAAGCGTCTTTCGTTTAGATAATCTATCAGGCTTTTCGGGTCAGGGTGCAGGCTCAGGAGCTTCTCAAAGTGCCTTTTGGTCTCTTCAAGGTTGAATATCTTTGACTGGGCAGATGACCACCATTGGGAGGGGACATACATAATATAATTTTCTCACATGGGCAAATTTATATTCGTTACCGGCGGTGTTCTTTCATCTCTCGGGAAAGGAGTAACATCAGCTTCCATCGGAGCCATCCTTGAGGGGATGGGATACCGGATAACCCTTCAAAAACTTGATCCTTATTTGAACGTGGATCCCGGGACAATGAGTCCCTACCAGCACGGGGAAGTTTACGTTACTGAAGACGGGGCTGAAACGGACCTTGATCTCGGACATTATGAGAGGTTCACGAATGCGGTTATGACGAAAGACAACAACGTTACTGCAGGAAAGGTTTACTTCAACGTAATATCAAGAGAGAGAAAGGGAGACTATCTCGGGGCAACGGTTCAGGTCATACCTCACATAACGGAAGAGATAAAGTCGCTTATAAGGAAGGTCTCCGATGATCACGATGTTGTTATAGTGGAGGTTGGAGGAACTGTGGGGGATATAGAGGGGCTTCCCTTTCTTGAAGCCATAAGGCAACTGTCTCTTGAGCTGGGAAGGAACAACTCAATGTTTATACATGTTACCTATGTGCCTTACATAAAGACTGCAGGAGAACTGAAAACAAAACCCACCCAGCACTCAGTTAAGGAGTTGAGAGCGATAGGTATTCAGCCGGATGCAATTATATGCAGGGCAGAGAGAGATCTTCCAAAAGGTATAAAGGCAAAGATAGCCCTCTTTTCAAATGTTGAGGAGTCTGCGGTTATATCCGCTCCCGATCTGGATTATATTTACGATCTTCCGAACAAGTTCAAAGAAGAAGGGCTTGACAGGATAGTTGCGGAGAGGCTCGGGCTTGAGTACAGGGATACAAACCTCTCCAAGTGGAAGAAGATAGTGAATGTTCTGAGAACCGCAGGGCAAGAGGTGAACATAGCGGTAATAGGGAAGTATGTGGAACTCAGGGACGCCTACAAGAGCATAATTGAGGCTCTGACCCACGGCGGTATAGCGAACAACTCAAAGGTGAACATCACCTGGATAAGCTCTGAGAAGTTTGATCCCGATGAAATACATGAGTTTGATGGAATACTCGTACCCGGCGGGTTCGGAGAAAGGGGGACAAGAGGGAAGGTAGAGGCTCTGAGGATAGGAAGAGAGGTGAAGATACCAACATTCGGAATATGCCTCGGAATGCAGATGATGGCTGTTGAGTTTGCAAGAAACGTTCTCGGGCTGAAAGAAGCCAACTCCACTGAGTTTGACCCGGACACACCCTATCCAGTGATAGATCTTATGGAGGATCAGAAGAACATAGACAGGCTCGGGGGAACTATGAGGCTCGGAGCCTATCCCTGCACTCTCCAGAACGGGACAAGAGCCAGGGAGATATACGGTAAGGAGCTTGTCTATGAGAGGCACAGGCACAGGTACGAGTTTAACAACCGATTCAGAAAGCTATTTGAAGAAAACGGGATGGTTTTCTCGGGTCTCTCTCCTGACGGAAAGCTCGTTGAGATAATGGAGCTGAAAGATCATCCGTGGTATATAGGATGTCAGTTCCATCCCGAGTTCAAGAGCAAGCCCTTTGATCCCCATCCCCTTTTCGTCTCATTTATAAGAGCTTCCCTTGAGAGAAGAAAATCAAGGATGTGAACTACCCCATGTCAGAGACACGGAGCTTCGTGGTGGGTTTGGACATGACCCATGTCCCTTACCACCACAGGCGGGTTCACTCCGCCCCTACTCCTGCCCCCTATCTGAGCA
>CAZPVY010000111.1:0-5314 GCA_964590265.1 uncultured Aquifex sp. | reverse complement strand
ATCAACAGAGTATCACACCGGGTATATAAGCTCCTCCTATCCTAAGATTATACGCCACTTCAACCGGATTTATCATCACGGCAATATAAAAGTAAGTGAAGAAGACTATCAGTATACATACAGAAAGTTATAGAACATGGACGTGGGATTGAAGGCATCGTGTAGTGCCTGAGCTATAGGATGGTTTATAAACGCCAGAACGCTTGAAGGTATAATCAGGAGGGACTGAGCGAAGATTATGGGAATCACCCCTGCGGGGTTTATCTTTATGGGAAGATAGGTTGAGCCTCCCCTGTACTCCTGTCTTCCCACCACACGTCTTGGATACTGAACGGGAATCCTTCTTTCAGCCTCGTGTATGTAAATAATACCGATTATCACGAGGATAACCATAACAAGAGCGCCAACAACTGCAAAGGGAGTAAGATCACCACTCTTCAATCTCTCCACAAGACCAACTACCGAATTGGGAAATCTTGCGACTATACCCGCGAAGATAAGAAGGGACATTCCGTTTCCTATTCCTTTCTCTGTTATCCTCTCACCCATCCAAACGAGGAACATAGTTCCCGCTACAAGAGCGAGAACGGTAACGACTATAAAAAGGACCCCTGTTTCGGGAACCACAGGAAAGCCTCTCGGTGAGGTTTGGTTCTGGAGCCAGAAAGCTATACCTATTGACTGAATAAAGGCAACGAAAAGTGTAAGGTACTTGGTGTATTCGTTTATCTTATACCTTCCGTAATCACCCTCTTCCTTGGCAAGTCTCTGGAGTTCAGGAATGGCAACAGTCAGGAGCTGCATCATTATGGATGCGGATATGTAGGGCATAACCCCTAAGGCGAAGACAGTCATTCTACTGAGGTTTCCACCGGAGAATATGTCGTAAAGACTAAAGAGCGTCCCTTGAAGGGATCTAAAAAAGTCCTCAAGAGCCTGAACATCTATTCCCGGTATAGGAATGTGGCTACCGAGCCTATAGATTGCAAACATTAAAAGGGTATAGAGGAACCTCTTTCTGAGGTCTTCAAAGGCAAATATGTTTTTGAGGTAATCTATCACTTTTCAATTACCTCGCAGGTTCCTCCTGCTTTCTCTATCTTCTCCTTTGCACTCTTGGAAAAGGCGTGAGCCTTAACGGTGAACTTCTTCGTAAGCTCACCATCACCGAGTATCTTTACAAGATCGTTTTTGGAACAAAGCCCCTTTTCCGCCAGAACCTCTGGTGTTATCTCGCTTCCGTCTTCAAAAAGCTTCTCAAGAACCTTAACGTTCACGGGGATGTACTCTATCCTGTTCGGATTTACAAAACCCCTTTTGGGAACCCTGAGGTGCAGAGGTGTCTGTCCACCCTCAAAGAACGGAGGTAGCGTTCTGTCACCAGACCTTGTTTTCTGTCCTTTGTGTCCTTTCCCAGCGGTCTTACCTTGACCCGCGGCTATACCTCTTCCTACCCTCTTTCTCTCCTTCGTAGCACCAGGATGGGGCTGAAGTTCATGAAGCTTCATCGCCTACTTCCTCCACTTTCACTAAATAGTGTGCTTTCCTTATGTTTCCCCAAACCATTGGGTTGTCCTCAAGTATTTTCGTCTGTCCGGGCTTTCTGAGCCCGAGACTCCTAACAGCCTTTATGTGAGCTTCCGGTTTTCCTGCAAGCCCTCTAACCAGAGTTACTTTCAATTTCTTAGCCATGTACACCCCTCCAAGGATAATAGAGCTTCACCCTGAGCTTCGGATTAGCGTAGATGTTGTATCTCTTCTGGATCTCTTCAAGAGGCAATCCTCTCTCTTCCGCAACCTGCTCAGGTGTTTTAAGCTGAAGGAAGGCATCAAAAACAGCCCTAACAACGTTGTCGGGGGTCGTACTTCCGATTATCTTTGTGAGAACATCCGTATATCCTGCAAGCTCAAAGATAGGCTTTGCCGCACCACCAGCAACAACACCAGTTCCCCTTCTTGCAGGCATGACTATTATCTTCGTAGGTCCAAAGTGTCCCACTACATCATGGGGAACCGTTCCCTCAATTATGGGAACTCTGATTATCTTCTTTTTAGCCTGCTCAATAGCTTTCGCTATAGCGAGAGGAACCTCCTTAGCCTTTCCGTGTCCGAAGCCAACAAAGCCTCTCTTGTCACCGACCACAACGAGTGCACTAAATGAGAACCTTCTTCCACCCTTTGTAACCCTTGCGGTTCTGTTTGCGTAGATCAATCTCTCTTCAAGCTGGAGTTCCTCTATCATGTCAGATATGCCGTATCTCTTCCTTCTCTCCTCAATCAGCGTGTCAATATCCTTACCACCCATACAACTCCTCCTTAGAATTCAAGACCAAGTTCTCTGCACTTATCCGCAAAAGCTTTAATCTTTCCATGATACATAAAACCACCCCTATCAAAGACGATCTTCTTTATACCCTTCTCAAGGGCTCTTTTAACGAGGATCTCAGCTACTTTCTGAGCAGCCTCTATTGACTTTCCACCTCTCTTTCCTGTTAGTTTTTCATATTCGGGATCCAAAGTTGATGCAGATACGAGCGTTCTTCCTGTTGTATCATCAATCACCTGAGCGTAAAAGTGATGAAGACTCCTGTAAACTGACAACCTCGGTCTTTCAGGAGTTCCAAAAACTTTCTTCCTTATTCTCTTATGTCTCCTTATCCTCTTCTCTCTCCTGCTCAGCTTAGCCATTCATGAACCTCCTTACTTCTTACCAGCAGCCTTTCCAGGCTTGAGTTTGAGAACTTCATCCTTGTATCTGATACCTTTGCCCTTGTATGGATCTGGCTTTCTGAACGCTCTTATTTCCGCAGCAACCTGCCCCACTCTTTGCTTGTCTATACCATGAATATGTATCTCGTTACCCTTGACCTCTATCTTTATATCCTTAGGTATCTCGTATAGAACAGGATGAGAAAGTCCAAGATTAAGCTCAAGGATATTTCCTTTTACAGCTGCTCTGTAACCGAGTCCGTGAACCTCAAGTATCTCCGTGAAACCTTCCGTAACTCCTTTGACCATGTTCCTTATGAGTGCAGCAGTTGTTCCATGAAGTGCCTTATGGAAAGCCCTTTCAGTAGGTCTCTCAACTCTTATCTGCTTTTCCTTCTCATCAACGATGACTTTCATATCGGGATGAAAGTTCATTGAGAGCTTCCCTTTAGGTCCCTCAACGGTTATTTCATTTCCTTTAAGACTTACCTTAACACCATCAGGTATAGGTATGGGATTCTTTCCTATCCTTGACATTTCATTCCTCCTACCAGACTATCGCTATGATCTCTCCACCCTTTTTCATGCTCCTCGCTTCGTGATCCGTTACTATACCTGCATCGGTTGAAACGATGGCTATTCCCAAACCTCTCTTTACGTAAGGTATCTTCTTCACTGGAGCGTACACTCTCTTTCCAGGGGTAGATACCTTCACAAGATTGGTTATTGCGCTTCTTTCTTTCTTTGGATCAAGGTATTTCAAGTGTATCCTGAGCGTGTACTGGGTTCCCTTCCTGTGCTGCTCATCCTCAATCTTCTCCCACTCCTTTATGAATCCTTCTTTCTTAAGGACATCAAGTATCCTTTCCTTCACCCTTGATGAAGGAACATCAACGTAGTCTTTCTTCCTCATTATCGCGTTCTTGATAGCGGAGAACATATCAGCTATTGGATCCATACCATTACCTCCGAATTACCAACTTGACTTTCTTACTCCAGGGAGTTCACCCCTGAGTGCACGCTCTCTGAAACAGAGCCTACACATATTGAAGTATCTCAAAAATCCTCTCGGTCTTCCGCATATGGGACATCTATTCTTCTTCCTGACTCTCCACTTCGGATAGTACTTGAGGTCCTTTGCTACCTTCGCCTTCCTTGGCATGCTTACCTCCTCATGAAGCTCTTATAGGTAGTCCGAGAAGTGAGAGGAGCCAAAGAGCCTCCTCATCTGTCTCGGCTGTGGTATGGATGCTTATGTCCATACCCCTTATCTTGTCAACCTTGTCGTAATCTATTTCAGGATAGACGATCTGCTCCGCTATACCGAAGGAGTAATTTCCTCTTCCATCAAAGGAGCGGGGATTCAGTCCTTTAAAGTCCTTAACCCTCGGAAGAGCTATTGATATAGTTTTGTCAAGGAAATCCCACATCCTTTCCTTTCTGAGGGTAACCTTGAGACCTATGGGCATTCCCTTTCTGAGCTTGAATCCAGCCTCCGACTTCTTTGCCCTCCTTATCGCGGGTTGCTGACCTGTTATGAGCCTGAGATCCTCCATCGCCCTCTCAAGGTTCTTTATGTCCTGAACAGCTTCGCCGACACCCATGTTCACAACTATCTTCACGATCTTTGGAACTTCCATAGGGTTTTTGTACTCAAACCTCTGCATCAAGCGAGGAACTACCTCGTCCTTATACTTCTGATAAAGCCTCGGAACATACTTTGTAGCTACAGCCATAACATCAACCTCTCAACTGTTTTTCTCTCACAAGGTCTATGTTTTCATTGCATTTCTTGCAGTACCTGTACTTCCTTAGAACTCCCTTCTCCTCAACTATCCTGAAGCCCACACGGGTAGGTTTCTTACAGTTCGGGCATACAAGCATCACATTGCTTATGTGAATAGGAGCCTCAATCTCAACTATTCCGCCTTCTCTGACGTTGGGAATTTCCTTCAGATGTTTCTTTACAAGATTCACACCCTCAACCAAGACCCTGTTCTTTTCGGGAATTACTTTTATCACCTTTCCCGTCTTACCTTTGTTAGCCTTCTTTCCTCTTACAACTATTACCGTGTCTCCTTTCTTTATCTTGAAAGCCATCAAACCACCTCCGGTGCAAGGGAAGCTATCTTCGTAAAACCTCTGTTTCTAACCTCTCTCGCTATGGGTCCAAGAACTCTCGTCCCGAGAGGTTCTCCGTATTGATTCAAAAGAACACAGGCGTTGTCATCAAACTTTATGTAACTACCGTCAGGTCTCCTTACTTCCTTTGCAGTTCTGACAACTACAGCCCTGTATATCTTACCCTTTTTGGCGTTCCCATCAGGAAGAGCATCTTTCACTGTAACGGTTATAACATCTCCCAGCGTAGCGTACCTTCTCGGAGCATAAGGAATACCAATTACCTGCACTCTCTTCGCTCCCGAGTTATCAGCAACGTTCATATAACTCTGTCTCTGTATCATAGCTTTTCACCCCAAAGCAAAAGTATATTCTCAAAAGAGACAAAATAGTATTCTAACAATTTTCATGGGCGAAAGCAAGTTAATATATGAACCTGTTTAATAATTAGGCAAGCATTGAAATCCAACGGGTATAGGAGTGT
>CAZPVY010000110.1:0-5366 GCA_964590265.1 uncultured Aquifex sp. | reverse complement strand
GAGATAAGGCTCAAAAATATAGGCTTCTCAGAGCTAAACTTTACAAGAAAACCCTTTAACCCCCTTGAACTCTTGAACAAGCTCAATTACCTGCATAAGTTTAAACCTGCAGAGGAAGCCCACCAGCTCGGTTTCATAAATACGGTTATAAAGCTGAGCAACACAAAAGATACAAAGCTCGTTGAGATATCAAGCCATAACTCCTGCAACATATCCGTAGTTGAAGGAGATGTTATCGGGATGGACTGCACCCTTGAGGAACTGAAGACAATCCTTGAAAGCGAAGATTTCCTTGTAAAGGTAAAAGACTATGAGGATATAACTCTTGAACAGAGGTTCGGGAGTACATACGACTTCGTAAAAACGCTGATTGAAAAAGCTAAGCCGATTCAGGTTACGGTTTCTGCGGGAGAGAGGGTGGTAAAGGAGTTCAAGCCTGTTGAAGAAGTTGAGGAGGGAGTGTTCAGAGTTTCAAAGTTTACCTCAGTACCAGTTATTCTGAAAAATGTGTATCTGAGAGTTTATGAGGGCGGGGGTAAAAAGGTTGCCTTTCTGATAAACATAGGCACGATAGATGAATGGAGCGGGGTGAGGAATCTCGTTGAAGACGCTCTTCTCAGTCTTGACGAGCTTGACGCGGTAATTCTTTTGAGCGGTGAGCTTTCAAGTGTTTATAACGTCTTTGTCCTCTCAGAACAGAAGATGAACGTTCGCTTCATAACTGACTACTCCGTAAAAAGGGTGGTTTCAGAATCAGGCTGTAAGTCCAGCAGGATAAGAACATTTGAGGATTTCCCTTCTTACTCAGTTACAATAGCTACGGGACACAGGCTCAGATTTATACCAGTTAATTTCTCACCCTCACCGGGTGGATTCTGCCTCTACGAGGAAGATACAGGTATACTCTTCACACCTGAGTTCCTGAGTTCTCTTTTCAACGAGGGATCAAAAGATCCTTCTGATGAAGTGAAACTCTATCACAGAATATACATGCCTTCGGGAAACGTGCTCAATAACCTGCTTGGCAGAGTGAGTGATCTGAGAATCAGGAAAGTTCTGCCGAGATATGGACTTCCCTATGGTAACTTTGAAAAGATAATTGCTGATCTCAGCGGAATGAGAGCAGGTCTTGATTTCCCTCACGTATCTGACAGAGGAAAAGCTATAAGTCTTCTTAACAGAATTCTGACCTACGTTATGAACAATGAGGAAAAGTCCGTATCAGACAAGCTTATAGAAGGTCTTGGTCGCTTTGCCACCATTGAGGGAGGTTACGTCATGGATCTGTACGTTGAGCCTCCCTTTACCGTTGAACTTCTTTTAAATACCCTGATGCTCGTGCCGGGAATAAAACCTTCAACAATCGTAGGTATTCTCAGAGAGCTCGATGAGGAAGAAGTCTTCATAAATCCCTTTTAGTAGATGAAGAACTTTCCTATCCTGTCAAATCTTGGATTCAGCAAGGCAAGAAAGAGCTGACGAAATCCTGTAAAAAAGTTCACATCTTGAGGAGTTAAGGGAGGAACCTTTCCAGAGAAGTAAATCACGAAAGCCTTTCCGACCATGTTTTCTCTTGGGACAAAACCCCAGAACCTGCTATCCTCGCTGTTGTCCCTGTTGTCCCCCATCACGAAGTAATGGCCCTGAGGAACAACGAACTTGACACAAAGGTTGTACTTTTGCTCAAGACATTCATCCTCACTGTAGGAGACGAGCCCGGCAACTTTAGTCGGATAGGCAGAGAACAAAACATCGTGCTTTATAACTTTGCCGTTCAGGGGTATACTCTCCTCAAACTCGTAGTAAAATCTTCCGTTGAAATTCCTAAGAGTCTTGTATCTCAAACTGTACTCCTTCCCGTTCACCTTCACCTTATAAACTTTTAACTCTGCCCTTTCATCGTAGAACTCCTCAAACTCAACCGTATCACCGGGACCAGCAATTACCCTCTTTATGTAATCAAGGCTCGGGTTTATCGGGTACTTAAAAACGACAATGTCCCCTTTTCTCGGTTCGGAGAATTTATATATGAGCTTGTTCACCAAGATAAAGTCTCCTATTAGAAGGGTCGGTTGCATGGATGCTGAAGGGATGTTGAAAGCCTGAACAAACGTAGCTCTTATGAAAAGAACCGCAACTATGATTACTGCGAATTCAGTAAGCCACTTGGGTATCTTTTTCATGAAAATGAGATTTTAGCACAACTCTCTGAGCCCTCAGCTGACCACAGGCTCCGAAAACGTCCGCCCCCTTACTGAACCTTACAAAGGTGGATATTCCTCTATCCCAGAGAACCTTCTGGAAGGCAAAGATTCTTTCGAGAGGAGGTCTCTCATAGGGTAGGTTTGGATCGGGATTAAAAGGAATCAGGTTTACCTTAAACCTTTTCTTGTGCCTTCCTATCATCTTCGCAAGTGACAGAGCGTCCTCAGGAGAATCGTTTACATCCTTTATAAGGACATACTCAAGGGTTATCCTCCTGTATCTCGGAAGGGGATATCCTTTCAGAACCCCCATCAAATCTTCAAGGGTATTTGTTTTTGTTAAAGGCATGAGCCTTTCTCTTTCAGACTGTCCTGGAGAGTTGAAGGAGACAGCGAGGTTCACCTCCCTCATGATAGGATCTTCAGCCATCTTTTTGAGTTGGGCAACGATCCCGCTCGTAGATATGGTTACCCTTCTCTTGGATAGGTCAATGCCCCAAGGAGAGACCATTATCTCAATAGCCTTCCTGACATTTTCGTAGTTCGCAAGGGGCTCTCCCATTCCCATGAAAACCACATTCCTAATCTTCTCAGATATATCTTGCTGAACCTGCACCAGCTGATCCACTATCTCCTCGGTTCTCAGGTTCCTCCTTAAACCGTCAAGAGCTGTTGCACAGAACGTGCATCCCACCGCACAGCCTATCTGAGAAGATACACAAAGGGTAAGATGATCCCTCTCCTTTATCAGAACAGTCTCAAGCAGATGACCATCATGGGTTTTAAAGAGGTACTTTACTGCATCGGGAGCCTGAACTTTATCAACCATCTTGAGAGGATGGAAAGAGAAAGCATCTTTCAGGAAAGCCCTGTGTTCTTTTGAGAGATCCGTCATCTGGGAAAAATCGGTAACGAACTTTTTATAAATCCAGCTGAGGATCTGCTTTGCGCGATATGGTTCAAGACCCAGCCGAGTTAACTCATTTTTAAGCTCATTTAAGGTATAGCCTGTTATGAACTTCATAGAGTTAAAGTTATTCCTTCTTGACCACTTTGACCTTTCCTTGAGCTATATCTTCAATTGACTGGAAGGTCTTCTTTATCAGCTCTCTCTCCCCTCTTATGAAAAAGTCCTCACCCTCCTGAAGAAGCTGGAGAGTTCTTTTGACCGCAGCATGAACAAGCTCATACCTTGAGCTGACCTGCTTCAGGGCGTTTTCTATATCAGGTCTCTTTGACATAACACTCACCTCCTTCAATCAGTGAGATAATCTCCTCATTGTAGAGAAGATTCTTGATTCTCCTGAGCGTGCTCTCTCTCTCACACCTTGATGCAATAATGATGCTCCTCAACTGTTCCACGGCTTTATCAATGAAATCATTTATTATAATATAATCAAAGCTTCTGGCACAAGGTATCTCACCCTTTGCGGTCTCAAGCCTTATTTGAGTGTTGCTGTCCCTGTAGCCCCTTCCTATCATCCTCCTCCTCAATTCTTCCAAGGACGGGGGAAGCAGAAATATGCTAACCGCCTCTGGAAAGATCTTCTTCACCTTAAAAGCTCCCTGAACGTCTATAACAAGAAGAGAGTCGTATCCTTCCTTCATGTTCTTTTCAATTTGATCTCTGGGAGTCCCATAGTAGTTCCCGTATACGTTCGCGTACTCTAAGAACAGTCCGTTCCTTATACCCTCTTCAAACTCCTCCCTGGTCATAAAGATGTAATCAACACCCGGCTTCTCACCGGGTCTCGGCTCTCTTGTCGTAGCTGTGACCACACGCCTTATACCTTCTACCTGCTTAAGAAGTCTATCTGCTATCGTGCTTTTGCCCGTTCCTGAAGGAGCTGAAAGAATGAAGAGCTTTCCCATTATCTCTTAAGAGGATTATACCACCTTACCTTCCTTGAAAATTTTGAAGAACTCCCCTTTCTTCTCAATGAGGGTGTAGAAGTTCCCCTCCTCCACTATAGCTCCGTTCTTCATGACGACTATCCTGTCACAGTCAATAACGTTTGAGAGTCTGTGAGCGATTATGAGCATGGTTTTACCTTCAAAGAACTCCCAGATATTCTTCAAAAGTCTTTTCTCCGTATTCATATCAAGAGCTGAGGTGGCTTCATCAAGGATAACTATCTCGGGGTTTTTCAGAAACAACCTCGCTATGGAAAGCCTCTGCCTCTCCCCGCCAGACAGGGAATATCCCCTTTCTCCAACAACGCTGTCAAGACCTCTGTCCATCTTCTCAACAAAGTCGCACAGGGCAAGCCTGAGAGCCTCCCACATCTCCTTCTCCGTCGCATCCGGTTTTGCTATCAGGAGGTTCTCTCTTATGGATGCGTTCAGGAGAAATGTGTCCTGAGTCGCCATACCGATTTTTTCCCTAAGACTCTTCAACTCAAGCTCCCTCAGCTCTATACCATCAATTTCAACAGAACCTGTGTAATCAATAAGACGCGGAATTATCTTCACGAGGGTACTTTTTCCGGAACCCGTATGCCCTACTATTCCCACCTTATCACCTTTCTTAATCCTGATATTTATATTCTTCAGTATCTCTTTGCCATCAATCACGACTCCGGCACCACTGAACTCTATCTCTTCTTTCAACCCTTCAAAGCGAATATCTCCAGCCCCTTCTTCTTCCATTTGCAGGAGCTCCCTCAACCTCCCAACTACAGGTAGAGTTCCCTTCAGGTTCATAAGAGCCTTCTGCGTGTTCAGAAGCGTAGGTTGAACCATAAAAAGTGCTGTGAGATAGGAGATAAAATCACCCGGCGTGATAGCTCCTTCAAGTATCCTGTAACCCCCGTAGAAAAGAACTCCCGCAACTACAGTATATCCGAATATGTAGTTTAGAGCCGTATTTCCCGTTATGTAGAACTCCGCCTTGACGGACGACCTGTATATTCTTGAGTTGAACTCTTTAAATGCCTGAAGCAGTTTTCCCTCAGCAGAAAATACCTTAACATTCTCTATCCCTTGAAGGGTCTGAGAGAGCGTCTGAGTAAGGTCTGAAGTACTCTCCTGTGTTCTCCTCATGTGTTTTCCCTTCTTACTGCCGAAGTACTTGACGGTGAAACCCATCATGGGGATTACTATCAGCAGGAGAGCTGTCAGAAGTGCATCCCTGTAAAGAAGAACTCCGAATAGGGCAACACC
>CAZPVY010000109.1:0-5632 GCA_964590265.1 uncultured Aquifex sp. | reverse complement strand
CTACACTCCTATGCCCTTTGGTTCTCAATGCTTGCCTAATTTTTAAACAGGCTCAAACCGTCTTGACAAAATGTTTTAGGAATGTTATATTGATATACAGTTAAAGGTGAAAAAAAGATTGGGAGTGAGAAACTCCCTCCCCCTCCCTCCCCAAGAGTTTTTGCTCGCCCGCCCGGGCGAGCCTTTCTAAAAATTAAACTTCAGAGGAGAACCCTTTTCTTTATGGTATCCAGTATTTTTTGAAATACCTTTTCTTCTGGAAACTTTGAGGAGAGTACTACTATCCTGTCGGATTCGCTTTTTGCTATCTCCAAGAATCCTTCTCTTACCCTTTTCAGAAAAGCAGAATCCTCAAACCTTGTTCTTTCTCCTAACCGATTGAGGGCAATCTCTGGCTCTATATCTAGAAGAAAAGTAATGTCTGGCTTTATACCTTTAGTCGCAAACTCGTTAAGCTCTCTTATAAGTTCAAGATCTATCCCCCTGCCGTAGCCCTGATAGGCTAACGTGGAGTCCGTAAACCTGTCAAGTATCACGATGAAACCTCTATTGAGTTCAGGTTCAATCCTGTTGGTTATCAGGTCAGCCCTTGAGGCTTCAAAGAGCAGAAGTTCACACCTCTTATCAAGATTTTGATATATCAAAAGTTCTCTCAGCTTCTCACCTAAGGAAGTTCCTCCAGGCTCTCTGTAAAGAGAGACTTTATATCCTTTCTCTTTCAGGTATTCATACAGTTTTTTAGACTGAGTGGTTTTTCCGCTTCCATCTATACCTTCAAAGGTTATGAGCATAAAAGGATTATATCAGTCGCCCCAATATCTTTGCTCTTTCCAGGGTTCGCCAACCATATGATATCCTCTCTCTTCCCAATAACCCGGTTTATCCTCCTTCCTGAACTCTATTCCCCAAACGTATTTAGCACTCTTCCAAGCGTAAAGCTGAGGAACTACAAGCCTAAGCGGATAGCCGTGCTCTCTCGGTATAGTTTCATCAAACATCCTGTAGGCAAGTATTGAATCTTCTTTAGCAAAGTATTCAAGAGGAAGGTTTGTAGTGTACCCTTCAAGGCAATAAACAAAGACATACTTTGCTTCTGGTTTGGGCTTGATAAGTTTTATTATCTCCTGAGTAGGAACACCTTCCCACTTTATCTCTTTAACACTCCATCTTGTAACGCAGTGAAAGTCTGCTATCAGCTCAACTGAAGGCAGACTGAGTATCTCCTCATAAGAAAGCTCTATCGGATTCTCAACCTCTCCCCACACCTTAAATCTATAGTCTTCAATATCAAATTCGGGAAGATTTTCAACTATATCGTAAACGATAGGATAGTTTATCCAGTGCTGACCGGGAGGAAGTCGATCCTGTCTCTGATTAATGGGACTTATGATCCTCCTTTTAGCCATGGGAGGAATGTAAAACATGGAAACGGAACTTTCTATGATTAAAACACATCCGCTTGACCATACGATCCTTGTCTGGTAAACATAACTCTTAGATGATAGACAAATCGGAGCTTGATGATGAACTTCTTAAAGAAATAGCGAGCGTAGGAGGTTGTTACGGTTCAAAGATTGAAAGGTACATGCGTGAGATGGAAAGGATCAGAAAAGCTGTTCTGTATCTGAGGAGCAGGATTGAAAGGGAAAAAGGAACTCCTGTGTTTTCCATGAAACTGATGATAAGGCTCAGAAGGAGATTTTATACGCTAAGAGAAAAAGCTTATGAACAAAGGAGGTATCTGATAATATACAGAGAGGCTCTCGGGCTTCTCAAACATCACGAGGTCTTTGAGATATACAACATAGAGAGTATTGAAATTTAAACCCTGACTCCCGAAGAAACTATCTCAAGGAAGTTCTTCAGTATGTCCATGCCGTGTTCAGAGAGAACGGACTCAGGATGGAACTGAACACCATAAACAGGGTGATCTCTGTGTTGAACTCCCATTATCTCATCATCCTCAGACCAAGCTGTTATCTTTAAAACCTCCGGCAGGCTCTCCCTTTCTATAACAAGGGAGTGGTATCTGACTGCGGTGAAAGGGTTCGGTATGTTCCTAAACACTCCCTCATCTGTGTGGTGAATCTCTGATACCTTTCCGTGCATTAACCTTTTAGCTCTAATTATCTTTCCACCAAATGCCACACCTATGGATTGGTGTCCGAGACAGACACCGAGTATAGGGACTTCTCTGTGGAACTCCTTTATAACCTCAACAGATATACCAGCCTCCGCAGGAGTGCATGGACCGGGAGAAATGACTATACCTTCCGGTTTAAGGTTACGAATCTCTTCAATACTCGTCTGGTCATTTCTCTTTACTATAACCTTTGCTCCGAGAGAGCCGAGATACTGAACAAGGTTGTAGGTAAAGGAGTCGTAGTTATCTATCATCAGGATCTTCATGAAAACTAATATAACTCCTCAGGGTTCAAAGAATCCCTCTCTCTTTGCATCGTTTATGTAGCTAAGTGTCTCCTTATCTGAAAGCTGATGAAAATCTCTGTAAAACATGCCTACTGCAAAGCTCAGGTCTGAAGAGGGGTGGTAGCAGACAAACTCATCAGCGTGATCCTTGAACTTGTTTATAGAATCCTTTGGACATACAGGAACTGCAATTATTACCCTTTTAGCTTTCCTTTTCTTAGCAAAGCCTGCACTTGCTATCGCAGTATAGCCTGTAGCTACTCCGTCATCAATGATTATTACCTCTCTGTCCTTAATATCTGGATAACCCTGAGGCAGGAATTTCTTCTCTCTCTCTTTCAGCTCCTTCAGTTCCTTTTCCGCTATGCTTCTTATCGTTTCCACATCAAGCTTTGCGTAGTCCACAAGCCCTTCATCAAGATAAGTGGCTCCATCTGAGTCTATAGCTCCGAATCCAGCTTCCTCGTTCCATGGAAGACCGAGTTTCCTTACAACGACGATACTCATCGGTATCTTCAGCTTTTTTGCAAGCTGATAGGCTACTGGAACTCCTCCTCTGGGTATAGCAAGAATTATCGGCTTATCCTCTGGATGGATTTTGTCCTCTAAAATATCCGCTAAAAGCCTCCCTGCTTCTTTTCTATTTTTAAAGATCATACCAGTCTTTCAAACAGAGAGTTCATGCTGTCAAGTTTTCTGTATGCCTGAACGACAACGTAGCTCAGCTGATCTCCCTCAGCTATTGAAAGATCGTAAAGTACTGAGCTTATATCCTTCAGAGTCTGATACAGGGTCGTGTATAGCTCCTCTCCGAGCTTCTTCTGGGGATTCGGTATCTCCTTAAAGACCTCCCTCACCATGTCGCTTATACTCTTAAGATGCTGAGCAAGAGTGAGTATTTCGTAATCGTTCCTGTATATATCAACAACCTCATTATATCTCTCATCTATTTCGGAAAACATTGTGTTAAAGAGCATCTCCTCAAGGAAGCTAATGTCCTGATCCATAGAATGCCTCCACCTTCCTAATAATTTCGTCAAGGGTCTCCACTTTTTCAATCCCCTCTATATCATGAGTTTTGAAACCGACTATATACTTACCAAGTATCAGGGCATAGGCTATCTCAGATAACGTTCCCCAGTGTCCTCCTATGGCAACAACCATATCTCCTGAAGCTACAACAATAGGGTTTCTATTCCAGCTCATACCCGTGTTTATTCTTATGTCAACGTAAGGGTTTGCCTCATGTCCATCATAGGATGGCATGATGCCTATTGTAAGTCCCCCTTCCTCTTTTGCACCTCTACAGACAGCCTCCATAACTCCCGTTCTTCCCCCACAGACAATAGCTATCTTTCTCTTTGCAAGTTCTCTACCAAGGAGATAGGCGGTTTGGTACTCCTCAGGCGTTGAGTTTGAAGAGCCTATAACCGAGACAATCCTCATCTACTCCACAACCTTTATATGAACCTCTTTGAGCTGTTTTGGAGTTACGTAGTCAGGTGCGGAGGTGAGCATACAGATTCCCTTTTGGGTTTTCGGGAAGGCTATCACGTCCCTTATGGAATCAAGCCCTCTCATGAGCGCAACCATCCTGTCCAGTCCGAAGGCAAAACCTCCGTGAGGCGGTGCTCCAAACTTAAGAGCTTCAAGAAGAAATCCGAACTTCTCTTGAGCCTCCACCTCACCGATGCCGAGGAGCTTAAAGATTACCTCCTGAAGCTCGGTTGTATGAATACGGATTGAACCCCCTCCTATTTCCTCTCCGTTCAAAACAAGGTCATAGGCTCTTGCTCTGACGGAGTGAACAAGATCTTTTTGCTCTTCCAGGTCTTCAGTCTTGAGAGCTTCTTTCAGCTTGTCAATGTCTTCTTCTTTCGGAGATGTGAAAGGATGGTGAAGGGAAACAAACCTTTCCTCCTCATCGTCCCACTCCATGAGAGGGAAGTCAACAACCCAGAGGACGTCCCATCTGCTTGTGTCAACGAGTCCGTATTTTTGAGCGAGGTGAAGTCTCAAATTCCCTAGTATCTTGTATACCATGTCCTTTTTATCCGCAGAGAAGAAGATAACATCTCCCTCCTGTGCATTTACCCTCCGGAGCAGGTTGTCCGTCTCTTCTTGAGAGAAGAACTTCACTATTGGAGATGTAAGCTTACCAGCTTCAACCTTTATCCAAGCAAGCCCCTTCGCACCAAGCGTTTGAACGTACTTTGTGAGATCGTCTATCTCCTTCCTTGAGAGGTTGCTTCCCTTGAAGTTTATGGCTTTGATCACTCCACCGCTGTTTATGACACTTTTAAATACTTTGAATTCCGTATTCTCAAATACGTCCGTCAGCTCTATCAGCTCAAGACCAAACCTTCTATCAGGCTTGTCGGAGCCGTATCTCTCCATAGCCTCTCTGTAAGAGATCCTTTCAAAGGGTCTATTCAGATCAATACCGAGAAGCTCCTTAAACAGCCTCGCGACGAGCTCTTCAACAACATCCATTATGTCTTCTTCCCTTACAAAGGACATCTCAAAGTCAATCTGAGTAAACTCTGGCTGTCTGTCTGCTCTGAGATCTTCATCCCTGAAGCACTTAACTATCTGGAAGTACTTATCAAACCCAGATATCATCAGTATCTGCTTAAAGAGTTGAGGAGATTGGGGAAGGGCGTAAAATTTGCCAGGGTGAAGCCTTGAGGGAACTATGAAATCTCTTGCACCTTCAGGAGTTGACTTTGTAAGAAAGGGTGTCTCTATCTCAATAAAACCTTTCTCGTCAAAGAATTTTCTCGTTACCTGATAGAGTCTGTGTCTGAAAATCAGGTTCTCCTTCATGGAAAACCTTCTGAGGTCTATGTACCTGTATCTGAGCTTTAGCTCTTCGGATACGTGAGTCTCCTCCTCGACGGGAAATGGGAGAACTTCAGAGGTATTAAAGACCCTTATTTCATCTGCCACAACCTCAACGTATCCTGTTTTTAAGCGGGGATTTTCCGTACCTTCTGGTCTTTTCCTTACTCTGCCTCTTACTCCTATTACCCATTCGGGCTTTATACTATCAGCCTTTTCATAAACCTCTGGATTTGTTCTCTCTTCCACAACTATCTGAACTATCCCCTCTCTGTCTCGGAGGTCTATAAAGATGACTCCTCCGTGATTTCTTATCCTGTGAACCCAGCCACAGAGATTCAGTTCCTTATCTACATCCTCT
>CAZPVY010000108.1:0-5741 GCA_964590265.1 uncultured Aquifex sp. | reverse complement strand
CTACACTCCTATACCCGTTGGATTTCAATGCTTGCCTAATTATTAAACAGGTTCACCCTATCACCAACGGCAAAGATCTCTCTATATAGCTCTGAATCTATTCTCCTCCCCCTATGTCTCTCTTTTGGAACATTATCAATTTCAACAAAGTACAGACAGTTAGTCACACACTTAGAGACACACGAGGGGAGAAGACCTTTATCAACCCGTTTGTAACAGTAATCACACTTTTCAACCTTCATGGTTGCTGGGTTAAAGGATATGGCACCGTAAGGACAAGCTATTACACATGCCTTACATCCTATACAGAGCATCTTCTCAACGTAAACAATACCGTCCTTCTTTCTTTTCCTCATCGCGGATGTGGGACAAGCCATAACGCAGGGAGCCGGATCACAGTGAAAGCAGTTCATGGGAAGGAAAAAGCCGTCAGGTTCATCCGAGAGCCCTTCTATGCGAAAAACCTTCATTGGTCTTATACTGAGCTTTTCCAGTCCCTTTTCCTGAACACAAGCTACCTCACAGGATAAACAGCCTATGCATCTGTCAAGGTCTATAAGCATAACAGGTCTTTTCATCTCGGAAGTGCCCTGTCAATCAGAACAAGAACGAATATAAGTATCGCAGGGGATATGTCTATACCGCCCATATTGGGCAGAACTTGCCTAATAGGGTTGAGGAGGGGCTCTATAATCTTGTCAAGACGATGATAGAAACTACTCTCCCTTATCTGAGGAAACCAAGAACCGAGGGCATGTATAAAAATCAGAAGTATGAGTAGCTGTATAAGTAGATGAACAAGCTTAAAGAGCATCACTCAACCCATTCAAGGATGGCGAGCTCAGCTCCGTCTCCTCTTCTCCTATCGGGAAGCTTTATAACTCTCGTGTAACCTCCATTCCTTCCTTCAAATCTCGGTGCAATGTCCTCAAAGAGTTTTTTAATAACTTCCCTGTCAGGAAGTAATTGGAGGGCTCTCCTACGGGCTGCAAGATCACCTTTTTTCCCAAGGGTTACAAGCTTTTCAATGAAGCTCCTGACAGCCTTAGCTCTCTCTACAGTAGTTTCTATCCTTTCTTCAAGAATAAGAGCTCTCGCAAGACTCCTGTAAAGAGCAAGCCTTTGCTCTTTGGTTCTATCAAACTTTTTCTTCTTTACCTTGTGTCTCATCTCTCATCACCTCTTGCTTTCTATGTTAAGTCCGAGCTGAAGTCCCATCTGCTTGAGAGCTTCTTTTATCTCAGCAAGAGCCTTCCTACCTATATTTTTAGTGCTCTTTAACTCCTCCTCAGTCATCTGAACAAGGTCACCTATTGTGGTTATACCCATCCTCTTGAGGGAGTTAAGCGCCCTCTGCGATATATCAAGCTCCTCAATGGAGAGGGTGAGTTTCTCAGAAAGCTCATCAACAGGTATGGGCTCCTCAAGGGTCGGAACTTCGTAGGATATGTGTTCAAGGAGTGAGAGGTGCCTCTTGAGTATGTCAACTGCTTCCTTCACAACGTCTTCTGGAGACTTTGTCCCATCGGTAATTATCTCTACAGTGAGCCTCTCGTAGTCCGTCTTTTCACCAACCCTTGTCTGCTCTATCTTGTAGCTTACAAGCTTCACCGGTGAGAAGTCTGCGTCAAGGAGTATCCAGCCGGTTTCACCTATTGCTTCCATCTCCTCTGCAAGAATGTATCCCTTGCCTCTCTCTATCTTTATCTCCGCATTGAACTCTACATCTGGATTGGTTATCGTGGCTATCACCTTATCCGGATTAGCTATCTCAACGTTCGGAGGAAGAGCTATATCACCAGCTTTTACCTCTCCCTCTCCTTTCTTCTTAAGATAAAGAACTTCAACGTCTGAGTCCTTCAGATTGAATCGCACACCCTTTATGTTCGCTATTATCTCAACAACGTCTTCAGCAATACCCTCAAGGGTAGAAAACTCATGATAGACTCCGTAGATCTTAACTGCTGTTACTGCAGTTCCGGATATTGATGAGAGGAGAACCCTTCTTAGAGCGTTTCCAAGAGTTGTCCCAAACCCTCTCTCAAGAGGTTCTACTACGAACACACCTCTGTCCTTTTCCTTCTGCTCCCAATAAATTTTGTTGGGAAAAACAAATTCATTCAGCATCTAACAACCTCCAGTTTATACCTTGGAATAGAACTCAATGATGTACTGAACGTTCACGGGCACCTCAAGGTACTCAGAGACATTTTCAGGAAGCTTCAACACCTTTCCTCTGAAGTTGTCCTTGTCAAGCTCAAGCCATTCGGGAACGCTTCTCGGATCTATGTTCTCAAGGTTCTCCTTCACAAAGGGAATATCTCTTGAGGACGGCTTTATTTCTATGATGTCTCCGGATTCAACCTGATAACCAGGTATATCAACCTTTTTCCCGTTCACAAGTATGTGCCCGTGTGCTACGAGCTGACGAGCCTGCCGCCTCGTTACCGCAAATCCGAGTCTGTAAACTACGTTGTCAAGCCTCCTTTCAAGAAGCTGAAGGAGGATCTCTCCCGTATTCTCCTTTGACTTTGCTGCAAGATCAAAGTATCTCTTAAACTGCTTTTCTCTAAGTCCTCCATAGAGATACTTGAGCTTCTGCTTTTCCATGAGACGGATGCCATACTCGCTGAGCTTTCTTCTTCTGCCCTTTATCCTTCCGTGCTGTCCGGGAGGGAAGTTCCTTCTCTGAAGTATCCGCGGAGCGGATCTTTTACCAGAAACAACAGCACCAAATCTTCTATCAAGCTTTACCCAGGGTCCTATATACCTTCCCATCAGACTCTCCTCCTTGCGGGTGGTCTGCATCCATTATGGGGTATTGGAGTAACATCTCTTATCGCTGTTACCTTCAGTCCAGAAGCGAACACCGCTCTCAGAGCTGATTCTCTGCCGGCACCGGGTCCCTTTACCCAGACCTCGGCTTCCTGAAGTCCAAATTCGTTTATCGCCCTTCTGAGAGCTTTCTGAGCTGCAAGCTGAGCCGCATAAGGAGTGCTTTTTCTCGTTCCCTTAAATCCAACAGTTCCACCGCTCTCCCAGACTATTGTGTTACCTTGAGGATCGGTTATGTTAATGATAGTGTTGTTAAAGGTAGTATGAATATGGACGATACCCTTGGTTACCGTCCTCTTCTGCTTTTTCTTTTTAGCCATTGCGCTCCTCCTTACTTACCTTTCTTCTTTGTTCCGCCAACAGTTCTTCTTTTACCCTTCCTCGTCCTTGCGTTCGTCCTCGTCTGCTGACCCCTGACGGGGAGACCTCTTGCATGTCTCTGACCCCTGTAACAACCCATATCCATGAGTCTTTTAATGTTGAGCTGAACCTCTCTCCTGAGATCACCCTCAACCTTGTAATTCTCGTCTATGAATTTTCTGAGCGTGTTAAGCTCTTCGGGAGTAAGCTCTCCAACCCTCTTCCTACAGTCAATACCTGTTCCCTCACATATCTCCTTCACCCTTGCTTTACCTATACCGTATATGTAGGTCAGCGCTATCTCAAGCCTCTTGTTGTCGGGAAGATCAACGCCAGCTATCCTTGCCATATCCTAACCTCCATCAGCCTTGCTTCTGTTTGTGTTTTGGGTTTTCACATATAACATAAACCCTTCCCTTTCTCCTGACGATCTTGCACTTGGCACACCTTTTTTTAACCGAAGCCCTTACCTTCACCTGCTTACCTCCTCAGAGTCTGTAAACGATCCTTCCCCGGGTGAGGTCATAGGGAGAGAGTTCAACCCTGACCCTGTCCCCGGGCAGTATCCTTATGAAGTTGATCCTCATCTTGCCCGATATGTGGGCTAATACCTCGTGTCCACTCTCAAGCTTCACCCTGAACATACCGTTAGGGAGAGCCTCTACCACTTCACCTTCCATCACTATGCCTTTTTCCTTTTCGTGTTCTTGCCTTTTCTTCTTACCCATCTCAAATCTCCGTCAGGACAAGAGGTCCTTCCTTAGTTATTGCAACGGTATGCTCAAAGTGGGCTGCGGGACTTCCATCCTTAGTTTTGACAGTCCAACCATCTCCGTCGCTCACAGTTTCCTCCGTTCCGAGAGAAAACATAGGTTCAATGGCTATCACCATTCCCCTTCTGAGCTTGATGTTCTTCTTACCCAGATCCTTCCTGTTGTTGGGAACAAAGGGCTCTTCGTGAACCTTCTTACCTATCCCGTGTCCTCCGTACTTGAGCACAGGGTAAACCCCATACTCCTCTGCTGTAGAATGAATGGTCTCAACTATGTCGCTAAGCCAATTGCCGTGAGTAGCCTTCTGCACAGCCTTCTCCAGAGCTAACTTTGTAGCTTCCATAAGCCTCTTCTTATCGGCATCTACGTTGCCAACAGCCACGGTAATAGCAGAATCGCCAGCGTAACCATCTATTATAGCACCAAAATCCACACTTACCAAATCCCCCTCTTCAATTATTCTGTCCTTCTTAGGAAGCCCATGGACAACCTCATCGTTTATTGAAATGCAGGTTGCAGCAGGATATCTGACGTTGCTAAAGGGAGGTTTGTAGTTCAAAAAGGCAGGTTTTGCCCCCCTCTTCTTTGCCTCTTCTCTCGCTATCATCTCAATATCCCAAGCACTTATACCCGGCTTGATGTTCTCCGCAACTACCTGAAGAACCTCTGCCACAATCTGACAAGCTTTTCTTATTTTCTCTATCTCCTTTAAGGAGTAAAGCTCAATTCCCTTCTTCATTTGAGAGCCCTCAAAAGCTCTTGATAAACCTCTTCAATATCCCTTGAAGCGTCCAGTCTTATTAATATACCTTTCCCTTCGTAGTATTCAATGAGCGGTGCAGTTTGCTTTCTGTAAACCTCAAGCCTGTTTCTGACCACTTCTTCTTTATCATCATCCCTCTGCACGAGCTTGGTTCCACATACATCACATACCTCATCGTTTTTTGGAGGGTTGTACTTTATGTGATAAACAGTTCCGCATTTGGAGCATACCCTTCTTCCCGAAAGTCTCTCAACAACAACATCGTCATCAACATCAAAAAGGATAACCTTATCAACCTCCATCCCTTTTCTGGAAAGCATCTCATCAAGAGCTTCAGCCTGGGCTATTGTCCTTGGGAATCCGTCAAAGATGACACCTCCTCCTTCGGGCATAACCTCTTCTATGAGGGCTATTATCAAATCGTCCGGCACAAGTTCCCCTCTGTCCATGTACTCCTTAGCTTTCTTTCCGAGCGGAGTTTCGTTCTTCACAGCCTCTCTGAGAATGTCCCCTGTTGATATGTGCTTTAAACTAAGTTCCTGAGCAAGCCTCTTAGCCTGAGTTCCTTTCCCTGCACCGGGAGGTCCAAGAAATACAAGATTCATAACTACCTCCTCTTTCTTATATAACCTTTGTATTTCTTGGTAAGAAGGTTAGCTTCCACCTGTTTTAGGGTATCAAGGGCAACTCCGACCACTATGAGAGCTGTAGTTCCTCCGAAATAAAAGGGAACCTTAAGCCACAGGCTTATAAATAACGGGATTATTGCAACGACTGACAGGAACAGTGCTCCCACAAAGACGAGCCTGTTTATCACCATTTCAAGAAACTTTTGGGTTTCTAAACCGGGTCTCACACCGGGTATAAAAGCTCCTCCTCTCCTAAGATTATCCGCCACTTCAACCGGATTTATCATCACGGCAGTATAAAAGTAAGTGAAGAAGACTATCAGTATCACATACAGAAAGTTATAGAACATGGACGTGGGATTGAAGGCATCGTGTAGTGCC
>CAZPVY010000107.1:0-5758 GCA_964590265.1 uncultured Aquifex sp. | reverse complement strand
GCGGTACCGCTTGACATTCATCACTAAACCTTTTTATCTTGGACGATACTGCTTTCAATTATATACACACCATATAATTATACCCCTACAATTACTTTTTATTAATAATATGATAAAGTCAATTTATAATTTACATAATGCTGATAAGTTTTTAAAGCGATGGGCAGGAAGGAAGAGATACTGAGGCTTATAGAGGAAGGCTATACAACCGTTAAGGAGCTTGCCCGTCACTTCAATGTTTCTCTGATGACCATATACAGAGATCTGAGAGAACTTGAGGAGGAGGGAAGGATCATAAGAAAGCATGGAAACATAGAGCTGAAAAAAGATGAAGACATTAAAGAGAGTGTATGTGCTGTATGCGGTAAGGAGGTTGATCTGAGGCTTGCGTTCATATACATACTTAAGGGTGGCAAAAAAGTTCACACCTGTTGTGCCCACTGCGGATTGATAGCTTACAAGAACCTGAACAGAGAAAGGATAGAGATGGTTATAACGAGAGACTTTATAACCTGCAATCCAATAAACGCCTTCGCGGTAACATACGTTGTTGGAGGTTCTGTGTCACCTTGCTGTAGTCCTCCTGCTTTTGTATTTGCGGATAAAGAGAATGCGGAGAGATTTGCTAAAGGATTTGGGGGATATATATCTGATTTTGGTGAGGCTGTACTTAAGATGGAAGAATTGATGAAACTCGGTCAAAGAGTCGATATATCTATATAAGGGAGGAAAGAGAATGGCTCTTGATTATCAACCTCTTTTTATTCTTTCAAGCGGTATGCTCCTTCAAGAGAGAAAGCTGAGTGTCACGACCAGCAATCTTGCCAACCTTGATACTCCTTCTTTTAAAAAGGATTTTATTGAGGTGGCAAGCTGGTATACGGATGTGGGAAACCAGCTACCAAATTCGTCTCCCGAAAATCCCACTAACAACTTTGTCTATCCCATGATATCTTCCATATTTACAGATCTCTCGCAGGGTCCTCTGAGGGAAACGGGAAATCCCCTTGATGTTGCAGTAGAGGGTGATGGATTTTTTGCAATCAGAACGTCTGAGGGAATTCGTTATACGAGAAAAGGGAACTTCAGGATGGATAGAGAAGGTTTCTTGGTTACGGAGGAGGGATACAGGGTTCTTGATAAAAACAACAGGGAGATAAGGCTTGAAGGTGCGAATGTTCAGATTGATCTTGAGGGAAACATATACACCGATGGAGAGTTCGTAACTACTCTGGGTGTGTGGACTCTACCGGATGCTGAGAAGACAGGGCTTGATCTTTTTGCGGGAACACCCCAACCTGCAACTGAGTTCAGGATCAGGCAGGGATTTCTTGAAGGATCTAATGTAAACGCTATCGTGGAAATGGTAAGGTTGATTGAAACAACGAGGGCTCATGAGGTTTACTCGAGGCTCGTGCAGGCTGTTGATGAGGTTCAAGGAAGGGTGAACGGCATAGCACGTTAGAAAAGGCTCTTCTGAGTCCCTGCTCTGGCTATCTTTTCTATATCTTTAAGGATGCTCTTCATTTCAAGATCCTCAAGCCTTTTCCTTAATCTGCTCATATCAGGATCTCTGAGCTTCAAATCATCAGGCTTCAGGTCAATATCCGCATCAAGCATGGGTTTCACGAGATAGTAGGACAGCTCAAGCCTTTCCTTTTCGGCATCCGGATAGATTTTTTTGAACTCTTCCCATCTTTGGAGGATACCTTCCACCCCTCCAAACCTCTGTATAAGCTTCACAGCAGTCTTGGGACCGACACCTTTGATGCCTTCTATGTTGTCTACTTTGTCTCCGACGAGAGCGAGGAAGTCAGGAATATTCTCTGGTGGAACTCCAAACTTTTGCTTAACCTTTTCTGAATCAAAAACCTCCCAGTTCATGGGATTTATCACCAGAACGTTTGTATTTACAAGCTGAAGCATATCCTTGTCAGGTGTATATATCCTAACCTTAAAACCTTCACTGGAATACTTCTTTGCAAGGATAGCTATCAAATCGTCAGCTTCATAGCCGGGGATCTCCAAAATTGGAACTCCCATAAGTTTAATGATCTCCTTTATAACCGGTATCTGGACTTTCAAAGGATCCGGCATTGAAGGTCTGCCAGCTTTATACTCCTTGTACACCTTCTCGCGCTTTGAGGGAGCAGGAGCATCAAAGACAACAACGAGGTATTCAGGTCTTTCCGATTTGATTATTGAGAGAAGGGCTCTAAGAAAGCCATATACGGCTCCCGTCGGAAAACCTTTTTTTGTGGTAAGTGGGGGAAGGGCAAAGTAGCTCCTGTATATGAAAGAAGAAGCATCAAGGATGTGAAGTACTTTCATGATTAGTATTATAATTTTCGGTGTACAGTGATAAAAAAAGCTCTTCTCCTCTTAATATCAGGCGCTATACTCGGAACTTTCCTCGCAGACCCTTCCTCAGTTGAAGAGATTGCAGGTATTGATAAGAAAAAGGTTCTTACCCTTGAAGCTCTGGTTCTGGCTATATTTCTCTTTGTATCTGAGTTAGTTAGAGTTGACGTTGTCGGCATCCTTATGATGGTTCTTCTCCCTCTTCTCGGTCTTGTCGCACCAGAGAAGTCAATAAGCGGTCTCAGCAGTAACGCGGTTGTATCAATAATAGGAGTGATAATCATAGGGGCTGGGCTTGATAGGACCGGGATAATGAACATACTTGCCGGTTACATAATCAAATTCGCTGGAAAATCAAAGACGAGGATAATAGCTCTCATTTCTGGAGCTGTAGCTCTAATATCAAGCTTCATGCAGAACATAGGTGCCGCGGCTCTCTTCCTTCCTGCGGTTGTGAGGATCTCAAGGAGGCTTCACATTCCTGTATCACATCTTCTCATGCCCATGGGTTTCTGTGCTATCCTCGGAGGCACTATAACACTCGTGGGTTCAAGCCCTCTGATACTGTTAAACGATCTGCTGGCACTTTATAACCTGCCTCCCTTTAAGCTGTTCTCCGTAACTCCAATAGGTCTCTCCCTCGTAGTTGCCGGCATACTCTACTTCATTTTCTTAGGTAGACTTGTTCTACCGAAGGTGAAAACTAAGGATGATGAAGGAAAGCTAATACCACCGGAACTTGCCCAGACTTACGACAAGATCTGTGGTTTGTATGAGTTGCATGTTCCGGTCAACTTTACGAAGAGAACCGTTGAGGAAATTGATGCGAGGGGTAAGTATCAGGTAACAATAGTGGCGGTTTACCATAGAAAGGAGAGACATAAGAACTTTGCCCCTTACAGAGAAGAGTACATAGGACCTTCGGATGATATAGCGGTGATAGGATGTCCTGAAACAGTTGAAAGGTTTGCAGATGAGCTGGGTCTGATCCTGAAGCCTGATCTTGAAGAGTTTGCAGATGACCTGTCTTCTGTGAACGCAGGTCTCGTTGAGGGAATAGTTACTCCAAGGTCTGAGCTCGTAGGAAGAACTCTTAAGGAGGTTCATTTCAGGAAAAGGTATGAAGTAAACTCTGTTGCTCTCGTCCGCAGGGGGGAGGTGATATACGCAGGTTTTTCAGACACAAAACTCGCTTCAGGCGATGCCCTCCTTCTTTTCGGTAAATGGGACAAGTTTATAGAACTGAAGAATAGAAACGTTTTTGCCTTCTCAACACAGATAAAAGGTGAGGTTATGAGACCGGAGAAGGCGAAGCTTGCCCTCTTCTGGTTTGCGGTTGCCCTGACCATGATCCTCATATTCAACGTTAAGCTATCTATAGCTCTCCTGACAGGTGCCCTCGGAATGATACTCACAAAAGTTCTCAGCGTTGATGAAGCTTACCAGTCCGTTGACTGGATGACGGTTTTTCTTCTGGCAGGTCTCCTGCCTCTCGGGATGGCGTTTCAGGAGAGCGGAACAGCTGAGTTCATAGCAAAGACGATAATTTCGGGAATAGGAGAACTGGCACCCCTTACCTTCTATTTTCTCATCGCACTGCTTACCTCGTTTTTCACCCTTGTAGTTTCAAATGTTGGAGCGACTGTACTTCTTGTCCCATTGGCTATTGATATGGCTATGGAAACTGGTGCGGATCCAAGGCTCGCTTCCCTTGTAGTGGGAGTTTCTGCATCAAACACCTTTGTGATCCCAACTCATCAAGTAAACGCCCTTATAATGAGACCAGGCGGATACAGAACGGTTGATTACGTGAAGGCAGGCGGAGGTATGACGTTACTTTTTATCGTAGTTCTTATGATCAGTCTATACCTATTCTACTAAGACGGGTCTTAAAATCTCTTCACTCAAGGACCTTATTTCCTCTATTAGATCTCCAAGACCCCATCTTCTTTCAGCAGATATCAGAACTGCCTTCCCTTCTACGAAGGCTCTGTGAGGTAAATGCCTCATCTTCTCCTCGTCATCCACTATCCTGTCAGCTTTATTCAGAGCGTATATTACCGGTTTATCGTCAGCCTCAAGCTCCCTGAGAATGTCCTTGACTGTATGTATATAGTCAAGCCACCTGTCATCGGATATGTCCACCACGTGGAGTATTATGTCCGCTTCTGTTACCTCCTCAAGGGTAGCTTTAAATGATTCAATCAGCTCTGGGGGAAGCTTCTTTATAAATCCTACTGTGTCTGTAAAGAGAACCTTAAGCTCGGGTGAGATCATTCTTGAAGAAGTCTTTGTATCAAGTGTAGCGAAGAGCATATCTGCCACAAAGGTTTGCCTTCCTGTAAGAGCCTTAAGGAGGGTGGATTTGCCAGCGTTTGTATATCCAACAAGAGCAACTTTCACCACATTCTCACCTGTTTCACCCCTCTCCCTTCTCTTTCTCTGGCGTCTTCTCATTCTCTTTATCTCCTCAAGCTCATTTTTTATTTGATGGATCCTCTTCTTTATAAGCCTTCGTCTAAGCTCAGCTTCCTGCTCACCCGGACCTCTCGTTCCGACACCTCCCCCAAGCCTTGACATTACCTTACCCTTACCGTAAAGTCTCGGGAGTTCGTGAGTGAGCCTTGCGAGCTCAACCTGAAGTTTAGCTTCTTTACTCCTTGCCCTACGTGAGAATATCTCTATCACGAGATCCGTTCTATCAAGAACCGTTCTTCCGATGAGCTTTTCAAGGTTCTTCGCCTGCGAAGGGGTGAGAAAGTCATCAAAAACGATCGTATCGGCACCTGTCCCATGTGATATCTCTCTCAGTTCCTGAGCCTTACCAGCTCCGATAAAGTATCTTACGTCGGGCTTGTTTCTGTTCTGAAGCACATAACCTATACTCTTCC
Organism: uncultured Aquifex sp.; assembly: GCA_964590265.1. Lineage (GTDB taxonomy): Bacteria > Aquificota > Aquificia > Aquificales > Aquificaceae > Hydrogenivirga. Next base: position 506 of record CAZPVY010000107.1, on the reverse strand, counting down.
CCCCAAGAGCCTCAACGAGACCCTTAAGCTCCTTCAGAGATTCCTTTGCCTCCTCCCTACTTATATCTCTATTCCATATACCTACAAGGATAGCTTTCATTTACCCTCCACTATGGTGCTGACCGCATGCTTATATATCAGATTTGGCTGTCCATCAACATCAAGCAGTATGGTGTACTTGTCGTGATCCAGTATCTTGCCAGTTAGCCTGTTTCCTCTCGTAAGGTAAACAGTTACTGTACTCTCCTTTGCTTTAAGGTTGTTAAGAAGTTCATCTTGGATGTTCACTTCCTTCTCCATAGGATACATTTCCTTCATACCTCCTTTAATTAATTTTTAAATATATACTCACAACTGCCCTTTTGTTGCAAGTGAAAATAGCATACTTTAAATTATTTCTATGCTCAAAGATATATGGCAAGAAGCAGGGAGGCTGGAGAGCATCTTCCTTGAAATAAACAACGTGTTTTGTGTGAGCAATTATTGCCGATACATCGGAGGCAACA
>CAZPVY010000106.1:0-5802 GCA_964590265.1 uncultured Aquifex sp. | reverse complement strand
CGAGCAAAGTTTTTCCCTGCTTACTTCTTTCGGAAGACAAGTCTCACAGGGAAGTCCCTTCAGGAGCCTGTCGGAGCTTATTTCTCCACCACAATTGGGGCATAGACCCTCAAATAATGCTGAGACCATAGCTTAATAATTTTAAGCGGTAAGGTGTTGTTTAAGGTTAAATTTCTTTTCTCAAGAAGCTTCTTCTTGCCTAACAACGCTTGAGAGGTTTTCAACAGGGAATACCCTTGATATACCAGCACGAGCTGACACACCTATCAGCTTATCTGCAAAGCTCGCAAGCACTTCTCTTAAGGTTACCACTATGAACTGAGCGGACTTTGATTTCTCCTTTATCAGCTCCCCAACCTTCTTTGCGTTAGCCTCATCAAGATGGGCATCAACCTCATCAAAGTAATAGAAGGGAGAGGGCTTATACTCCTGAATTGCGAATATCAGAGACAGTGCCGCAAGGGTTTTCTCACCTCCGGACATAGCCTCAAGGTACTGAACGTCCTTCCCTCTGGGCTTTACAACGAGGTTTATCCCGCCACTGAATGGGTCTATCTCATTTTCTATTATCATCTGTGCCCTTCCACCGGGAGACAAGAAGGAAAATATCTTCTTCAGATTTCTGTTTATGTGCTCAAAGGCTTCCATGAAAGCCTTCAGCTTCTTAGTTTCAATCTCCTCTATCATGTCCCTTATAGCCTTCCTCTCTTCCTGTAGCTTTTTATGTTTTGCCTCGTAATCGTTGTATCTCTCAAGCTCTTCCCTGTAGTCCTCATCTGCTTTCAGGTTCACGTTCCCGAGGTGCTGGATCTCTCTCTCTATCCTGAAGAGCTTTTCCTTGAGCTTTGTTATTCCATCCTTCACATCGGGAAGTTCACCTTCAAAGCCCAACTCCACAAGCCTCTGCTCAAGGTCTGTGAGCTTCTGCTGAACTCTGCTCAGGTTTGCACTCAGGTCACCTACCTTTGAGTGAAAGTCATCTTCTTCAACTCTTAACCTTCCAAGCTCAGCCTGAAGATCCCTCACCTCCTCCTCAGTTTTATCCTTCTCCTTGTAGAACTGATAGACCTGAGCCTCTATATCCTTAACTCTTTCCTCAAGCTCCGACCTCTTGCTTTTAAGCTCTTCAATGTCTCTTTCTATCTGTTCGTACTCAGACATAAGATTTTCAATGTAGCTCCTCTTTCTCTGAGCTTCCTCCTCAACCGTCTTTATCTCCGCCTCCTTGTCTTTAAAGGAGAGCCTTATGCTCTCAAGCTCAGCCCTCTTGTTCTCAGCTTTTCTCTTTATCTTCTCATACTCCTGCCTCTTTTCTTCAATACCTGAGGATTTATAGTAGTTGATTATGTCCTGCCTCTTGAGAATTAGGTTTCTGAGTTTCTCCTCGCTGTATTCAATGTCTTCTCTAAGCTTCTGGAGTCTATCCCTGAGGTCTTTTTCCTGAGACTTCAGGATCTCTACGTACTCATGAGCCTTGTTTATTTTTTCATCGTACTCTGAGAGTTTTTTGTCCCCTTCTTTTGAAAGTTCCTCAAATTCTGAGAGCTTCTTTTCAAGAACTTTAAGGACTCCTTCTTTCTCTGCTATTTCACTCCTGAGTGCTCTGAGCTTTATGATTATGTCTTGCTCCTTTTCTCTGAGATCAGCTTCCTCAAGTTCAAGCTTCCTTCTCTCTTCCTCGTAAAACTTCCTTCCAAGCTCCCCACCGCTTCTCTGGCTGCCTCCAGTTATAACACCACTCTTTTCAAAGAGCTCACCGTCAAGGGTGACCATACGATAGTTTCCGATTCCTATGTTCTTGGCAGACTCAAAGTCCTCAACTATCAGGGTGTCTCCGAAGGCGAACCTGACAGCCCTTTCAAACCTTTTGTCGTACTCAACGAGGTTTATTGCAAAGTCAACTGCACCTCTTACTCTCGGATAAGGAGGAAGATTTACATCCGCTCGAATCCTGTTCAAAGGTATGAAGCTCATCCTTCCAAGATTTCTCTCCCTGAGGAAGTCTATGCATTTCTTGGCAACATCTTCATTCTCAACCACGACATATTTGAGCCTTCCTCCTCCCGCGACTTCCACAGCCCTTATATGCTCTGGATCCTTGACCGTGATCAGGTCTCCGACCGTTCCGTAAACTCCCTCTATACCATCAAAAAGAACATCAAGAGGTTCCAAGCTGGCGAGCTTACTCTCCACGTATCCCTTCGCTTTTATGATTTCCTCTATCCTCTTTCTTATCCGTCTGAGCTCCTCCTCAACATTCTTTATATACTCCTTCTCCTGCTTGAGTGTATCCTGCTCAACAGCTTTCATCCTTCTGTACTTCTCAAGCTCTCCGAAGGACTCCTCTATTCTCAGCTTTGTCTCTTCCTTCTCTGCCTGAAGTCGCTCTATGTCTTCCTTTGTTTTTTCAATCTTTAGTTCAATCTCCCTTAGCTTCAGCCTTATGGAGTTCTCCTCCTCCTTCTTGTTCTCTATATACTCTTTCAACTGTTTTTCCTTCTCCTCAGCCCTCTGAGCTTCTTCTATAGAAACCTTCAGCTGGTCGTCAAGCTTTCTGAGCTCCTCATAGACTACCTCCTCCTGAGCCTTCAGCTCCTCAAACTCCCTCTCCTTGAGCTCAAGCTCTTCTCTGAGAGTCTTTAGCTCCTCCCTTAGATTCTCAATGTCTTTCAAGAGGTATCCGAGAGCCTTCTCCTCCTTTTCCTTTTCAAGAAGGATATCCTCCTTTCTCTTTTCCTTTCTCTCAAGTTCCCTATCTATGTGTTCTATGTCCGAGGATATCTTCCCTATTCTTTCCCTGTAGGGTAAAAGCTTCTCACTGAGTTCTTTTAATCTTTTCTCTTTTTCAGAGAGAACTCTCTCCTTCTCCTTTATATTCTCTTTTATCTTCCTGAGACTTTCCTGATAGACCGAATACTCTTCTGAAAGCTTTGCTTCCTCAGCTGAATATTTTTTAATCTCCTTTGACAGAATCGCTATTTCTGTTTCTCTTTTCTCTAACTGAAGCCTTTTATACTTGTCAAGCTTCTCTTTCTCTTCCTTCAATCTGTCAAGTTGAATCTTTATCTCATCAAGCAGGAGCTTGAGTTCCCTTATCTTTATATCAACTTCCATCAGGTCATTTATCGCTCTCTGCTTCTTTGCTTCATACTCACTTATACCTGCCACATCTTCTATAACCTTCCTCCTTTCAACAGGAGTCATCTTCAGGAACTTTATGATGTCGCCTTGAAGAACCACGTTGTATCCGTTCTCGTATACACCCGCCTTTGAGAGAAAGTCTTTCAGATCCTTTTCCCTGACGGTTGTTCCGTTTATCTTGAAGGTACTTCTGCCGTCTTGTGTTACCTTTCTTGAGATGATTATCCTTTCGTCGGAGATCGGAAAAGCACCGTCGTTTTTGAAGTGAACCTCAACATAAGCGTAAGGTGCTTTTTCTCCGTCCTTTGAAAATATCAGATAGGAGAGATTCTTTGCCCTGAGAGTTTTCGTTGTTGCTATTCCGAGAGCAAAGGAAAGCGCATCTCCTATATTTGACTTTCCCGCTCCGTTTGGACCAACTATTGATATGAAACCCTCTCCGAGGGGTATCTCCTTCCTCTCTTTTCCGTATGACTTGAAACCTTCAACTATCAGTTTTTCAACGAAAGCCTTCATTTCAGCTTCTTTATGAGGTCAGGCAGTTTGAGCAGAGCTACATATAAGCGCTTCCACTTGCTCCACTCTATTGCAGGAAAGCTTGCTCCGTACGTTTTATTGGGTTCAAGGTTCTTTGAAACTCCCGATTTGGCAGTCACGATAACGTTATCCCCTATATTTACGTGATCCGCAACCCCCACCTGACCTGCTAATATTACATTTCTTCCTGTCTTCACGCTTCCTGAAATTCCCACCTGACTTACCAGAATGTTTCCCTCTCCTATATCACAATTATGGGCTATCATCACGAGGTTATCAACCTTGCTCAGCCTCCCCACACGGGTTGAATCAATCATAGCCCTGTCAATCGTTGTGTTTGCTCCTATCTCCACATCATCCTCAATAACAACGTTCCCTATATGGTTCAGCTTCTTGATTCCTTGCTTCCCCATGTAGTAGCCGAAACCGTCTGCACCTATTACCGCTCCGCTGTGTATCCTCACCCTTTTCCCGATGACTGTGTTCGGATAGATGTGAACACCGCTGAATATAACCGTATCATCTCCTATAACCGCGTTATCCCCTATATAGGAGAATGGGTATATCTTGACCCTGTTTCCGAGAGAAACATTGTTCCCAACGTAGGCAAAGGGTCCTATATAAACTTCCTCTCCGTAGCTTGTTCCCTCACCCACGAATGCTCTTTCGGACACACCCTGCGGGTGTTTCTCGGGATAAAACCTGTCAAGGAAGAGGGCAAGTGCATACCTGACATCCTCAACCTTTATATAGTTCGGGTAATTTACATCCGTGTTTACAACGAGTGCGGAGGGGCTTCCTCTCCCTGCAAGCTCAATGTCTTTTTCCGATTGGCAGAAAACGATGGTCCCTTGTGTAGGATTCTGAGGGGAGGATATTCCCCTGATTTCAATCTCAGGATCACCCTTCAGTATTCCCTCTAAAAGATCAGCAACTTCTCCGAGTTTCATTTTTTCGGCACGCTCGCATCAATTATCTTTATTATCTCGGTGGTTATGTCAATATCTGACTCCTTATATATGAACACACCGCAGTCAAGGATACCCGTATATCCCCTCTCTTTGGCAAGTTTCTCTGCAGCCTCCTTTACCCTGTTGTAGACCATCGTTTCAAGCCTCTGCTTCATCTCTCCGAGTTCCTTTTGAGCTTTTTCTTGAAGCTCCCTTGCCTCAGATTCTATTCTCTGGTATTCCTTTATCTTTTCCTCCTTGACCTTCTGAGATATAGCTCTGCTCTCAATCTGCTTTTTAAGCTCCTCAAGTCTCTGCTCCTTTTTACTCAGCTTGCTCTGATACTCAATGAGCTTGCCTCTCAGCTCTCCCTGAGCGGTTGCAACGAGCTTTGATTCCTGAAGAATACGGTTTGTGTCCACACAGGCAAACTTACTCTGGGCAAAAGACAGCCCGAACACACCCACAGTAAGGATAAAGGACAGTACTTTTAACATATCAACCTCCTTTTAAATTTTATCTTCATCCTCCTCCCAGCTTGAGAAAGGCAAATATGAGCCACCCTGTTACGGCAACGTATATCCAAACGCCAGCGGTTATAGGTGCTATCCTCCTGTGCTTTGAAAGTCTGTCGGTCAGTCCAAGAAACACGGTCACCACCGCAAGAGGAAGGTTAAGTGCGGCAAGGATAGAGTGAGATATTACCACAAACAAATAGATACCCTTGTAGGGTCCATTGTAAAGCTTTGGAGGATACATAAAGTACTTGACCAGATAGAAAATGAGAAACAGCAAAGCAAGGAAGGAGGCAGAGAGCATAACCCTTTTATGAAGATCCTGCCTTCCCAGCTTTATCAGAAACAGACCCGTAACTATAAGAATTCCGCTCGCACCTATGGTTATGAGACTCAGTATAGTCAAAAGCTCGTAGCTCATGATTGCCTCAAAAAATGGATTATAACAAAGGTCATTATATATGTTATTAGAGCAAATACCGCGAGCATAACCGCTATTACTATATTCATCTTTCTATTGCGCTTCTTTCTCGCCTGCATACTCATGCCTTCTAATTATAGAAGATAGGACAAATATGACAAATATTACTCCCCCCAGAACTGACAGGACAGAACCAAGACCCATAATTATCATGAACAGATAAACCTTAAGAGATTCT
>CAZPVY010000105.1:0-5808 GCA_964590265.1 uncultured Aquifex sp. | reverse complement strand
CTATAAGCGGTCTCTCATTGTCTTTACGGGAGTATCCTCTTAAAAGCTCCCAATCCGCCTGATTCCAGAAGTATATATCTTTAGTGGATACCTCCTGAACGAGATCAAGCTCGGATATGTCGGGAATTTGACGGGCTTTTTCAACTGCCTTCTTCGGGTCAAGCTCTTCGGTGGAGATAACTCCCCTGATAACCCCTCGTTCCCTTATCTTCTTCACAAGAGCTCTTGTGTCTATTCCGTATATTCCTACCACGCCGTTCTCTTTCATATACTCATCTATACTTTTCTGTGCTCTCCAGTTGGAGTATTTGAAGAATGCCTCTTTCACTACAAAACCGTTTACCTGAACTCTTTTAGATTCCACATCCTCGGGATTTATACCGTAGTTCCCTATCTGGGTGTAGGTCATCACAACTATCTGTCCTTTATAGGATGGATCTGTAAGGATCTCCTGATAGCCCGTCATGGAGGTGTTGAAGATAAGCTCACCCTGAGTCTCTCCTTCTGCACCAAAGGAGTATCCGAGGAAATAAGTTCCGTCTTCAAGAGCTAATATGGCTCTCTTTCTCATTCAGAAAGATTTTACAATATCACGTATGGAGTTCGCTAAGCTGCAGGGTTCAGGTAATGATTTTATAGTGATAGACAACAGGGATGAGAAGGTTTACGAGAAGATTGAGAAGCTCGGAGTCTGTTTAAAAGAGTTCGTTGTAAGACTCTGTGAGCCTCATACAGGAGTAGGTGCGGATGGGCTGATTTTGATAGAAAAGCCAGAAGATCCCTCTAATGACTTTAAGTGGCAGTTCTTTAACGCAGACGGTTCTGAAGCTGAGATGTGCGGAAACGGCTCAAGGTGTGCAGTCAGGTTCTGCTACGACCTTGGGATCGTTGATGAAAAGGTGAGCTTTGAAACGCTTGCGGGAGTTATAAAAGCTGAGGTTCTTGAAAAGGGAAAGAGGGTGAAGGTTCAGCTAACCCCTCCTTCAAAGCCTGTGGAGAAAACCTTAGAGGTTGATGGACAGAGGATAGAAGGAGTTTTCATAAATACGGGAGTCCCTCATTTTGTAGTTCCTCTGCAGGACATTGAGAAAGTAAATGTAAAAAAACTGGGCAGAGCTATAAGATTTCATGAGAAGTTCCAGCCAAAAGGAACCAACGTAAACTTTATAGAGCCTGTAGATGGGAAGAGAATAAAGATAAGAACCTATGAAAGGGGAGTTGAATCTGAAACCCTTGCCTGCGGGACAGGTGCGACTGCGGGGGCGATAGTTGCGTATTTAAAGGATTTTGTGAAAGAAAAACCCGTTGAAGTTTTGACAAGGAGCGGAGAAGTTCTCAGGATTGATTTTGATGATGATTTGAAGACCGTATTCTTAGACGGTTCGGTTTATAAGGTGTATGAGGGAGTGCTGAGTTTTGAGATTTTTAGTCCGTGAATTTTCTATAATTTTCCTATGGAGAAGCCGCTCGTTGGAATAATCATGGGAAGCATTTCCGATTGGGAACACATGAAGGGAGCTTCTGAGATACTTAAGGAGTTTGGTGTTCCCCATGAGAGAAAGGTGGTTTCCGCTCACAGAACTCCTGAAATGATGTACGAGTATGCAAAGACAGCTGAGGAAAGAGGGATAGAGGTTATCATAGCTGGTGCAGGAGGAGCGGCACACCTTCCGGGAATGGTTGCATCGCTAACAACTCTTCCTGTTATAGGCGTTCCTGTTCCATCAAGGCACCTTTCTGGTCTTGACTCCCTCTACTCCATAGTTCAGATGCCTGCGGGTGTTCCCGTTGCCACGGTAGCTATAGGAAACTCCACAAATGCGGGACTTCTTGCGCTCAGGATTCTTTCCATCAAACATCCTGAGATAGCTCAAAAGCTTAAAGAGTACAGAGAAAAACTGAAGGAAAAGGTCATGAACATGAAGATAGAGGGAGAATGATGAACATAGGAATTCTCGGAGGCGGTCAACTCGGTTGGATGACCATTCTGGAAGGAAAGAAGCTCGGCTTTAACTTCTTTGTCCTTGATAAGAATCCAAACGCACCTGCAAGCAGAATAGCAGACCGCTGGTTTCCTCCTGAAAAGGTGAAAGAGTTCTGCAGGGTTTCTGACGTCATAACTTATGAGTTTGAACATATAGACGATGAAGTATTGGAAAAAATTGAGGATGAAGTCCTTCCGTCCCTGAATGTTCTTGAGCTTAAAAGGAGCAGAGGGAAGGAAAAAACATTCCTGTACAAACAGGGGTATCCGGTTGCGAATTTCAGAATTGGGAATCTATCTCAGCTTGAGTATATGGTGGAGGAGGTGGGCTATCCTGCGGTTGTAAAAGCAGAAAAGCTCGGATATGACGGTAAAGGACAGTACAGGGTGAGAACTAAAGAAGATCTTGAAGATATATACAGAAATCACGGTGAAGGAGAAAGCTTCGTAATTGAGGAGTTTATTGATTTCAGAATGGAGGTTTCCGCTGTCGGTGTAAGGGACAGGAAGGGAAGTGTGAGGGTCTATCCAGTAACCGAAAACGTCCATGAAAAGGGAATATTACTCTACAACTGGGTTTCTGATAGGAAGGTGTGTGAGAAAGAAGTTGTTGATATCATCTCCGAGTTGATGGAAGATCTCTCAATAGTCGGACTACTCGCCGTGGAATTTTTCATAACTAAGGATGACAGAGTCCTCATTAACGAGTTTGCCCCGAGACCTCACAACACAGGGCATTACACCCTTGATGGAACCTACACATCCCAGTTTGAAAATTTAGTCAGGGCTATAACAGACCTGCCCTTGGGTTCAACCCAGCTGAAGATAAACTCAGGCATGGTGAACATACTCGGACTTTCCTACGATGAGCTTCATATTGAAGAAATACTATCCATAAAGGGTACAAAGCTATACTGGTATGGAAAGGAGAAAAGGGAAAGGAGAAAGATGGGACATGTGAATGTTGTAGGAAAGAACGTTGAAAATGTAAAGAGTAAGATTGAAAAGATTTTGAAGACCCTCTATCAGAGAGTATGCAATCTCCCATGAAGATAGCCATAGACAGGATTAAGAAGGTTATTCCCAAGGTTAATAGATATGTGAATCAGAGGATAAACGAATTTAAAAAGCTCGGTGGTGAAGGCAAAACCCACTTCAACTTTAGACCCTTTCTGGACACAGATTACGATGCCGGTATATTTTCGGAACTATGCTTCTGCATACTGACTGCAAATTCTTCTGCCTCAATGGGCATAAAGATACAAGCAAAACTGGGAGATGAAGGTTTCATGAACCTTGATTATGAAGAACTTACCGAGATTATCAGAAAACACGGTCACAGATTTCCTCAGCAGAGGGCAGAAAGAATAGTTGTACTCAGGGATAGATGGGAAGAGATTAAAGATCTACTCAAGAACGAAAGAGACGGGAGGAAGCTCAGGGAGCTATTTGCCAATCCAAAGTCTGAATTTAAGATCAAGGGATTCGGCTACAAGGAGGCTTCTCACTTCTTGAGAAACATAGGGTATGAGGATGTAGCTATAATTGACCGCCACATATACAGGTTCCTGACGGAAAACGGACTTTATCCTGAAGTTAAAACGATAACACCGAAGAGGTATCTTGAAGCTGAAGAAGTCTTAGATAAGGTTTGCAGGGAACTTGGGATAACTCAGGCTGAGCTTGACCTGTACATCTTTTACGTAAAGACCAAGAAGGTCCTGAAGTAATTGATAAAACTCATAAGAAGACGTTTCCTAACACTGTTAGAATTATGAAAAAAGCTCGGAGGTAGAGATATGGAATTTAAACACGTGTTCGTGTGTGTAAACCAAAGACCACCAGGACATCCTCAAGGCTCATGCGCGGAAAAGGGTTCAAGGGAAGTGTATCAGGCTTTTATGGAGAAGCTCCAGGAAGATCCTGAACTCTTTATGTCTGTGGCGGTAACTCCCACAGGTTGTCTCGGACCCTGTATGATGGGACCAACTATTGTGGTCTATCCTGAGGGTATATGGTATGGAAACGTTAAAGTTGAGGATGTGGATGAGATAGTAAAAGAACATCTTAAGGGTGGAAAACCTGTTGACAGACTCGTTATTTCAAAGGGAAAACCGCCAGGAATGTTCTAAGTTAGGGGCGCTGGCGCGCCCCGGTAATTACCCCTGCCCTGGTATCCCCGCTTCTTCAAACTCTATCTCTAACCTTTCATGGGGAATTATCGTTGTTATTGCGTGTTTATAAACAAGCGTCTGCTGTCTTCCGTCCTCTAAGAGTATCGTAAACATATCAAAAGATCTGATCTTTCCCTGAAGTCTTACACCGTTCACAAGATAAATGGAAACCTTAACTCTCCTTTTCCTTGCGGTGTTCAAGAAGCTTTCCTGTAGCTTGTAAGGCATCCGTTTACCTCCTTATTATCATGTTTTCAGTAATATCATACAGGTTTTCCGCAAGCTCTTCATAGCGAATTGAATCCTCAAGATTCTCTATCAAATGTGCGGGAAATACACCCACTCCAAAGTAAGCCCCGGTGAAAGCTCCTACCAAGAAGCCTATGGAATCCGTATCTCCTCCAAAAGCTCCGTAGGAATTAATTCCCCACCAGAAACCCTCAAGGGGTGAGTTAATGTTTGATAAGAATATGAAGAGAGCGAGCGGTAAAGCTTCAAACACATAGGATCCATTTCCTAAGTTTCTTATAGCCATATCAAGATCGGCCTGTTCGCAGAGCAAGTCCTGAACCACATCCAAAGTCTTTGAGAATCTTCTATCCTCAATAAAACGCTTTAAAGCGTTTATGAACCTTATCCTCTCGTTAAAGTCCCTGAGATCAAATTCCTCAAGTATTAGGTATGCTATGGCGGAGCCAAGAACAGCAGATCCATCGGATACAGCCTGACTCCTGTGGGTAAGAAGAGAAACGAGCTTAGAACCCTCCACGGCAAGCTCGGGATTGTAATAATGATAAAGCCCGACGACTACGCTCCTGAGGATTCCTTCTACAGAATTTGAGACAATACCATGGCTTGACGGATTTATACCTCTTGATAAAAGATCAATGGACGTTAATAAAACAGGATCGGGGTATCTGTGTTTTGTCTCATCTTCATACCATAGAATCAATCTATTCAGAAAGTCCTTCACATCTATACTTTTCCTGGAAACTACGCTTTCAAGAAGTAACCTCATTATGGTCGTCTCGTCAGAGGTTTCCTCTGGAAGCTGTCCGTAAGCAGGGCTTGAAGGATGAGGAGTAACGAAGTCCTCTATCCTCCCCCCATAGAATTCGTAGACTTCTTCTTCCACTATATCTTCAACACCCTTCCCTATAGCATCTCCAAGCGCAGCACCAAGTATAACGCCTTTAAACTTTTCCCTTAAAATTTGCATAGTTTAATTTTAATTCCCGGTTATGGCTAAGGCTACGCTTAAACTCCTTCTTCTTGCAAGTCTTACCCTTGGAGCCGAGAGGCTTTTCTATCTCATGGGAACCTATGCTTTTATAGAGCTTCCTTCTGAAAAGGACATATATAGAGTCTACCTTTACATGAAATCTCTAGAGGAAAAACTTTCAGACTACATGGAGAGTTCTGAAGTGTCTAAGATAAACAGATGGGCTGGGATAAAGTCAGTTAAGGTTTCTGAGATAACAGAGGAGATTATCAGAACAGCTCTGCAGGTATCGGAAAAGACCTACGGATATTTTGATATTACAATTGGCTCCGTAACCATAAATTATAAGCAAAGGAAGATTATTCCTTATGAAACCGCCCGCAAACTTGTGAATTACAGGAACGTTGAGGTAAAAAATGGAAAAGTGT
>CAZPVY010000104.1:0-5923 GCA_964590265.1 uncultured Aquifex sp. | reverse complement strand
TGTTCCTGCTACAAGACTTGATAGGAGGTGACTCATGTTGTGCAAAAGTTTAGTTATATCAAGCACCGTGAAAAATGATATGTTCTTAAATCATATTTTTGAAGATTTTCTAAAAAGGAAGGCATCTTTGATCAATTTTTTGAAAAGAAATATTTATACATACCTAATAAAAAATAATCATCACAAGGAGGTATAGTAATGAATAGAAGAGACTTTCTCAAAAGCTCATCTCTTATGGGTTTGTCTGTGTTTTTCCCGAGGCTTTCTTTCTCTTATCAATTATTTAAGAGTGTTTCTTTCTCCTACGAAGTAAATCTGCCTTACGTAGAAGATGTTCGTCTCTGGCTTCCCATTCCAGCAAACACTGACTATCAAAGGCTCATTGATATAAGGTTTGAAGGAACCTATAAAAAAGCGGGCATATTTAAAGAGGATTTCTATGAGGCACAGATGCTCTACGCAGAGTTTCCAAAGAGCGTAAGAGATAAAAAAATTAAAGTTTACATCTCTGTTGAGTTTTCACCAAGGAAGGTGAGCTTGATTGATGAAAACTACAAAATCCCTAAGAATGTGAGAAAGTACCTTGAAGCGAGCGAGCATATACCAACCGATGGCAAGGTGAAGGAGATAGCGGAAAAAATCACAGAGGGAAAAAACACGACACTTTATAAAGCTTGGGCTATTTACGAATGGGTCGTTGAGAATACGTTCAGAGATCCCAAGGTTAAGGGATGCGGTCCGGGTGATGTAAACGCCTTGCTGGAGATGCTTGAGAGAACAGGCAAGATAGGTGGAAAGTGTGCGGATCAAAGCTCAATATTTGTCGCTCTATGCAGAGCTGTGGGTATACCTGCGAGGGAAGTTTTCGGTATAAGAGTTATGCCGGCGAAGATCTCAAAAGCGCTATCAATTAAGGAAGGATCCATTGACATAACCAAGGCTCAGCACTGCAGGGCTGAGTTCTGGGCTGGAGGATGGATACCTGTTGATCCCGCCGATGTGACAAAAATTATGCTGAAAGAGAATCTTCCAGTTGAGCATCCCAAAGTAAGGTTTGCAAAGAGATACCTTTTCGGAAATTGGGATCCTCACTGGATAGCTTACAACTGGGCAAGGGACTTTGTCTTAAAGCCTGCGCAGGAGAACAAACCTCTTAATTTCTTGGGATATCCTTACGCAGAGGTGGATGGTGAACCTCTTAACTGGTTTGAACCTGAAACTTTTGTTTACAAAATAAGAAAGCTCAGATCTTAACGCCTCCACCTTCTTCTGTTCCCCTCCCTGACTGTGTAACCTAAAAAGTCAAGGTATTCAAGCAAAGGTATAAGATACTTCCTCGTAAGACCAAGGGCTTTTTTTGCGGATTGAACATCAAAGCTGTCACCGAGATCTTTTAGCTCGTCTACGTATTTCTTCAGAAGCTCTTCAGAAATTATCAGATAATCCCCTATTCTGTGGATATACCTTCTCTTTACAGCAAGTCCGAGGATTTCCTTTGATATACCCTCAGAGAGTATTTCCCTCTCTTCCTTTATTCCATCGGTCAGAACTTCCATCAACCTGTTAAACTCAGGATTTTTTGAAAGATCACTTCTCCCCTCGTCAACAATAAACTCGTTCATAATTCTATAGGTTTTTAGAGAAGCTATAAGATACTCTAAGAGTTCATCCTCTATGGAAAATTTCTCCTTTACAGATTCCTTTTCAACGCCGTAGGCTCCCTTTTCAAGCTCTTTTGCAAGGTACTCCTTAATCTTATCCTTTGTGGTTTCAACGTAATCCTTTGAATAGAATTTCCCACCTACCTTTATTCCTTCCCTCTCAAGAATAGCTGTATTTGGAGCCTTTCCCGTTAAACGCCTGAAGTAATCCCCGCTGAAGCCATCCGCTCCCATCTCCTTTAGAAGGTAGAGCTCAAAGTTTTCAAAAAGATACCCAGCATTCTCCTTTATGAAATGTTTTTTAGTTATCCTTGCCTTTGGATGAAGAACTTCGGCTCCTCCAGCAAACTCTCCAGAGGAGTTAAGAATTATCAGTCTGTCCCTTCTCCTTGCTACAACCTCTTCCTCAAGCCTGAGCGTGTATATGTCTTCCTCCACGTGCCTGACTCTTCCTCTGACTTCTCTCATTCCGAAAAACACATAGTAAAGCCTGCCTGCTTTTAGATCCGCTTCTGATCTGATTATTAAAATCCTGCTTTTCTCATAAGTTCTCGGCTTCAGAACCCAGAAGCCTCTCTCAATCAGCCCGCTATCCACATCGGGTAAGTTCAACGCAACCCTTTCACCTGCAACAGCCTCCTTTACAAACTCACCGTGGTTCTGAATTCTTCTCGCCCTTGAAACTATCCCGATAGGTTCTACGATCACTCTGTCACCTTCCCTTATCTTACCCTCAACACAGCTTCCCCTCAGAACTGTTCCATGACCCTTTACTACAAAGGCGGAATCAACAAGAACCCTAAGAGGTACTTCCTCCCTTTCCTCCCTAATTTGCCCTGCAATCTCTTTTAAGCTCTCCTTCAGTTCCTCAAGACCCTCTCCCGTCAGAGCCGAAATCCTTACTATCGGTATATCGCAGTTTTCCTTTTTAAGGAAGTTTCTGAGTTCTTCTTCTGCAATCTCCAGAATCTCTCTGTCAGTCTTATCTATTTTTGTAAGAACCGCAATACCCCTATTTATACCAAGACTTTTTGCCACTCTGAAGTGTTCTACCGTTTGGGGCATAACTCCCTCATTTGCATCTACCACCAGAAGAATGCCAGACACGGAAGTCAGACCTGCTATCGCATTCTTTATGAACCGTTCGTGTCCGGGAATATCTATCAGCTCAAGTCTTGTATTTATTTCAGGAAAGTCTACGTATGCAAAGCCGAGATCTATACTGAGACCCCTCTTCTTTTCCTCAGGTAGCCTGTCCGTATCTATTCCCGTGAGAGCCTTTATAAGGCTCGTCTTTCCGTGATCAACGTGTCCTGCGGTGGCAAAGAGAACATATTTCATGGTCTATATTTCATCTCAATCTTTCCTCGCACACCTATATCAAAACTGCTGTCCTTACCGACGTCTTTAGAAGCGCAAGAAAAGGCAAAGACTACAAACACCAGAAAGATCGCAAGTTTCATCTTCATTAAATTAAAATAGCACAGTAGTGATGGATAGGCTCTTAAAAGAGATACCTCAGATATCAAAGATAATTAATACCTTCAGAAAAAAGTATCCGGAGGAGTACATAAAAAGAGCCGGAAGGGAGATAACCCAGAGGTATAGAAAAGAAATCAGGGAAGGGAAGAGAACAAGCGTTGAGGGAATTTATGAAGATATAGAGAGGAGAATCCGAGAGCTTCAGGGAACTAACCTTAAGAAGGTAATAAATGCCACAGGTATTGTTATAAATACAAATCTTGGAAGAGCTCCCCTATCTAAGGAAGTTCTTGAGTTCATAGAAAAAATAGCAGGGGGCTATTCAAACCTTGAGTTTGATCTTGAAAGCGGCGACAGAGGTTCAAGGAATGCCCATATAGAGGAGTACCTCTGTGACCTCACAGGTGCCGAGTCAGCCTTCGTTGTGAACAACAATGCGGGAGCGGTGTATCTGGTTTTGAATACTCTCGCTTGGGGAAAAGAAGTTATCGTTTCAAGGGGAGAGCTCGTAGAAATCGGCGGTAGCTTTAGGATACCTGACATAATGAAGTCTTCTGGAGCTGTTCTTAGAGAAGTGGGAACAACCAACAAAACGAAGGTCAGCGACTATGAATTAGCCATAAACGAAAACACTGCTCTCTTGATGAAGGTTCACAGAAGCAACTTCTACATGGAAGGATTTGTTCAAGAAGTATCTTTAAAGGAGCTGGCGGAGCTTGGGGAAAAACACAGAATCCCGACCTATTACGATGCTGGGAGCGGGCTTTTGATAGACTTGAAGAGGTTCGGGATTTATTCAAAGGAACACAGCTTCAGGGAATGCATAGAGATGGGAATTGATATAGTTTCAGGGAGCGGTGATAAGCTCCTCGGGGGACCCCAAGCTGGGATAATTCTTGGAAGGAAGACTTACGTTGGGAAGATAAAGAAAAATCCGATGGCAAGGGCTCTGAGGATAGATAAGATGACCCTGTCAGGTCTTGAAATGACCTTAAAGCTATATGTAGAAGGCAAATACGAAAGTATACCGGTAATAAGGATGCTCACCGAAAGTGAGAACAAACTCAGAAAACGGGCACAGAGACTAAAAAGACTTTTGAAAGACATTAACGGACTTGAAGCCAAGGTGATCAAAGATAGAGCAAAACCGGGCGGTGGTTCTCTTCCCGGGCTTGAGATTCCTACCTACTGCGTAGCTTTGAAACACAAAGAGCTTTCCGCGGAGGAGCTTTCAAAAAGACTGAGGAACTCAGATCCACCGGTAATCGGAAGGATAAAGAAGGACACGTTCCTGCTTGATGTGAGAACCGTATTTGATGAAGATCTCAAGCTGATACGCAGGGTTCTTAGTGAACTTCAATAAGAACGAATCTTTTGCCCAGCTCATTTCCTTCAAAGATCACCCTAACGTCACTAAGCTCATGCATATGCTTTTTCTTGGTGATCACTATGGATCCCTTAGGTATCTTGTCTGCATTACTTATCCTTTCAATGCATCTCCTCGTATAAAAAACGATTGCGGAGTTTTCAGTCTTGTAAAAGAAAAGATTTTCAGGCTTTTTCTCAGCTATTATTCTCGCTACTTTCGGAACAAATCTATCAGACTCTATCTTGTAGGCATATATAAGCAGACCTGATACAAGGAGAAGAGAAGCTGATATCACAGAAGCTACGTATTTCCTACCTGTGTAATAGGCAAGCATCATAGCGAGCGGAGGGTATAAGAATAGCACGTAGTGATGAAGCTTGTTCTTTGCCACACTGTAAAACACGAGCACAAAAAGAAACCAAAATAGCAATGGGTTAAGAGTCCTGTCCCAGCGTTTTATCAACACCGGTATTTTGGGAAGGAAGAACAAAGCGCTGACGGAGATTATGGGAACGTAGTAATAGAAAGGGTAGGGATGGATACTTTTATGCCCCGTATATCTGAGTATGTTTTCATAAAGAAAGAACTTGTAAAAGTAGAGAAAGCCGAATTTATAAATCATCATCGCATACCATGAGAAGCCTATAACCGAGAAAAGAACAATTCCTTTAATATTCAGGAAGCGAAAATTCCTCTTCCACAGAAGATAGACTGCCACGGGCAGTAAAACACCTACAGGTCCCTTTGCAAGGAAAGCAAACCCAAGAGAAACCCATCCCAGAACGTATCTCCCTTTCAAGAATAGATAAATACCAAGTGTCATAAAGAAAGTTAGAAGCATCTCGGGCACTGCCGCGCGAGCTTCTACCCAGTTATGTATCAGTGTTGTGTATATCAATGCTCCGACAGTTGCAACATCCCTACCCAAAAACTCTTTTCCTATAAGGTAGGTCAGCACAGCAATGCCAGTTGCAGATAGCCCTGAAACGAGCCTTGCACTAAACTCATTTACTCCAAAGAGAAAAAAGAAGATATCTGTCAGCCAGTAAAACAGAGGGGGTTTTTCAAATCTGTATTCACAGTTGTAATAGGGAACTATAAAATCTCCTGTTTCAAGCATCCTCAAAGCTGCATCAAGGTTCTTCCCTTCATCAGGGGATGTTACCGATAGTACCCAGTTCCCGAATATGAAGAAGAAAAGAGACGACAGAAGTATATAAGTAATGTCACGAGCCATAACGTAATAATCCATTATATCCTTATGATTTATGAAGTTTGGTGAATTTAGATATGAGGGTAAAAAGCTTATCAAGTTCGCTGACGTACGGAGAGGTGTCATCTACACGGCGATGGGGAAAGTGGAAAAGTAGGAGAGAATAGTTACAAAGAAAATAAATACAAAAAAACCCAA
>CAZPVY010000103.1:0-5958 GCA_964590265.1 uncultured Aquifex sp. | reverse complement strand
TGGCTTCTTTCATTACTCTCTATACCCTTCTGGAGCTTAAAAGTTGACATGGTCTGGCTTCCAAAGGACTAACAGGTCAAAATCAATCGTGGCTCGGCTATTTACCCATTGATAACTGGTATAGACAAGAAAAAGATTATTATTTAGATGCTTTCTACAATCAAAATAACATCGTGGAAAAATTAGTATATTATTTTGAGAAAGTTTATAAGACTATTACTGCAGTATTATTCTTAAGGAAATTTTAACTAAATTTGGTCTTAGCGTCCCAGCTGTCTGCAGATTCTCAGGTGTACAATGAGAAGATCGTTGACACCTTCGTTCTTAACTATCTCCCGCAGACTCATGCAACAGAGTTTAACATTTCTGTCCTCTTTAATTGAAGGAACTCCTCTGTGAGCATACTTGTTGAGAACGTGTCCACAGTCTATAACCTGTCCTCTATAATTCACGAGCCCGTTGTATAGAGTCTGGGAAAAGGCTATAAGAGGAAACACGATTAGAAGAACCCTCATCTGTACTGATATTTGTCGTAGTTATACCGGGGTTGTGCTGGCTTTATATAGCTGCCCATAGGGCTGTAATCTTCGGGAACCTTAAAGAAATCCTTTGAAACTTTCTCCTTCCTGACAGACTTGACCACCTCAACAGTTCTCATTCCTCCAATACCTTCGGTTTCTGACATAATAGTTGCACCGTATTTCTTTATGTAGTCTCTTATTCTCTTCCTGGCGTCCTTGAGGAACCTCATGTAATTAGGGTTGGACCTTATCTTAGGATCCTTCTCTGCGGTTCTGATGTAGTTCTCAAGCTTTTTCAGTTCCGCTTCCTGGAGAAGTTTATCTTTGGTCACCCAAAGGGTCGTCTTTACCTGACCCATAGGGGTCGTCATTGTGGTGATTATCTTCCTCGCCTTCCACTTGCCTACATTTTTAAATTCGTTGGTAACCTTAAAACCTGTATTCTCATCCTTAGGTCTGCAGTTGCCCTGCCGGTCGCAGTCATAAAACATGGACATAGCCATATAGACAGCTATGGCTGCGTTCATCTCCGTTTTTACATAAGTTTTGTTAGCGTGATGTATGGTGTAGGTTATGACTTTGTTGTCTCTGAACACTATCAGGTTTTCCGTTTCAGTCTTCTGAACCTGAGATTGAGCAGCAATACCGGGCATGTTTTTGAGGAAGGGTAACATCTTGGATATGTCTGTCCTGGTTTCAGACACCTTTATCTCCTTTATATACCCATCGGCTACATATTCTGTCCTCTTCTCCTTTACACTCGTCATCCCGCTCGTCGTGGACTCACTCTCAATGATATAAGCGGTTATTGAAAAGCCTACAGATATGAGTCCGAGGAGTAAAGAAGTTAGCAACCTCATCCTGTCTCCCTGGTTACCCTAACTGTGCAATTTTGCACAGCTCAGGTGCCGAGCTATTTATACCCCGCCTCTTCAGGGTGACCATGAACCCGGCAGGCGGCATTTGGTCACCCATAGACCCTGTCCCAGGTAACAGGGTCTCACGTCCCCGTAAGGGGATTCTCCCCACGTCCCCTGAAATCAATAACGACTTCAGGGGAGACCCGCACCTGGGAACTTTCAGCGGGTCAGGGGAGAGTGCAGGCAGCACCGCTATCCTCAGCACTCGCCAGGGATTATACGGAGACCTTTGCTCAAGGTTCTCCGCAGCACCTGAGTTCCTTCCGTCGGTTGACTCAGATGCCGTCCCTGACTCACGCTGAGGGTTTTCTATAAAATTCCTGTAGTTCCTGGGTAATCTCTCGCTGAAACCAAGTCCCCTCCTCGCTATCACCCACGCTGATGCTATATCCTTCGTTAAACTCACCTGAGGAGCGTATTTGAGCATACCTATCACACTCGTGTATGCAGGGTTCACCTCTTTTACAGCTATCCCGTATCTCCTCGCAAGATAAACTATCCTATCCTTTAGCTTCCTGTATGAGAAATTGTGCTTTATCCTCCTTGACTTCCTTCCCGTGTAATCTCCTCTAAAGCCCTTGTCCTTTATCTTGAGGTTTTCAAGGACTATTCCCTTCCTCTTCTCTAAGGCAATTCTGACAATCTCATGTGCATATTGCCATGCAAAGTAATCTCTTTTCTCTTTCCTTCCATCCCAGAGGTGAGGTGTAGGTATCTCTCCGTAGCTTTTCAGGTTCCCGTCTTTTCCAATTTCCGCCCATGCTATGTGTGATGGAAATGCATTAAGGTCTATCCCTATCGCTCCGTTCTCAAACCCTATCTCCACATGAGGGAGTTCCTCCTCAAAGGTGATGTATGCGTAATACCTTCCGTTTTTCTTCTTGAGCCTGACCGAATATGGGACTCCCTGAATTAGATAGCTCTCAAAGAGTCCCCACTTCTTGTGGGAGGTCTTTAGCTCTAAAAGTATCCACTTCCTCCTTCCTGCATTCACTCTCAAGTAATACCTGTTTCCCTCTTTGATTATTCTAAGGTTGAGGTTTCCATTTTTTGTTTTATCCCCTCTTGAGTAGAGGTTTCCCTGTCTTCTTTCCCTCCACTCTCTCTTTAGTTTTGCTCTTTCCCTCTCAGAGAGGTGTTTCTTAGAGAGCTTCTCAAAAAGGTCCCTTCCTCCGAAGATCACCTTCTCGGGTTTAAATCCCAGCTCTTTAGAGAGATTGATTATCCTCTGAGCTTCTGAGATAGCATCATCCACATAGCGGGAGTTAAGACCGAATAACTCTGGGAGTTCTCTCTTTAACTCATTCCTTGTCTTTCCTTCCAGAAGTCTCTTATATGCGAATCTCATGCAGGATGAGAACCTTCTCATAAGGTCGTCAAGTATCTCTTTTTCTTTCCCCCTCACCTTTAAACTTGCCTGAATGGTAACCTTAGCCTTCTGCATTTTTCTTCTTACCTCCACGAGATCCGTAAACTCTCGCGGCAAAGGAAGTAACTATTGCTATCAGGTCCTCTGCAAGCTCCCTGGTTCTGTCTTCTTCGTTCTCTTCCCCGTTTAGGACTATAAGCTTCACTCCAAAGCTTTCAAAGAAAAACTTGAGATACTCATAACCAAACCTTGCAAGTCTGTCAGGATACTCAATTATCACTTTTTCAACTTCTCCTCTTTTGACTTTGTTCAAAAGCTTTCTCAGCCCTCTTCTGCTTTCGTTTACTCCGCTTGCTATTTCAGAGATAACTTCGTAGCTCCAGCCCTTAGATTTTGCAAACTCTTCAAGCCTTGCTATTTGATTTCTGAGATACTCTTCCTGCTTTTTTGTAGATACACGGGCATAAAGGACTACCTTCCGCTTTGGTTTTTCCTCAAGCAGTCCGAGGAGTTTCTCCACGTCCTCTCTTCTATATCTTCTCTGTCCCCCCGGTGTTCTGTATGGTTTAAGAAGACCTCTCTCTTCCCAATTGATGAGAGTTCTCCTGCTTATACCATAAAGCTCCTTCACCTTTTTCACACTTAACAGCATTAATAATATTTTAACCAAAATTGCATAAGATTGCACATTATTTCTCAACTGTTGCTACCCTTCTCTATCAGAACTCTCCAAATATCAGCTTGTTAGGGTCTTCGTCCGATAACTCCACACCTTTGCTAACTATACACTCCTCAAGATTGTCTCTGTCTTTCAAACGGGGAGTTTCTTCTTTCCTTCGGGGGGTTTCCCAGAAAACTGAGCAGGAGTTGCCCTTCAGGACTACGTCGGGGTTCAGTTTTCTAAAGCCTTCGTTCTCCATAACCCGTAAAAAGGTATCTTCTTTGAGGACAAGCACAAAGAGCGGATAATCCTTTCTCACTTGGGGAGAGTCATCAACAGTATCTTCGAGCTTTCTGAAGACCTCCAGCATAGCTTCGGAAACAGCATCTCCGAAGTCCTCTTCCGTCAGCCTATAGCTTCCTGTGAACCAGATCCGAAATCTGTCCTCGTAAGAGGTAAGTTCAAGCTTGAAGAACTTCACGGCACCGTCCTCTCAAAAACCATCTAAAAGCTCCGCAGGAACGCTTATAGGAATCCATGAGGATGTGTGGGGTATCCTCTTACTTCTACCGAGCTCTATAAGCCTTTCTACGTTTTGGGGAACAGGAGGATTAGCTTCTATTTCGTAAAGGTAGTACCTGACCCTCAGTCTCGGGACAAGTCCAGAGGTCATAGGTATAGGTACATCTATAATGTTCTCAAAAGTCGTCTCTCTCTTTCCTCTCCTTAAAGCTCTTAGGGCATGGGCTATAACCTTGCTGCCCGCGGCGTTGTTGAGGTAGTTTTCCATCTCCTTGTTTCTGCTCATTATTCCTGAAGATTCGTAATCCGAAGGCTGTTCCCTCCTGTGCCCAAAGATGAACTGAGGATCGCTGTATATGTCAGCGTGATAACCCGTGAATGTGTCCGACCAAACTACTATGCTGGGGAGATAGAAGTTTCCCTTTGAGGTGTCGAAGAAAACCCAAGCACAGCTCTTAGGCGGCTTTGGATCTATACCTGTCGGTGATACGTAATTCCCCACTACCATCATAGCCATCGGCATCATAATGGGGATGTTGCCTTCTACACCAGTTATCTCTATATGTCCGCAGTACTTAAGGCTCTTCAGGTTTCCCCCGAAGACCAAGGAAGTAATGAAGAATAGAGTGAGCGTAAGCAATCTCATCCTCCACCCCCTGAGTTCTATAATATAGCGCTTCCATCAGTTATCGGTGTGAACTTTCCCCTCGCCTTATTCGATAGAACCTTTTCTTCCAACCTGAACCTTGAGCTCTCCGTTCAACCTTAATTTCCGGTAAGGATCGGTCACTTCCTCAAAGTTCACCTTGAGTCCTCCGCCCTGAATTATCCTTCTCCCCATTTTTGAGGATCACAACCTATCAGGCTCCCGCTAAATCAGAGGGAAATTGGGATTAGCCCTTTAATGTTTCCGCAACTGTACCCTATGTTCCTTTACGTGCGCAAATGAATGATTTATCTTATACTACAGGGAAATTATAATTTTGTAGTGTAAGACAGTCTTTATTCCCCGAGCTCTCCGAGCAACTCAGATAGAACATTTCTGATGTGATGTAATTTTCTCTCTATTTCCCGTATCTTTTTATCCGCTCTTTTAAGTTCGCTGGCATTCTTCCTGTCCTCTCTTTTACTTTCAAGATTATCTAGCTTACCAAGGTATATAGACTTCACCTTTTTCCCTTCTCTAACGGTTTTGTATATATATGGTCCATGTCCCTCTCCTTCTTTACAAACTCTGCAAGTGTCCTTACCACAGAAGACATATCTAATGGTGTATCCCCTCCTCGTGAGTGCTGCTCTCTTCTTTTTTAACTGTTTTAGCCTTTCCTCAAGTTCTTTAATTTTTTTTGCAAGCTCCCTCAGTTCCCTCATTCACCCTTTCCAATCTTTTAAATTCCGGTAAAGTTTAAACAGCTTTAATCTCTTTTCCTCTTTTCCCGTCTCAGTTCAAACTCTTTCTGTTTTTGCTTAAGCTCCAACTGTTTGAGCCTTACCTCCACGGCACGACCTCCTGTAATCAAATATATATCATCATATATATGATGTCAATTTATAAACTTGAGATATATGATATCAGGTTTTATAATTGAGATATGGGGAATAAAAAAATACTTGGACATAAAGCCCGCTACCAACGCCTAACAGCTAATATCAGAGAGGATTTATATAAATGGCTTAAGGATAAAGCTGAAAAGGAAAGTAAATCTATAGCAGTGATTCTCAACGAGATAATTGAAAAGGCTAAATCTAAGGAGAAAAATGAGGATTAAAGAATTTATCTATGAGATCTTTCTAGACATCTATATCAATATCAATCTTTAAAGATCTCACGATTTTGCTAAGATATTCCCGTACAATTTCTTCTATTTTGTTTTCATCCTCCTCCCCTACCTTTTCGTTTTTTTCTCCTCTTTTCTATATACAAGGACAAGCTTTCACCACAAAGCATCTTCCTTGAATGTGAAC
>CAZPVY010000102.1:0-5965 GCA_964590265.1 uncultured Aquifex sp. | reverse complement strand
CTGGACCACGGCGCACCGGCTCCAGGGTATCGCCTATCTCTATGTCCGGCTCACCCTCTTTCTTCTCCCTGCTCAAAGAATGTATCCAGTTAAAGGGAATAGGAAATTTGTGAGAGAGGGATTTGATTTCCCAAATCTGCTGTGCAACATCTGGAACCTGAGCGAATATCCAGCGGTCAAGATATTTGGGAGAACACTCATCTATCGCTTTCTTAACCGATAGGGAAGGGTAGTAGACTTTCTTTCCTGCTTCTTCAAAGAACTTCAGGTGGATGAGTCTGACCTCCCTTCCTCTAACAATATCCACGAACTTTCCGTCTTTTACCTTCACAACTACATCTGCATTTAGCTGATAAGGAGAGGTCAAGAGGAAAATATAAGCAAGAAGATTTGTCGCATGAAGCTTGTTTAGTGGAGGAATGTCTGATTCATCTATAACCCCCCTCAAAACTGCTTTAACTATATACTCTCTCTGCTTAGGTGTCGGATCTTCCTCCATAGCTTTATCCCTGTAAGAAACCATAAACTCGTCCATCTCTCTCTTCCACACAGTAGTAAGGGTTGTCCATGCATAATCCTCGGTAAGTCCTTTCCTCAAGAGCTTCTTTTCCTCTTTCGTTATCAGATAAAGGTCGTAGAGGTGATTCTCATGCTTGAGAAGGAGAACCTTACCGCTAAGTCCACAACTCACCACTATATCCTTCCCTATCCTCGTTGCATACTTGCTCGCTTCTTTACCCTCGAAAGTAAATTCTTCGGTTCCTTCTCCTACAAGGACTTTTATAACTCTTTCTCCTCTCTCGTTCTCTATAGCTCCGATAGAAACCTCATCTCCGCTTTCTAAAGCTTCCTTGATATTCAGACCGAAGAGTTCAGAAAGCCCTATGAGAGTGTGTTTTTTACTAACACCTGTAAAGTCAAGAATAAGACAGTCCTTTTTGTCTGGAGCAATTCTGAGACCTCTACCTACTATCTGGGCATAAAGGGTCAAAGACTTGGTAGGTCTTATGAGTGCTATGCACTCCACCTCTGGATCATCAAACCCTTCTGTGAGGATGTTCATATTGGTAAGGACTTTCAATTTCCCCTCTTTGAAGTCCCTGAGAACCTTCCTCCTCTGCTCCATAGACATCTTCCCATCTACATATCCGGCAGGAACCCCAGCATCAAGGAAAGCTTGAGTGAGAGATTGAGCATGTTCTAAGGAAGAGAGATAGAATATGGTCTTCCTTCCTTCCCCATACTCTATCCACTTCCTCACAACCTCTTCGTTCAGGTAGTCGTGGTTGAAAAGCTCTGAGATGCTTTTATCAGTAAAGTCCTCCTCTCCGCTTTTCCTCGAAGGTCTCAGCTCGTCAAGGTCTACAGGGAGTTTCACGAGTCTCCCCCTCACAGGAACGAGATACCCCAACCTTATCAGCTCAAGTATGTCTATTGCATACGCAAGGTCATCAAAGAGCTCTGAGAGATCCTTCTTGTCCGATCTAAAGGGAGTGGCGGTAACTCCGAGAACTTTCAGCTCGGGATTGGTCTCGAGAAGCTTCTCATAAACAGCTTTATATGTAGGAGCGTGCAGATGATGGGTTTCATCGACAATCACAAGCTCGTATTTCCTACCATCAACCTTCTCCAGGTTCCTGTATAGGGTCTGGATGGAAGCGACTGTGTAATAGTTCTCCTTCCACTCCCCAGCTTTAATGACTCCTACATCTTTGAGCTTTCCTCCGAGCATCACATACTTGTCTATCGCTTGGTCTAACAGCTCGTCCCTGTGAGCTATGACAAGTGTTCTGTATTCCTTGACTATGGAGTAGGTATTGAAAATGAGCGTCTTCCCTCCTCCCGTTGGTATGGAGATCAGGAGCTTGTTCTTTCCCTCGGAGTAGTTCTTTTCCACAAGGTCAAGACACTCCTTCTGGTAGGGTCTGAGCTCTATGTTCAGCTTCGTATCCCAGTCAGACATCACCTTCATACCTTTCCTCCACTATCAATTTACTCCCCCAACTTCTGTCCGTATTCTATCTATCAACTTTTGAGCTTCCTTCTCGCTCACCTCGTAGTAATTGGTAGTACTCCTTCCTTTCCAGCTCCCCGGAAGCGCTACATACCACTTTCCGTCTTTTGCTCTGCATAGCTCGTAAAACTGCTCTTCATAATTGTCCCACACCTCTACGGGACACTTCTCTGTATCGGGAACTCCGAACCACACCACCTTCCCGAGGGACCTGAAAGAGTTAAACATTTCCTTTATCTCTCTTATCTTCCCTTTATCTTCCACGAAGAACATATCAAAGTTTTTTTCTCCCCAAATGGTGATCTTCAGATAGGAAAGCTCGTCTTTTCGCATATACCTGTCCACTTCTCCCGCAATCCAGATCACTCCCCCAACAGCGAGGTAGAAGAGAAAGCACTTTTGAAAGAACTTCTTGATTTTCTCCTTCACACTACTTCTCCCTTTTCCAGAACCCAGAAATCTCCTATCCTGATCACCGTTCCTCTAACCTTCGTGTCAATCCCGAACCTCAGCTCTCCGCTCAGTATCTTCTCTTTCAGCTCCCTGTCTTCTACCTTCACCACCAGAGGTTCTCCATCGGGATAGTCCGTGAGGAGTTCCATCAGCACGGGCTCCTCAAAGGTTGCGGAAAAACCCTGAACTCCCCTTCGAGAACTACAGACCTGCTGGAAAACACCTTCCTTAAAACCCCTAACATCACATCCTCCTCACGTTTCTACAGCTTTCAGCTGCTCGGCTAACTTCTCACACTCTTTCACGACTTCTTCAAGCGTCCATACTCGGCTTCCGATCTGGGGATACTCCTTCAAGGAAGGAGGAACTTCCAGATACCTGTCAGTTGAGTGATTGCAGTCAAATCCGAACCACCATCCGCTTGATTTCACAGGATACCCTCCCTTTCCGTGTCCAGAAAACGTCAGCCCTCCGTAAACGTCTATCAAATTTGCGGGGGAAAGCAAAATGTCCCGCTTCAGAATGTAGAAATTCTCGTATTCCGCTTTCACGTATCTTCCTATATCTTTCATCAGAACCACCCGCTCGTCATAATCGACTTCGTAGAAAGGATGCCCCTCGGGAACCTCCACGTATCCGCAATAGTGGTGTTTGTAGTTTTCCGCTCCTTTTTCCCTCGTATAGCTGTCCCACATTATCACGAGCACAACTGCCCTGTATCCTGCTTTCGTTATCCAGTTTTTCTCTATCCTGTAGCTCATTCCCTCAACCTCCTTATCTCCTCATCTACATCATCCACTCCTGCCCAGAACTTTCCGAACTTCTTGCTCAACCTCTCTACTTCTTCGGGGCTCGGTGGACCCTCGTATCCCACCATGAACAGAAACGTCCTGAACCTCTCTTCCTTGGTCTCATCCTCAAAGAGAGGTTCTTTCCCTTTGAGAACGGATACCACCCTTTTGATGAGCTTTACGTCGTAGCCCGAAAGTCTCTTGAGGTCGGTTTTTCCGTCTCCTTCTTTCCAGCTCCCGAGAACAGGTCTTCCCGTCTCCTGAAGGGAGAAAAAGTCCACCAGAAAAAGGGCAAACGGTATCTGCATTTCGGGAACCCCGAGCTTTCTGAAGAGGTATTCTGCTGCTTGCTTTTTCACAGCTCTATCTCCTCAGCACTTCCTCTATCTTCCTGAGCTTCATATCACACTCCTCACTATCTCCCCTATCTGCTTCAGTTTTTCCATTGCTTCGCTATCAAGAGCTTCTATCTTGATGTTTATCCCTGCGGTCACTTTATTCTTCTTAGTGTTCTGGATGGTAAGCGTAAAGGAAACTCCCTCTCCTTTGTCCTTCCCCACTATCACAAGCTCATGGGTTTCCCAGCTGTATTCCTTTACTCTGCTCTGGTAATCCTTCAGAGCTTCTTCAAAGTCCGTGTACTCTACTTCGTTCCTGTAAGGAGAGAGAAAGAACTCTTCTACCTCGTTCTCAGTTCTAACCACGAAGGTCAGGTCGCTTTCCTTAAAAACAAAGGTTTTGTTATTTCTCATGTCTCCACCCTCCTAAGCTTTCCAGCTAAATTCTTGAAATACCGGGCAACAAACTTTTTATCGGAAGACAAATTGCCACCGTCAGCGAGAACTTCAAGCAAGCTTTTAGCGAAAGTGTCTATTTCCGCTCCACTTTTCTCTATCTCACAGAGGGTTTCGCATGCTATCCGAGACACGTTTATCTCACTGTCAGGGTTTTCTAAATACTCTGCTACAAGAAGCAGTCCATGAACTGCTTTTCCAGTATCTCTCATGTCTCTACCCTCCAAACTTTATCCAGGGCTTGCAGAAATACTCTTGCAGTTTCCCTCCTTGTATCTTCAGTACTAAAGAGGGAAAAAGTGAAAGCGGGCTTTTCGTATATCACCACCCTGCCGTTTTTCATGAGCAGGATAGCTTTGAGGAGTTCCATAAGAGCTTTTGAACCGCTCTCTTCAGCCCGTTTGAAGATCCCCTCAAACTCCCTCTTTGTCACGTTACCGTAGGAAAAGCTCACATCAGGGTCGTCCGAGTACCTGAACTCGTAATAAAGGAGCTTTTCAAGAGACCCTTCCCTGAAAAGCTCTTTTATTACATCAAAGAAAAGACAAAGACCTCTCTCCTTATAGAGTTTCGCTTCTTTTATAGACTCAAACCCGTATCCTGCTATCTTCTCCCCCCTGAAAATCTCCGTACCTTTTATCCCGTTAGCACCAGCAGGAAGCACAAGAAAGCTCTTTATTTCCATTACCTTACTCCTGCATCAACTTCTATGGGCTTGAATCCTTCCAGCTTGTCTGGATCAAAGTTCTCCCAGTCTACCAGAAAGAGTCTATCCCCCTCTTCCCTGACAACAGCGGATACACCCCCTTCAAGGTTTACGTGTTTCCTGTCTTCATCAGAAATGTTTAACCATGAAAGCTTGAGGAAGAAGGGTATGGTAGGATTGAAAACTCCGAAGTCTCCTTCCAAAACTTCTTTCCATTCCTCGTAGAGCTTTTTGCCCTCTTTGGTCTTTCTATAGGGAGTGATAACAGCATAAAGATACTTGCCCCTGAAAGGATTATAGCCCTCTCTTTCGACTTTTATGTCTTTCCTCCTTGCAAGGAACTCGTAATACTTGTGAGGTTCCCTAATTCTTACAGAAGGAGAGTTGATGTCATAGGTCTTTATGTCTTCCCTTTCTATACCAAACTTCTCCTTCAGAAACTCTGCAACCCTCTGTCCCCTTTCTATAAGCTCTCTCTCACATCTTATGTAATACTCCTTCCTCCAACCTACAACCTCGTATACTTTCATAACTTCACCCTCCGTTTCATCGCTTTACTTCTCGGTCAAAGCTTCGCACCTTCCGAGGTTGTAAACCTTGTCGTCTTTTGCAATTACAAGGATTCTGTCCTCGACTCTCCTTACCTGTTCGTCAGCATTTTTTATTTTCACCAGAACAGGAAGTTCGTCTTCACTACTATAACAGAGGAGTTCATGTACCTCTCCGCTATGTATCTTCTCAAAAAGGGTTTCAGCTCTTTTGATCGTTTCCGTCTTCATATGAAAACCTGTAACAATAATAGCAACCACAAAAATTGCAAAAATTATGGCAATATCCAGAGGGAAAATGTCCCTTTCCAAATAAACCTCTTTCATGACACATACCTCCCCGCATAAATTGAAGTTTCTATGCTTAAAACAGTTAAAACCTCCATTACAGTTCCGCCCTCCAATTCATATGTCCCACCTTCTCTCTGAACCTCTCCCTTATCTCTTCTATCAGCTCCTTTGCTTGCTCCACAACATTTCCCTCGTTTACCTTTCTCCTGACTTCCCCAAACTCCGGTTCCGCTCCATATGCGGAAATAAACATAGCTGTCTCTCCCAAGTCCGTGAGGTAGAGCTTGTTTTCATCAAAGTCCCTCTCAAGGTAGAACCTGCTTTATGTTTCCGGCAAAAGGGACGGATTTTTCATATATGACATTTCA
>CAZPVY010000101.1:0-5999 GCA_964590265.1 uncultured Aquifex sp. | reverse complement strand
ATAGGAAAGGGAGAAGATATTAGGAACGGCGGATTATCTTCAAACCTTTTGCACAGCTCTTCCACATCCCAGCCTATAAGTCTGTAAGACCAGCATATAGCCCCAAAGAGCGTATAAGCTCTTATAGGAGTTGCAGGGGAGAGGAAGTTAATGCGGTAAAGCTTTAGCATGGTGCCTCTGCCTCTTGTTCTTTACGCTCTTCAATATATGGGCTTAAAACATCTTTAGCACTTTGTATAACGGGGTGGTTATCTTCTACTTTTTGGTATTGCCCTTCTTTGACCTCCTTATACTCAAAGCACTTTACCTTTATCTTTACCCTTCCGTAACCCCTTGAACCGCTCCCTCCAAGGTAATCATCTTCAAGCATATCAAAGGCTCTTTTAAGAAGTTTTATAAACTCCTCTCCGTTTCTATCTTTCTCAAACAGCCTTATAGTTATCCAGCCTTCAAACTCCGAGCCTGCTATTACCCTTTCGGTATGGCGGGGATTTTCCGCAACGCCCCTTATTCTGTTTATCATGTTTTCAGTTTTCATTTCTGTATAGCCTGAATCAAGGACACGTTCCCAAAGGTTTATGGTAGATTCAGTTGGATAAAGGTCTTCAATCCTCATGCGAACAGGCTCTTGGATGTTCTTAGCTTGATGAACGCCGAACAGTTTGCAAACCAAACAAGTGCCACATTTACAAGGGTATCCCCTTTCTTTTTCATTTTTTGGTGCAAGAGCAATAGGTTTATTATTGTCATACTTGTTGAAATCAGAGTAGTTAGGCTTTTCTACCCACTCAAGGAGGCTTCTTAGCTTGCCTTTTAGAGATGAACCAGGAATGTATGGAACATCATAATACTCTTCCTCTGTCCAGTCAGGCTTAAAAACTTTTAACTTCTCAACAATGTTGTCTATTCCCCCTATCTCTATGTTTTCCTTTGAACCCCCTATGTGCAGACCCGTCTTTGCAGTGATGGAAACCTTGATTTTTAGAACACCTTTAAGAGCGCCAACATTACTCATAGCCATCCCTCCTTATTGGTTTGATGGGTTGTAATACCTGTGATAGGCAACTATGGCTTCAAAAATTTCTGAAAAAATCTCAAAGTCATTATTATCCTTGATTTTTGCCAAACAAGCCTTGGCAAATTCAAAAAATTCCTTATCTATTAAATCCCTTCCTTTTGCATAGGCAAGCACAGGCATCAATTTAACTCTTAACTTGTGTAGTTTTTTTCCTCCTTTTTTAACCTCATGTTTAATAGATTTAATGCTATGAAAGAGCTTTCTAAGTTGCGTGGTCTTAAAATCAATGCCAGCTCCTATTGCTTCGCAAATTCCCTCATGCTTCAGAAAGTTTTCTATATCGATTTCCAAGAATTTGTTTAATGTTCCTATATAATTTACAACCGTATCTTGGTTGTTATCTTTACTACCAAGCATTAACTTTCTGTATAGATTGACAATCTCATCCTTTTTATTTCGTGCTTCTTTATTCTTTTTGCTTTCCTTTAGCTCTATATATTCTTTACCTTTCTTAGCTACTTGTTCGCATAAATTAAGTATGTTTTCCGAAATAGGCTTGATTTCAACTGCAGGTGCATTCATCCCTACTCACCTCCTTTTCTGGTTTTCATCAAAGCTAAAGAGATAGGAACCGTCAGGTTTTTTATAATCAAGTCAGGCTTATAGCCTTCACCTTTTCTCAATCCTCTCATACCTTCTAATAACGCCCTTGCCAGCTCTTTTCTGACGTTATCATCTTTGACGTTCCTGCCAAGGTAGTAAGATATCTTTGGGTATATCATCAAGTTAAGATGCCCGCTGTCGGAGTCGTAATACTGTTTGTATAAGCTAAGGAATTTATAAAGCAGTGCTCTCTTTATTTTGTCCGTAATTATATTTGTCTCAAATAGCTTCGCAAGGTTTATGATATCCTCAAGAATCATGAATTCATCACCTTTAGATTTACTGTTTTCCTCTTTGTCGCTATGCTCAACAAAGCAGTAACTTATGCCCTTTCCATCTTCATCCTTCTGCCATAGAAAAACTTTTTCAAATATAGCCACAGAGTCCTTTTCTTTTCTTGCATCCTTTGCTTTACTCTCTAGGTGTTCCGCAAACTTTGCAACCAAGTGTATAGGTGTGTTGTGCCTTCCTATGAATATACCTCCAGATATTCCGAAATCTGGGTTATTACAAGTGAATTTCCTGAACTCATCTCTAAGTCTCAAAGCGAACTCAACTGCAAGGTCGTAGGGAGCTATCACAAAGAGGTCATCACCGCCCGAATAGACCGTGTAGATTAGTGAGCCGAGTTTGAGCTTGCCTTTATCGTCCAGAACGCTCTCAAGTAGCTTTTTATAATCCTTTTCCGAAGGGGAAAGTTTCCCTTTCTTTCTTAGCTCGTCAAGTTTGCTCTTTACATAACTTGTTGATACCTCTTCAGCTAACTTGTTTAGATACCCAGAAAAGAAGAGGTCAAGCATTCTACTTAAAGTTGCTATCCGTGATATTGTGTATATCTCTTCGTCCCCGAACTCGTTAAATCTGAGTCCATCACTGAGAATAAGACCCAGATAGTCCACGTCCGCCCTGAAGAAACCGAGCTTTTTGTCTCCTTGAGCGAATTCAACGAGAAGTTCGAAAGGAAGAATATCCCCCGCTTTGGGTGCTCTTTCTTTTTGCTCCTGGTCTTTGTGTTTTTCATCCCACAGTTCTTTGAATAGACTTTCCAAATCTTTAGTTATTCGGGGTGCGGAATGTCCTATGAATTTGAAGCCGTTTACTACTTTATGGCTTTCCAGCTTTAGAACAGTGTCTTCTATATTCAAAATTTCTGTAAGTTCCTTAACTTTTTTTAAGTCTTCCTCTTCCAGAAGATACACGTGTCCAAAGTTGCCGAATTTCATAATTTTTCTGCCATCGTTCAATTTGATTTGCTCACTCCTGCCCCAGTCAAAGGCTATGTATTTAACTTTCGGAAGAACCTCACCCCACCTTGAGGAAAACATACACCACTTGCATAGATTAACTTTTTCACTGTCTATTTCCCAAGTTTTAGCCTTTAAAGTTCTGCATGATGGACATATTTCTCCTGCTTTGATGGCTTCGTTTTCAAAGCCTTCAAACAAAAGCTCCTTAAACTTCCTTTTTTTCTTTTTATCCAGCTCAAGCTGCAACCATTCAATATGGTCAAGGTAGGTTCGTGGCTTATCGTTTTCGGAATCCTCTTTAATTTCTCTGTCCCTCAAAGCACTTCCTTTCATGGAAACATAAGCTATTGAAAAGGTTAGCTCTCCCTGAAACTCCTCATGCATCCATTCATTTATCTCTTTCTCAATTGCTTCAAGCTTTTCAGTATTACTTTTTGTATTTGCTACAAGGAGTTGGAACTTTCCTCCACCAATGAAGAGAGCGTTTGTAATTGGATAATCAAGTTCCTTAAGTATATACCTTGCTATTACCTCCGGTAGCATGGTAAGGAAGAATGATCTCCCTCTCAGAGCCTTGGCTATTGAAAGTTCAGATTCGGCAGTTGCTTTGTGTATGTTGTAGATAAAATCCTGTATTCCTCCTATGTCTCCCTCCACAAGCAGAAAGACTTTTTCCTTATCAGTAGGAAGCTCCCACATATCTTTTCCGTCTTGACCTTTAATCTTTCTGGGCTTTATTTCCTGAGCAGTTTTGTTGTTGGCTATAGCCCAATCGTATAAAGCAACTGCTATTGCAGACAGAACTCTTGAGTGGTCAAAGAGGGAAATATCAGGGTAATGTGCTGAACCTTTACTTCTATCAAATCTTGAAGCCGGAACACACCATGTATATTTGTAGAGTAGATAGTATATGTAGTTGAAAAACTGGTCAGAGCTGTCCTTTATTTCCTTAGCTTTGAGAAAATCCTCACTAAAGGATTTAAACAGAGAATCATAGTTCTGGGTTTCTACATCAGCTCTTTCTAAGTCCTTTATACTGTTTGGGCTTACAATAACAGTTTCTCTTATTACCTGCCTGTTCTCCTTTTTATAGATAATTTTCAGTTTTACGTATGAGCTTTCAAACGATTCGGGAAATATTGAATCCATATGTTGAGTGCTTAAGCTTCTAAGTTTATAAAAACCCGAAGTTATCGTTTCAGTTTTGTTATGCTCAAGATAACTGACTATGTTCTCGCAGACTTTCTTTTCATACTCTGTTTTTTCATAATTAACTACCCAATCATATTTGCGCTCATCCTTTGGTATTAGCGAAACCCTTTCAAATACCGAATGCAGCAAGTTTATACAACTACCCAGAATGTTTTCTCTTTCGGAAGATGAATACCAGTCCGCAACTTGGGATATAACACTTCCGAGATCATCTTTAACGGGATTATGGTGCCTAACTCCCCAGTTAGTTAATTTTCTGTTTAACTTATCATCAATAACTCCTTCTTTCCGTAGAAAATCTAAGAAAACTTTTGACAAATATGCATGTTCATTACCATACGTACGTTCCAAATAATCTTTATTCTGCTTCCAGAAATCTTTACTTATTACGTTATCAGAATCAGAATCGCCAAACCTAAACCCCTTATCTCTCGCCCTCTGCAAAAACTTTCCTATATCGTGCAGAAGCCCCCCGAGAGCTATAAGCTCCCTCTCCGTCAATGTGTACCCCTCCCAAGGGCTCATACTAATTATAGACGATCCCTTTTCCCTCTTTCTGACATATGATAAAGAGTTTCCTTTCTCCGAACACTACCTTTTTAGGGTTCTGTCCCCTCTCCTTGCAGGAGGAGAGAACACCCTTAGCTTTGAGGATTGCATCGTCCGCATACCTTGAGTTTATCCCTAAAACTCCTTGAACTTCCCTCTTTATCTCGTTTCTACCCTTCCCTTCAAGTAGTCTTTTGTATGCACACCTCTTTGCTGAGGAGAACCTTCTCATCAGGGAAAAGACTTTTTCTTTATCCTCTCTGTTTTCAAACACGAGCCTGCACCTTAGGGTTATCACGTTTCTTCCCTCCACGAGAACCATAAACCATTGCTGCAAAGGAAGTAACTATTGCTATTAAATCCTCCGCAAGCTCTTTAGTTCTGTCTTCTTCGTTCCCTTCCCCATTCAGGACTATAAGCTCCACTCCAAAGCTTTCAAAAAAGAACTTTATATACTCGTATCCGAATCTTGCGAGCCTATCGGGATACTCAATTATTACTTTCTCAACCTCTCCTCTTTTAACTTTGTTCAGAAGTTTTCTAAGTCCTCTTCTGTTTTCGTTTACTCCGCTCGCTATTTCAGAGATAATCTCGTAGCTCCATCCTTTAGACTTTGCAAACTCTTCAAGTCTTGCTATCTGATTTTTGAGATATTCCTCCTGCTTTTTTGTGGACACACGGGCATAAAGAACCACTTTTGGTTTTGGTTTTTCCTCAAGCATTCCGAGGAGTTTCTCTATGTCTTCTTTTTTATACCTTCTCTTGCCTCCGGGAGTTTTAAAAGGTTTTAGCAGCCCTTTCTTTTCCCAGTTTAAAAGAGTGTTTCTGTGGATACCGTAAAGCTCCTTTATCTTTTGTGCTGTTAGCAACATCAATAGTAAATATACAACAAATATGCTGTTTTATCCATATCCACTCAACTATTGTTAATCTCCTGCTCCTCCGGGCATGGAATACGGAAAGGATTACAGATGTTGCTGGCTCACAAAAAGACCCGTTTTCCTTCGTATAGACGGAGGCATCCTGAAAGAAGAACGGTTCCTGTCTCCTGTGTGGAGCAGAGGAGAAACTACCCTCTATAAAGGAACATGGAACACGGTTGCAGAGATATTCAGAAAACTGAAAAGAGATCCGAGCTACATACAGCCGATAACCGACCACAGCAACAAAATTAAGCAAATAAATCCCGAAGAACCTTCCGTCAAACAGAAAGCCCTTATCAAACGGCTCTGTATAGAACTGGACGAGTATCACCCTATCCCTGAAACTAAAGAAGAAGCCGACAGACTGATAAGAAAGCGCATAACAAA
>CAZPVY010000100.1:0-6003 GCA_964590265.1 uncultured Aquifex sp. | reverse complement strand
GTAAGGGAGAATTTTACGCCTCTATTCATATGCTATAATTCATTGTAAATTCAAAACGGACAAGGAGGAGGTTAAAATCATGAAATTAACCTTCAGCGTAATAAAGGCTGATATTGGCGGTTACGTAGGTCATTCCGATACTCATCCAGAGGTGGTTCAAACGGTAAAGGAATACGTTGAAAAGGAGGTTGAGAAGGGAAATCTTATTGACTGTAACATACTCACCTGTGGCGACGATATAGCCATTGTAATGACCCACACTCACGGTATAGACAATGAACTTGTTCATGGTATAGCATGGAACGCTTTTGAGAAGGGAACTGAGGTTGCTAAGAAGCTAAAGCTTTACGGCGCTGGGCAGGATCTCCTGACAGATGCTTTCAGTGGGAACATAAAAGGGCTCGGACCGGGTGTTGCGGAGATGGAGTTTGAGGAAAGACCTTCTGAGCCTGTTATCGTCTTCTTTGCGGATAAAACATCTCCGAGTGCATGGAATCTGCCTCTCTACGAAATGTTTGCAGATCCGATGAACACAGCGGGTCTTGTGATTGATCCGAAGATGCACGACGGATTTACCTTTGAAGTTCTTGATGTTTACACAGGGAAGGCTGTCAAACTCAACACGCCTGCAGAGGTATATGACCTCCTTGCTCTCATAGGATCCGTTGGAAAGTACGTTGTGAAAAGCGTTTACAGAAACTACGATGGGGAGATAGCGGCTACCGCTTCAACTCAGAGACTTTCTCTGATGGCAGGTCAGTATGTCGGTAAAGACGATCCAGTGATGATAGTAAGGGCACAGAGCGGCTTTCCTGCTGTAGGTGAGATACTTGAACCGTTTGCAAGGCCCTGGATAGTTGAGGGATGGATGAGAGGCTCCCACAACGGACCGATCATGCCGGTATCCTTTGAAGATGCAAGACCCTCAAGGTTTGACGGTCCTCCGAGAGTAATAGCAGCAGGGTATCAGGTGGCTGAGGGCAAGCTCATAGGACCCGCGGATATGTTCAGAGACCCGGCTTTTGATAAAGCCAGAAATACAGCTCAGGAAATGGCTGATATTCTCAGGAGGCAGGGTATCTTTGAACCTCACAGACTCCCTGTGGAAGAGATGGAATACACAACCCTGCCCAAGATACTTAAAAAGCTTGAGGGAAGGTTTTACGATATTGAACAGCAGAGATTAGAAAAGGATCAGGTGATTGAAAAGGAAGATATGGATTAAAGCCTGTCTCCTATATGCTTTTCAAGGAAGCTCAGAATGTAGTTGAGCTTCCTGTCCTTCTTTCTCTCTTCCTCTATCTTTTTTATTCCGTGTATGACGGTTGAGTGATCTCTCCTGTTGAAAGCCCTTGCTATCTCTATAAGCGAGGCATCTGTCAGCTTTCGGCAGAGATACATCGCTATATGTCTCGCCCTGTTTATCTTCCTTGACCTTCTGCTGCCTAAGAGATCCTCAACTTTTAGCCCGAAGTGAAGAGCCACATGGATCTTTATCTTCTCAAGGTCATTTGCCTTTACCTTTGATTCCTTGAGGTGTTCAAAGCCCTTTAGCTTTATACTTCTTATCGTCCCCTCAATATCCCGGACGTTATTGGCAGTCTGCTCCATCAGGCTCTCAACGATCTTCTCCCGAACCTCTATCTTCAGTTCCTGAAGCTTTCTCTTGATTATCTCAAGCTTCGTTATCTCATCAAGGCATATCTCAATTACAACACCGCCCTCAAATCTGCTAACGAGTCGGTCGGACACATCTCTGAGCTCCTTTGGATGTCTGTCCGAGGCAAGAACTATCTGTTTTTCATTTAAGTACATGAAGTTGAATATGTTGAAAAACTCTATCTGGGTTCTTTCTTTGCCTGAGAGGAACTGAACATCGTCAAGAAGGAGAACATCCACATTCCTGTATCTGTTTCTGAACTCCTTTATCTTTCCTGCCTTTAGATAATCAACCATCTCTTCGGAAAAGTCACTTGCGGATTTGTAGATCACTACACGACCTCTGCTGCAGGAGTAGTTCCCGATAGCCTGAAGCAAGTGGGTTTTCCCCAAGCCTACTCCACCATATATGAATAGGGGGTTGTATATAGTTCCCGGATTCTCTGCAACCTCTCTTGCAACTTCATAAGCTAACCTATTTCCTTCACCAACAACGAAGTTATCAAAGGAAAACCTTTTGTTTAGACATTCCGATTTTACACTTTCCTTTCCTTCAGTTAAATATTCCTCCTCTCTTTCAAGGAGAACCTCAACACCTTTCAGAAAACCGTTGTCTATCTTCTCAGATATGAGTGTCTCCATTTTTTCCTTCATGGAAGGGTTTTCGGTTATCAGCAGAACTTTCCCGTTTCTTTCCTCAAGTCTGAAGTTTCTGAGCAGTGTGAGGAGCGTTCTGTCTACTTTTTCAACGTAGGCAAGGAATGTTTTTATATTTACTCCCTCCATAGTCCTTACTATTTTCCTGTGGAGCTCAAAATTAACAAAGCCTTAAAGAAACCTGTTTATCATAGACTTACCTAACGCTCTGAAAGTTATTTGAAGAGCGACAAAAATTCCTCTTCGCTTAGAGGTTCATGATGCTCTATCTCCAGATTCTCCTTTAGATGCTCAGGTCGGCTCATGCCGACGAGAGCTGTTCCAACACCGGGTGTGCTCCTGACAAACTGAAGCGCAATGTGAACTTCTTTCTCAAGTCCGAACCTTTCCTTTAATCGTTGAGGTACTCTTCCGATAACGTTCCCTTGATACAGGGAAGCACTCGTATAAACGTAAATCCCAAGCCCTCTGCAGGCTTCAAGGACGGAGACCTGCTCACCATTAACCATCTGATTCTTTAAGCTGAATGCTTCATACATCCCAAGATTATAGGGAAGTTGAATGAATTTGAAGTGATTGTTTTCACCTCCTACATCCTTAGCTATGTTCATAATCTCCTGAAGATCAAGATACTGCCTCGCTCCTTTTGGTATTCTGAATCCATGCCATGTAGCGAGACCGTAATAACGAAGCTTTCCCTCTTTTACCTTTCTTTCAAGAACTTCAAAGCACTCCCTTATCTTTTCATTGAACTTTTCCCTTTCTGTAAACAACAACTGTTCTTCGGGATTGTGAAGAAAGTATATGTCTATGTAGTCCGTCTCTAAGTTTTCAAGGCTTTTCTCAAAGCACCAATCAATAAACTTTCCACCGAGATAATGTCCCTGAGGGGTCATCTCGTCCGGATCTACCAATCCCGTTTTGAGAAAGTTCTCCTCAAAAAATACTTTTGGATCTTCCTTAGAGTCCACGTCAAAGGGTATATATCCACCCTTAGTTGATATGATGAGCTTCTCTCTACTTACATCCTTGAGAACCCTGCCTATCACCCTCTCACTTTTCATATACCTGTAGTTGATAGCGGTATCAACTACGTTTATTCCGAGCTCCACACCGAGTTTTATGGTCTCGTAATACCTTCTGTCTGTATCCTCATCAAGCTCACCAAGATAAGTTCCTATACCTATTTCGGAAAGTTCCATATCAAGAAATTTCTTATATCTCATTTACCTTTCTCCGCCTTTTCAATTGCTTTCTCCTCGTCTTTTTTCTTGCCTGCTGTCTTACCCAGAATTATTGATATCTCATAGAGTATGAGAAGAGGTATAGCCATCAAAACTTGAGTGGCAACATCAGGAGCGATCAGAGCACCCAGAAGGAAGGCAACCACTATGAAGTATCTTCTGAACTTTTTAAGCTGCTGCTGAGAAACTATCCCTGCTCTTTGAAGCATGTAGAGAAATATCGGCATCTCAAAGGCTATCCCGAAGGCTATCAGCATCTTGAGGACAAAGCTCACATAGAGGTTTACCGACAAGTAGGGTGTTGCAGCAAGCTGTGAGAAGCCAAGACCCAGAAGGAACTTTAACGCCATAGGAAGAACAGCAAAGTAAGCGAAAACACCACCTGTAACGAACAAGAGAATTGAAGAAAGCAAGAGGGGTATGAACAATCTTTTTTCATTTGGGTAAAGTGCAGGTTCAACGAACTTCCATATCTCAAAGAGGATTACGGGAGATGCAAGTATCAATCCTACCGTAAGGGAGATCTTAATAAGGATGAAAAGCGGTTCCGTTGGGGACAGGGTTATAAGCTCAACTTCGGGATAGGACTTTATGACTGGATTCTTCAAGAATTCAAATACGTGTTTCGCAAAGTAGAAAGAAACTCCTGATGCCAGCAGAAAAGCTATTATGGATCTAATCAGTCTTGTTCTCAGCTCCCTCAGGTGTTCCGTCAGAGGCATCGTGGGAAGCTGATTGTTCTCTGCGCTCATCCTCTACTATTTCCTCCTCTCGGCTTTCAACTTCTTCTAACTCTTCCTCAAAGTATTCTTCATTATAATCTTCAACCTCTATATCAGGCAGAGACTCATCGCTCTCTCCATACTCATCAATCGTTTCATCCTCAGTTTTCTCATCAAGCTCCTTACTCTCCTCCTCCATAATCTTTCTATTTATCTCCTCCATATAAGCCTGCATCCTGACCTCATCCCACATCTCTCTCACTTTCCTCATAGCCTCCCCGAGTTTAACGGCAAGATCCATCATCCTCTCTGGACCCAGAACGATGAAAGCTATCAGCAGGACTATGATTAACTGGATTTCCATAACTCTATTATTATAGGTTTTCAAAATAAAATTATTTCATGCTCTTTTTCAATGTTAGCAAGGAAGAATGGCTTGATTACAGTTGGCAGATAAGGAACAGGATAAAGACACTTGAGGAGCTAAAGCAGTTCATAAACCTCACCCCAGAGGAAGAAGAGGGAATAAGGAGAACCCAAGGGCTGTATCCAATGGCTATAACACCCTACTATTTGTCTCTGATTGATCCCGAAGATCCTAATGATCCTATCAGACTTCAAGCGATCCCGCGTCCTGTTGAGGTTGATGAGAAAATCCAGAACAGGGGACAACCCGATGCACTCAAAGAGGAAGGACAGATACCCGGATTGACCCACCGCTATCCGGACAGGGTTCTTATGGTTGTTACTACCTTCTGTGCGGTTTACTGCAGACACTGTATGAGAAAGAGGATATTTGTAGAAGGTGAGAGGGCAAGAACCAAGGAAGAGATAGATCTGATGATTGACTACATAAGAGAACATGAGGAGATTAGGGATGTCCTTATATCGGGGGGAGAGCCTCTTAGTCTTGGAAACGAAAAGATAGAGTATATCCTCCGTCGGCTCAGGGAAATAAAGCATGTTGAAATAATAAGATTTGGAACAAGATTACCCGTGCTTGCACCCCAGAGATTCCTTGATAACAAACTTCTCGATATCCTTGAGAGATATTCCCCTATATGGATAAACACCCACTTCAACCATCCAAAGGAGATAGCCGAGCTTTCGGAGATGGCTGTTGACAGGCTTTTGAGAAGGGGGATACCCGTTAACAATCAGACAGTCCTTCTGAAAGGGGTTAATGACAAGCCGGAAATTATGCTTGAGCTTATGAGAAAACTGCTCAGAATAAAAGTAAAGCCCCAGTATCTATTTCACTGTGATCCGATAAAGGGTGCTGTTCACTTTAGAACAACGGTTGATAAAGGGCTTGAGATAATCAGGTACCTCAGAGGAAGGATATCAGGTATGGGAATTCCCACCTATGCAGTTGATCTTCCAGGAGGAAAAGGAAAAGTTCCCCTTCTGCCCAATTACGTTGTTGAAAGAAAGGGAAACACCTTCCTCTTTGAGAGTTTTGATGGAGAGTTAGTGGAGTACACTATAGATGAGCCTCTCTAAAAAATTTGTAAAAGCCATATTTTTGAGCCTGCTTGATACTGTCAGAAACAACTACACCTACCACTCAGGAGCTCTCACCTATCACTTCATGCTGTCCATAGCACCTCTTACCATAGTTCTGATAAACCTGATCGGTCTTCTACCCCTATTTGACATTGAGAAAGTTGAAACTACCCTTGACAGACTGTTCCCTGAGTATACAGGCAGAGTAATACATG
>CAZPVY010000099.1:0-6098 GCA_964590265.1 uncultured Aquifex sp. | reverse complement strand
ACGTCCAATTCTTCGGCAACGCGCCAAGGTCTACCGGCATCGGGATGGGTCGGTCCTATTCGTCAGCTATCCTGAAAGCACGCTCTTTGAAGGCTTTTCGGTAACAGGTTTTAACCTGATAGCCAAGTTCTTCCTGCTTGCGGTAACCGGCTTGGTTTTGGTAGCTTCATACGACTTCTTTATAAAGAAGGACTCCGTTTACAGTGAACTTTCGTATCTGTATCTGATAGCACTCCTCGGTTTTATGGTGATGCTCTCTTCGGAGAATCTTGCGATAATCTTCGTAGGTCTTGAACTCGCTTCAATAACGATGTACATACTCGTGGGTCTCTTCAAGAGAGAGTACCTTTCCAAGGAGGGAGCCTTCAAATATCTTGTGATAGGAACAACGGGAACTTCAATGTTTGCCCTCGGAGCTGGACTCGTTTACGGCTCAACCGGAAGTTTGGTTCTGAAGGTTTCCAGCGCAAGCGATCCATTGTTTGCTCTCGGGGTTCTTCTTTTAATGTCAGCTTTAGCCCTGAAGGTATCCGCAGTTCCCTTCCACTTCTGGACTCCTGACGCTTATGAAGGTGCTCCCACTCCGACAACCTCTTTCCTTGCTACGGTTCCCAAGATAGCGATGTACTTTCTCTTCGTTAAGCTGACGGTTTATCTCTTCTCGGCGCTTCCGACATGGAAGTTCCTGATAGGTGTCATCGCCGTTGCTTCCATGTTCTATGGGAACTTCATGGCTTATGCTCAGAGGAGCGTCAAGAGACTTCTCGCTTACTCCTCCATAGCCCATGCGGGATACTTCACACTTGCTTTGGCTGCGGTTGATAAGGTTCTGATGACTTCACTCCTTTTCTACGTGTTCGTATACGCAATGGCAACCCTTGGAGCCTTTACGGTTCTTTCTGTCCTTGAAAAGAAAGATGGTTGGAGC
Organism: uncultured Aquifex sp.; assembly: GCA_964590265.1. GTDB lineage: Bacteria > Aquificota > Aquificia > Aquificales > Aquificaceae > Hydrogenivirga. Next base: position 5,170 of record CAZPVY010000099.1, on the reverse strand, counting down.
CACCACTTCCTTGACTTTAAGGGAATAGCCAAAGAGCATCCGGTCCTTGCATCTCTGCTTGCCACATTCCTCTTTGCCCTGATAGGGATACCTCCTATGGCTATATTTGTTGGTAAGCTGGGAATATTTATGGGACTCTTAAAAAACAACTTGTTCTTCCTTGCAATCCTCTTTGTCATTGCGAGCATAATATCCGCTGGATATTACCTGAAAGTTATAGTGTATATGTTCCTGCATGAGAAAGAAAGAGACCTCGGAGTTGCAGGTATTTCCGCTGGAGAGTCCTTTGCTCTGGTTGTTTCTACAGCGGCAGTGTTCTTCTTAGGTATATTCCCTGATACCATTCTGGACTTTCTTCTAAAATTCGTATAAGATGCTGGCTGTTCTTTTGCTTTTATTCTCAATATCCTTTGGAATAGAGTACATAATCAAGCTGAAGCCGGGTGCAGATGAAAGCTTCCTGAGGAACTACAAAGTCATTAAAAAATTTAAAAACTATGTTCTGGTTGAGTCTCCGGAGCTTGAAGGCTCACATTTAAAGAGCTTATCCGTAAATCCTGAAATTGAGTATGTAGCGAAAAACATAAAGCTCAGGGCGTTTGCTGTCCCTAATGATCCGCTGTACCCCGAACAGTGGGGTTTAAAAATAATAAATGCTGAAGGTGCATGGGATAAAAATACGGATTGTTCTCAAGTCGTGGTTGCAATTGTAGATACGGGAATAGACTACTTTCACAAGGATTTGAGAGGAAACATATGGATAAATACAAAAGAGGCTAACGGATACATCGGCGTTGATGACGATAACAATGGATATACGGACGACTGCTATGGATGGGATTTTGTTCAAAGGGACAACCAGCCTCTAGATGACAATGGGCACGGCACTATAGCTGCAGGGATAGTAGGAGCTGTGGGGAACAACTCAGAAGGTGTAGCGGGAGTGTGTTGGAGAGTAAGAATGATGAGCCTTAAGATCCTTGACAGTAGTGGACAGGGAGATGCCTTTAGCTTTTTGAGAGCTGTTCAGTATGCTGTGGATAACGGAGCTAAGGTTATAAACACTAGCCTCGGAACGTGTCCCGTAGGGTACACAGACAGTAATGGAAATGTCTGCAAACTTACTTCTGCAGATCTCCAGCCTTTAAAGGATGCGGTGGAGTATGCCTTAAATCATGGAGTCATGATAGTTGCGGCGGCAGGGAATGATGGTTTGGATACAGATCGGTATCCAGTCTATCCTGCCTCCTATTCTAAGGATTACCCAAATGTGATAAGCGTTGCTTCCGTGAATTCCGATGGGAATTTATCTTCTTTTTCCAACTTCGGTGTAAAAACAGTTGATATAGGAGCTCCCGGAGGAACTAAGGATGGTATGGAGATATTAAGCACCGTGCCTTCGGACTACGGATATGCTCAGGGTACTTCTATAGCGACACCCTTTGTTGCAGGAGCAGTTGCTCACATTTTATCCTCAAACAGCTTACAGAATCTCCAAGATATAAAGAACCGACTTTTGTTTTCTGTAACGACTACTTCTTCTTTATTAGGTAAAGTCCGTAGCGGTGGTTACTTGAATCTAAACTCAGCACTTCAGGGTCTAACTTTCTCTCCTTCTAAGAGTTTTTCAAGTGTCACAGTACATCTTGAATGTGGAAAACCATTGCCTTCTAAAAATTCTGGGGGGTGTTCAGTTAACGGTTCTTTTTGGATACCGGCTATCCTAATACTGATATTCCTTTTAAGACGTCTAATCTTCCCAAAACTCTCTTAATATCTCTTCCCTTCTTTTTTGTTCCTTCCTGTATTTGAAGTAACCTATTATTCCGAGGATAAGGATAGCTCCTAAGATAACTGGCAGAATGGCGATACCTATGATCAGAGTAAGTGCTGTTATAAATCCCAGTATAAATCCCGATAAGAACATGAAAACACAACCGGCAGCCATTGGAAATAAAATATAACAGGTTATGATAAGGCTTGCAGTCTTCGGTTCCACAGGTTCTATCGGAACCCAAACCCTTCAAGTGGCTGAGAGGTTTCCCGATAGGATAAAGATAACTGCTCTTCTTGCAAGGAGAGCATCTAAAGGGCTTCTTGAGCAGGTAAAGAAGTTCAGACCAGAAGTTGTTGTGAGTTATGAAAAACCATCTGAAGAGTGGCTCTCAGAGCTTCCTGAAAATACCAAATACCTTCACGGTGATGAAGGTCTCTATGAAGCAGTTTCCATCTCAGATAAAATTATGAACGCAGTTGCGGGAGTTCATGGAATAAAGCCTGCTTACGTGGTTTTGAAAGAGAGAAAAATCCTCCTTGCCTCCAACAAGGAGTCAATAATATGCCTCGGAAATTTTATAAAGGAGCATAGAGACAAAATAATTCCCGTTGATAGCGAGCACAATGCACTGTTTCAGCTTCTTGAGAATGTAAGGAGAGAAGACGTCAGGTATGTTTACTTAACCGCTTCAGGCGGCCCTTTCAGAGATTGGAGCATTGAAGAGATGAAACAGGCGACCAAGGAGCAGGCTCTTAGACATCCCAGATGGAACATGGGAGCCAAGATAACCATTGACTCCGCAACTCTTATGAATAAAGGCTTTGAGATGCTTGAAGCTATGAACCTCTTTGATCTTGATCTTGACACCATAAGGGTAGTGATACACCCTCAGAGTGTTGTCCACGGCATACTTGAATTAAAGGATGGCTCCTTTTTAATGCACGCCTCAAAGACGGATATGAGAATTCCCATAATGCATGCTATATTTCACCCTGAGCGTGAAACCTATCCCTTTGACGGAACAACCCTGCCTCAGCTATCTCCTATCACTTTTGAAGAAGCTGACACGGAGAGGTTCAGAGCCTTGTACCTTGCCAGATGGGCTGGTGAGATGGGAGGAGTATATATACCCGTTCTTGTCGGTGCGGACGAGGAAGTGATATCCCTGTTTTTAGAGGAAAGGATAGGATTCTTGGATATGATAGATATGATTGAAAAAACCCTTTCAGAGGTAAATATACCCGATCCTCAGAACATAGAAGATATACTGGAAGCGATTGAATGGGCTCGGAGGAAGGTCAGGGAGATTTACGAAAGAGAGTATGCAAAAGCGGTATAGATATAATGCCCCACACTGCCGAAGATAAAAGAAGAAAATTATGAGCTATGAACCCGGCTTTTAGCCCCTCTTTTATCTCAATACCCAGAACCTTCAGTGGTAGTAAAAATCCCGTTTCATAGGTTCCGTAACCCATGAATCCGTGAACGGGCAGTATCGTGGTCAGCTCACCTCCCGCAAAGGCGAAAGCGAACCCGAACATCCCTATTTCTATCAGTCCTCTTAGCAGGACATACAGAGAAAGAGCTTTGAAGAAGAAACTCGTTATTGATAGCAGGGCGAGCTTTACAGAGAGTGACGGATAGAACTCCTTTTCAAGGAAGGCTCTTAATTCCTTGAGTTTTCCCTTCTCTGGAATCAAAGCTCTTAAGTACGGAATAAGGAGAAAAACGAGAACTGTAAGGAAGAGGAAGGGAACAGTCAGCAAAGGATCGGATAAAAGGAAATAGGTTATGAAGAATAGGGAAACCAGCCCGAAGAGATCATACAGTCTTCCAACAAGGAACGACCACACAGAAGTTTTCAAGTTCACTCCAAGTTTGCGGGCGTAGTAAAACCAGCTCAGCTCTCCTGTTCTGGCAGGAAGAACATTATTCAGAAATATATTTGCAGAGTTTATAAGGAAAACCTCTTTGAAAGAGAGGTTCCTGAGCAGAATCCTCCATCTGAAGCTCCTCGTTATTTGACTTATGGTATACAGGAGGAAGGCAAGAATGAAGTTCTCCTTAGGGATTTTCTTCAGATCTATGACTATCTCTTCAAGGGGAACAAGATAAAACAGCAGTGCCGCAAATATAAGGGCTATAAGAAGAGAAAGGATAAGTCTCCTTTTCAACCTTCCTTAGGTACATCGTGGATAACTACAGGAGCTCCAGCCCATTCGGATAGGATATTTATCGCGACCTGAACACCGACACCAGCTGCGGTGGCAAACATAGAACTTACACCTGCAAGCAGTCCTGCAACATAAAGTCCGTCCCTAACTCTGAAATCTCCGTCGTGCTTTATCATTATCCTGCCGGGTTTCGGAGACTTGGGATTGTCCACGATCTCAATCCCATCACACTCTATCCCAAACCTGTGAAATCCGCTTGCAAGTACCACATACTCGGAACTCAGCTCCTTACCGCTCTCAGTGTAAACCTTGAAGTTTCCCTTTTCACCTTCAACTTTCACCGCTTTTTCTTCAAGGAAGTCAACTCCTCCGTAAGACTTTATCTGCTCTTTTATCTTTTCTATAAGCTCCTTTCCGGTTAGCCCCTGCGGCACTCCGGGAACATTATTGAAAAGAGCCTTGTTCATATCTGATTTACCTGTATCAAGCACAAGATATCTTCTGTTCTCAGCCCAGTCCCAGCCTCTTCCTTTTGCGGAAGCTAAGGTAAGAGCACAGGACAGTCCTGATGCACCACCACCTATAATTATTACATCGTATCTCATGAAGATTATTATACTTTCTCCTCAGCCCTTCTAAGGAGTTCAACAAAAGTTCTTTCAATCTCCTGCGGTAGTTCTTTGTTGTATGCGATCTGATAATATTCTCTGTAAAGTTCTATAGGGTTCAGTTTTGCAGATTCACTCCATTTTCTCTCGCTTCTTGAGCTATCGGAAACCTGTTCAATCTTTATAAGTTTCTCACCCAGCTCTTCCCTCAACCTGTCTATTATATGGTGTACATTCGTTCTATCCTCAACCTTCAGAAAAATCTTTATGTATCCGGTAATCCTTTTAAGCTCCGGAAGGTGGTTGTATACATCCTCCTGATTTACCTCAAAGACGTTTAGAGGATTCTTAAGATCAAACTCCACAGCTTCAATTCTGGGCATATTCTCTTCAAATACTATGAAGTTAAAAAACTTTCTGTCTCCCGCTTCGGAGAAATCAAGTTGATAGGGAGTTCCCGTGTAGTAGGCGTATGTAGGTGCGCTTTCAATCCTCTGGTATCTGTGAACGTGCCCCAAAGCCACGTAATCAAACATATCTGTCAGACTTGCTGGTTAAATCGTATAAAATTCTTAACGGGACATAAATGGAAAAGAAAACAATTATTAATA
>CAZPVY010000098.1:0-6098 GCA_964590265.1 uncultured Aquifex sp. | reverse complement strand
TACACTCCTATACCCGTTGGATTTCAATGCTTGCCTAATTATTAAACAGGTTCAGGGAAAGGGTTATGTCAAATATCACAACCTTTACCAATGAGAGGATGGTAGGAAGGAGTTTATCTGGTTCTACCTTTTCTCTGATCAGCCGAGAAACCACATCAATCCATTTGGCAAAGGCTCCTGTGTAGTATTTTGGCTCTACACCTTCTCTCTCATGGGCAAGACCTGTACCAAGCCTTTGGTAGACGTAATCCATGTTGTGATTTCCTTCAAGGAGCTGTTTAAAGTATTCAGTCTGTTTTCTCTGCAATCTGTCTATCAGACCTTTATCCTTTTTCAGGATCTCTCTGGTTTCATCAAAGCTAAGGAGATGATCGTAGAATTCTTTGAATATATTGGCTATCTCCTTCTTGCTCAACCTGTCCGAGAGTTCTCTGAGAAGTTTTCTATCCTCATCGGTTAAACCGACGTAGGAAAGCCTTCTTTGGACTTCTTCTGCATCTATGCTGAGAATTTGTGCTATCTTGTTTATCAACATTAGGTTAAGTATACAGAATTTTACAGAAAAAGGAAGGATGTTTTTTATCATGAAACTTCTAAAAATCGGACTAAATTTAAACTAAAGACTAATAGGGTGGGTTATATGTTTTGAAGAAGAAAACGTACGTATTTGACAGCAGCACTCTTGAAATTCTTGAAGTTCTTAAAGAAAAGCTTGGGAAGAAGGAAACCCAGATAATAAGGGAAGCTCTGAGACTTTACCTTGACAATCACAAAAATCATGAACAGTTGATGGGTTCGGTGAATGAATTTGTAGATCGGATAGAGAGTATAGTAAAACAGATATCCGAGCTCAGCTACAGGCTCGGCAGGTGTGAGGAGAGAAACAGATATCTTGAGGAAGAATTAAGGAAGCTTAAAGGTGATTAAAATACTTTAAAATACTAAAACATGAATTTTTCTCTGTTTGACCTAATTCCCGAGCCAGTTCTTGTGGTTGATGAAAATTATAAGGTCATATATCTGAATAAGAAAGCGAAAGAAACTTACGAAGTAAAAGGAGATACTTGCTTTGAAATAACCCATAACTTTTTTTCTCCATGCTATGAATACGGAGAGCATCCCTGCCCTGTTAAGATTATAAAAGACAGGGGTCTCTGGAGTGCAGGAGCGGTTCATGTTCACAGAACAAAGAAAGGAGATAAGTACTTCTACGTCATTGCCTCCTCTGGTGAAGGGTTTTATGTTGAACTACATGTGAATCTATCCGACCTTTCCAACTCATTTGAGTTCAGCAGATTGAAACCGGAGCTGTTATTATCAAGCGGTCCCATAGTCTTCTTCCTGCGGGAAAACAAGGAGGGGTGGCCTGTAAGGCTCGTTTCTCCAAATGTAAAAAATATGTTCGGATACAGTGCAGAGGACTTCATATCAGGAGCTGTCTCTTACAAAGAGCTTATCCATCCTGAAGACTTGCCGAGAGTGGCTAAGGAGGTTAAGCTGTACACGGAAACTAAAGCTCCTTCTTGGACTCATGAGGATTACAGGATAATAACCAAGGATGGAAAAATAAAGTGGGTTCTTGATCATACAGTACCCGTGTTTGATGACAGCGGGAACATAACCCATTACTACGGATACATAATAGACATAACTGAAAAGCATGAGAAAGGGGAACTCTTCAGAAAGCTTGCAGAAAACAATCCTAACGGTGTAATACTTTACGATTTTGAGGAAAACAAGATTATGTACGCGAACAAATCCTTTGCTGAAATTACGGAATACTCGTTGAAAGAGATTCTATCCTTAAAGAGTATTCTTGTTATGGTTCATCCAAGAGATAAAGATGTTGTAAGAAAGTACATAAGAAAAAGACTTTCTGGTGAAAAAAACACATTCACCTACGCTGTAAGGGTCAGAACAAAAACAGGCAGAATTAGGTGGGTAAAGGTAACCTCCTCGGTCATAACGTATGGTGGTAAAGAGAGATCGCTTGTCACTATTGTGGATATAACGAATGAGAAAATAAGAGAAAGAAAACTCCGTGAGCTTGCAACTCGTGATCAGCTGACGAGAAGCTATAACAGACATGCCCTTGTTATGTTCCTTGAGAAGCATCTCTACTTAGCTCAGAGGTATGGAACTCCCTTTTCGGTGATATTGATAGACATAGACAACTTTAAGAAGATCAACGATACCTACGGACACATTACTGGTGATAAGGTTTTGAAAACCCTTGCTAGGGTGGTAAAAAGGAACCTTAGAAGAACTGATATCTTCGGCAGATGGGGTGGAGAGGAGTTTCTTATAATCCTGCCGTTTAACGATAACCCCTATCCTGTTGCGGAAAAGATAAGGCGTGTGGTGAGTGAGCATAGATTTGAAAAGGTTGAACACATAACAATATCCTTGGGCGCTACCTCTTATATAGAGGGGGACGATATGGATTCTATTATAACTAGAGCGGATGAGGCTTTATATGAAGCAAAGAGGCTTGGTAAGAACAGAGTGGTTGTAATGTAGGAGGGTCTCTCATGGCTAACGTTGAGAAGGTAATAATAATAGGGGGAGCCTGCGCAGGTTTGACCGCCGCTGTATACACATCAAGAGCAAAACTTGAGCCTTTGCTTTTTGCAGGACACATGTTCGGCGGACAGCTGATGATGACTTCGGACGTTGAAAACTTTCCTGGTTTCCCGGAGGGCATAGAGGGTCCCGAGCTCATGGAACGGATGAGACAGCAAGCAGAGAAGTTCGGAACACGGATAGTTTATGAGAACGTGGTGAGGGTTGATTTCAAGACGAAACCTTTCAAGATCTGGGCTGGGGACAGAGAGTATCTCGCAGAAAGTGTTATCGTGGCAACTGGTGCAAAACCGAGGATGCTCGGACTTAAATCGGAAGCCCTGCTCCTTGGACACGGGGTCTCCTACTGCGCTGTCTGTGATGGAGCCTTTTACAAGGATAAGGATGTTGTGGTTATCGGCGGCGGGGATTCGGCAATGGAGGAGTCTCTTCATCTCACACAGCATGCGAGAAGCGTTACCGTGATACACAGGAGGGACAAGCTCAGGGCTTCAAAGATAATGCAGGAGAGGGCACTTGAAAATCCCAAGATAAACTTCGTTTGGAACAGTGTTGTTGAAGAAATATACGATGTGAGTCAGAAGAAGGTTACGGGAGTTCTGATCAGGAATGTAAAGACGGGGGAGATGAAGGAAATAAAGTGTGAAGGTGTGTTCGTAGCGATAGGACATGAACCGAACACACACGTATTTGAAGGACAGCTTGAGCTTGACTCTCAGGGCTACGTAAAGGTTTATGATCACGTAAAGACATCTGTTGAGGGAGTCTTCGCTGCAGGGGACGTCCACGATAAGAAATACAGACAGGCTATAACAGCCTCAGCCTTCGGATGCATGGCGGCTCTTGAATGCGAGAGGTATCTTGCGGAGAAGGGGATAATCTAATCCTCTTCCACTATAACGCCATCCTTTAAATGGATAGTTCTGTGAAAAAAGCCCTTTATATCTGGGTTGTGGGTTGCCACCACAAAGGTTATACTCTCCTCTTCGTTTAATTTTTTAAATAGTTCAAATATCTTCCTTCCCTCTTCCCAGTCTATGTTTCCCGTTGGCTCATCAGCAAGAATGATCGCCGGCTCGCTTATAAGAGCCCTTCCTATCGCTACCCTCTGTTGTTCACCTCCTGAGAGCTGGTATGGTTTGTGCTTCAGTCTGTGAGATAACCTAAGGAAGTCAAGTATCTTCAGAGCCTTGGCTTCTGCATTCCTGATCCCGAGAAGCTCTGCTACTATCAGTAGGTTTTCAAGCACGTTGAAATCTTCTAGAAGGTAGTAAAACTGGAATATGTAGGCTATCTTTCTCTTTCTAAACTCGGCAAGATCGTCCTCATTCATAAGGCTCAGTCTTTTGCTGAAGAGAAACACTTCTCCTTCTGTAGGCTTGTCAAGACCACCTATCAGATGAAGGAGTGTACTCTTACCTGAACCTGAGGGACCCATAACACCTATAAAGTCGCCCATCCTTACCGAGAGACTGATACCTTTCAGAGCCTTAGTCCCGTCTGGATACACCTTCCACAGGTTTTCAGCTCTTACTATCTCTTTCATTACTCATTCCTCAGAATATTTACTATGTTTTCCTTTGAAGCTCTGAGGGCTGGTAGTAGGGAAGATACGAAGGAAAGCAGAAGAGTGCCCGCAAAGGTAGCTAAAAGGTCAAGAGTCTTTATGTGAACAGGGATGTAGCTCATCATATAAACCTCTTCGGGAACTCTTATGAGCTTGTACTCATTTATGAAGTAGGCAACTACATAGGACATGATGATACCCAGAACGGCTCCTACAAATCCTATTGTCAGACCAACCGAGATAAATATCTTCAGGATTCCTCTGCTCTGCATACCGAAGGTCTTGAGAACTGCTATATCTCTTATCTTTTCTTTTGACTTAACGAATAAAAGACTGGTTATGTTGAATGATGCAACGAAAACCATAAGAAGGAGTATCAGAAAGAGAGCCAGCTTTTCAAGCTGGAGGGCATTGAAGAGGGGTTTGTTCAGATCTATCCATGAGCGAACGAGGATAAGTTGATCTCCGATCTTTCTTTCTATGCTTTCCTTTACCTTCTGTGCAGTGTAGGGATCTTTTATGTAAACCTCCATTCCTTCAAACTTGAATCCTCTCTTGAAAAATCTTTTAGCCTCCTTTTCCTTCATGAAAACTATCACGAAATCTCTGTCGTAAGCTCCCGTATGGAAAATACCTCCTATACTCACTTCTCTTGTCTTTGGAATAAACCCCGTAGGGGTTCTTATGCCTGTGGGAAACACAAGAATTGCTGTGTCTCCGACAGACACACCCAAAACGTCTGCCACTCCCTTGCCTATTACGAGCCCTTCAAGCTTTCCCTTTACAAGATACTTGCCTATTAGATCTCTGAAGGCTTTTTCCCTATAATCGACAGCCTTTACCGTGACAGGCTGTAATCTGTCTTCCTTCGCAAGTATGGCACTGTACAAGGTGAAAGGCAGAACCTCCCTGACCTCTGGTATCTCCTCAATCTTCCTACGTATCTCCCTCAGATCTGTTTCCCCTATGGCACTTACTATTATGTGAGGTGCGCTTGCGAGTATCTTCTCCTTCAGTGAATCCTGAAATCCGGTAAAGACTCCGAGTGTCAGAAGGATAGCAGAGACGCTGAGGAAAACACCGAAGAAGGAAATGAATGTTATAAGAAGTGTGCTTCCCTTTACGGAAAGCAGATACCTGAGGGCTATCTTCAGGGTAAGGCTCATTTAAGCATCCTCAGAGACTGGATTATCTCCTTCTGTCTTTCCATAACGTACTTTCTTATCTTATTGAGTTCCTCTCTCGGAAAATCAACCTCAAAGCCAAGTCTCACATATACGTCCCTCCCGAGACCAATCACATTCTTCAGCTTTCCTCTTCCCCGTGCCATTCCATTATCGGGAAGGTGTATCCTCACGCTAAATTCTATAAACTCATTTTCCTTTATAGATTCAAGCCTCTTCTGGAGGAAGTTTATAAACTCTCTATTCTCATCTACACTCAGAGATACCCCTACCCCTGTTTCGCTTATGTCCTTAGCCCTTGTATTTAACCTTGATTTGTCAAACTCAACTTCAATAATCACCGGTTTGTTCTCATCAGGTTCCACTCTTACGGATCTTCTCTTTATAAACTCGGGAGGCTCAACAAAATTCTCTACCGATAGAACGAGCTCTTTCCCGAGGTTGCTGAAGACCTGTGTCTGGACATATTCGTTTTGGGAGAGCCTCACATAAACTGGATCAAGCGTTGAGAAGGCTGCTCTCAGGTGAGTCTTTCCCCAGTCAAAGCCAAGAAGCCTACTTTCTTCATCAGCCCAGTTTAATTTCAGATGGACTTTCACAGGTATCTCTTTGTATTTGGTTATGACGTCATAACATCCTCCTACTTTAAATATCTTTAAAAACTTAAGCGTCTCCATTTACCTCAAATAGTATAATCAAGTTTTGAAGAGCTGAACCTGTTTAATAATTAGGCAAGCATTGAAATCCAACGGGTATAGGAGTGT
>CAZPVY010000097.1:0-6236 GCA_964590265.1 uncultured Aquifex sp. | reverse complement strand
AGGTTACCTTACAAGATAAGAACGGTAAGGGAACTTGGACTGAGTGAGAAAGTTCTGGAACTTTGCCACCGTAAAATGGGACTTGTCCTAGTCACAGGACCAACAGGTTCGGGTAAATCAACTACTCTTGCTGCGATGATCAATTATATAAACGAAAACTTCCCGAGCCATATAATAACTATTGAGGATCCTATTGAATACATATTCAATCATAAACGAAGCATTGTCAATCAAAGGGAGATAGATCAGGATGTTTACTCCTTTGCCGACGCTTTAAGAGCAGCCCTTAGAGAAGATCCTGATGTAATTCTTGTTGGTGAGATGAGGGATAGAGAAACAGTAGAAACCGCTCTGAGAGCAGCAGAAACTGGACACCTTGTGTTCGGAACTCTGCACACAAATACCGCAATCTCAACGATAACAAGAATAGTTGATATATTCCCTGCAGAACAACAGGAGCAGATAAGGGTTCAACTTTCCTTTACCCTTCAGGGAGTTATATCCCAGAGATTACTCCCCAAAATCGGAGGAGGAAGAGTTCTCGCTTATGAACTCCTGATTCCCAATGCAGGAATAAGAAACCTTATAAGGGAGAATAAGCTCCAGCAGATATACTCCCTTATGCAGAGTGGTCAACTTGAGAGCGGAATGCAAACTATGAACCAGAGTCTTTTCAGACTTTACAAAGCTGGTTATATAACTGTTGAGGAAGCTCTAAGGGCTTCTCCAGATATAAAAGAGTTAGAAAGGATGCTTGGATTGCAGAAGAGGGTCTAATACATGCCTAAATATAAAGTTAGAGCCTATACAGAGGAGGGAAACATTATAGAAGATATAATAGAAGCTCCGAGCTTTAATGATCTTGTGGAAAGAATTAGACAAAAGGGTTATCACTTTGTCAATGCGGAAGAAATCATTGAAGGTGTTGGAGAAAGAGAAGTAAAGAAGGAGAAAAGGAAAGGAGGGATAATCTCCTTTAGAAAAGTAGGAGACAGAGATGTAGCTCTGTTCTGCAGACAGCTTGGGGCTATGGCAAATGCGGGTGTAGGTATAATTGACGCTCTTGAGATAGTTGCTGAGCAGATGCCTAACAAGAAACTGTCCTATGCGGTTGCGGAGGTTGCCAGAGACGTAAGCGAGGGTATGTCCCTGTCTGATGCTATGGCAAAGAGAAAGGATGTGTTTCCCGCACTGGTAATCAATCTTGTGGCTGTTGGAGAGGAAACAGGAGAGCTGGACAGGGCATTGCTTAGAGCTTCGGAGTATTATGAAAAGCTTGCTATGATAAAGAGTAAGATAAAGAGTGCATCTTTTTATCCCATTTTTGTTCTTGCAATTGCAACGGTTATAGTAACTGGAATACTTTACTTTCTTGTTCCCACATTTGCCAATATATATGCCAGCTTTGGCAGTTCCCTTCCGCTTCCAACACAAATCCTTATAAACATATCTAATGCTCTGAGAGACAATATACTCTATATAGTGGGGTTTCTCATCATATTTTCTATTGCGTTCAGATACTTCTATATAAAGAGCTATAGTTTCAAAAAGGCTATACACAGGTTCATCCTAAAACTTCCCAAATTCGGTGACCTTACTGTTAAAAGTGCTATGGCTAAGTTCGGTAGAACTATGGCAACACTCTTTGCAAGTGGTGTTTCCATAGAGAGGGCTCTCGAAGTTGCTGGTAAGGTTGCAGGGAATTTGGTTATAAAGGAAGCTGTTGATAAGGTTCAGAAGGACGTTACTGAAGGGCAGGCTGTTTGGTCCTCAATGGAAAAAACAGGACAATTTCCAAAGCTCATAGTAGCTATGGTTAAGGTCGGAGAGGAGACTGGAAGACTTGATGAGATGCTTGATACTATAGCGAGGTTTTACGAAGACGAAGTTGACAGGACCGTGGAAGGATTGATAACTCTGATAGAACCTATGCTTATAGTTATACTCGGTTCCATAGTTGGAGGGATCCTGATAGCTCTCTATATGCCTATCTTCAAGATGGGAGAGCTTATCAGATGATTCTTTTATAAATCAGATCTATCAGGTAGGCTATTGCGGAGATATTGTCATCAAAAACATCTTTGATTTTTTCTGTGAGCTCTCTGTACATGAGCTGAGCCTTTTTCTTAGCTTCATTCTTGCCAAGGAGTTTGTAGTATCCGTCTTTATCAAGGATGTCATCTGTTATCTGAAAGAGCAAGCCTACGAGCCTTCCCATTTCCTCCAGGCTTTCTATTAGCTCCTTCCTGTGTGACACTATTCCCCCGCAGATAAAGCACGCTTCAAATAGAGCGGCGGTCTTTTTTAGGTTTATCCTTTCAAGATCTTCTTCACTCCCTATATCAAGAGCTTGACCTCCCACCATACCTTCAGCTCCAGACTTGATTGCTATCACGCTGATGATTTCAAGGATATCTTGCGCCGATAGGCTCCTGAAGAGATTTTTTCTTGAAAGAAGTTCAAAGGCATAGGTGAGGAGTGCATCTCCAGCGAGTATAGCCAGCGCTTCTCCAAACCTCTTATGGCACGAAGGCAAGCCCCTCCTGAAGTCATCGTTATCCATAGCAGGAAGGTCATCGTGAATTAGAGAGTAATTGTGGATTATCTCTATAGCACAACCAACTGTAATGGCATCTTCTAAGTTTCCTCCAAGAGCGTCAGTAACCGCAACTGTAATAAGCGGTCTTATCCTCTTGCCGGGTTGAAACAGGTAATAGGACATAGCTTTCGAGAGAACTTTGGGCTCTTTTATAGAAAAGAGTTCTTTCAGCTTCCTATCAATGCTTTTTTTCCAGAGAGAAATCCTTTCCATAAGTCTTTAAAATTATAGAGAAATGTAAACGAGAGGTCATATCTTGAAGATAGGCGTATTTGATTCGGGAGTAGGAGGTCTTACAGTCCTCAAAGCTATAAGGGACAGATATAATAACCTTGATCTTATCTATTTGGGAGATACAGCCCGTGTTCCTTACGGGAGCAAATCTCCGGATACTGTAATAAGATACAGCCTTGAGTGTGCAAGCTTTCTTATGGAAAAGGGAATTGAGGTCCTCGTCGTAGCCTGCAACACTGCAAGCTCCCACGCTATTGAAGCTTTGAAAGAAAATTTCCCTATTCCGATTATAAGTGTGGTTGAACCAGGGGTGAAGAGGGCTCTTCAGATGACAAACGGGAGAGTGGGTGTGATAGGGACTCTGGCAACGATAAGGAGCAGAGCATACCAGAGCAAGCTGGAAGCTAACGGTGTTGAGGTGATAGCAAAGGCATGCCCTCTCTTTGTTCCGCTTGTTGAGGAAGGACTTCTTGAAGGAGATATAACGGAAAGGATAGTTTCCATGTATCTTTCAGAGTTCCAAGGACATAAAGTAGATACCCTTATCCTTGGGTGTACCCATTACCCTCTTCTGAAACCTGTGATCCAGAAATTCCTTGAAGATGTAAACATAGTTGACTCATCCGAAGCTGTAGCTCAGGAACTTGAGGACATGGTCATCAATGAAGGGAGCGGAAGAACTGATCTTTACTTTACCGATATGTCTCAAAACCTGAACACTCTTATAGAGATAATCTTTGGTGAACGTGTGGATCCTGTCATTTTAAGCGAGGGAGTCTACAAGATTTAGCCGTATATCTCTATAAAGCTGTTCTTCCTTAACTTTGTCAATATCTCTTTCTGTTTCTCTTTTAGTTTCTTCTGGATAATCTCTTTCTTTATCTCTTCCTCACTCCTTCCAGAAAAGATCCTCAAGTTTCTCAGGACTTTAGCCATATAGATGTTTTCCTTATCCTCGGCGATGGCTACCTGCCCCACATCTGCCTTCCAGATTTCCCTGTCAAGAGGTTCTACCAGTTCACCTTTTCTGACCTTCAGCCTCTCCACTTTTAATCCGAGAACTTCAGCTATACCCTTCAGATCTGTGCCTTTTTCATTTATAATCCTGAGCAACTCTCCTTTTTTTTCTTTCCCTACTATCAGGAGCTCAACTTCTTTGAGATACTGAACCTCTCCCCTTTTCAGCCTTTCAAGTTCTATTTCTATCTCGGAGACCTCAATCTTGCCCATCAGGTACTCCCTTAGTCCAAGTGTTGAAGCTATCTCCACCCTCAAGAAATTCCTCAGATCCTCCGGTGTTAATCCTTCCTTGTAAAGTTCCCTGTAAAATTCTTCCACACTCTTATTGTTTGATTTGGCTATATCATGGATAACCGACTCTATGTAATCGTCCGGTATGTTTAGCCCGTTCTTCTTCAAGAACTGGGCTATCATGTGTTTTTCAATTAACTTCTCTATAAGCTCCTTTCTGTTACTTATCCCATAGAACATGCGGGCGATCTTCAACTCGCTCTCAAGTATGTGTTCTCCGTTCACATTGGCAACAACTCTGTCAAGAAGTTGACCGAAGGAAAGAAAAGTAAAGAGAAGGAGTATTACTCCAAGTTTTTTAGGTATATCTCTAAGCGGTAATGTTTTAGCAATTCCCTGAACCATTCCTTCAAAACCTCCTGTTTCTTAATCCTGAGGAGCTTCTGTCTCACTCTGTCTTTTACCTCATCCAGAGGGAGCACTCCTGCTTTCCTTTTATCTGTAATTTTAAGGATAAGATAACCCGTTTCAAGCTTTATGGGTCTTGACACCTTCCCTATTTTGTACGGGTATAACCTTCTTTTCACACTCTTTGGTAGAGCTTGCAGTGAGTACCATCTTTCCCTTCCAATAACTATCCCTTCTCCTATGGTGTGGACGTCTCCTCCTGACTTCAGTAGCCTGTATACCTTTCTTGCTTTATTTCTGTCCTCCGCAATTATCCTCATGAGCTTTATCTGATCGGGATAGTAAAACTCCCTTTTGTTTAACAGATAGTAAGCTCTTATCTCACTATCCTTCACTTTCAGGTCTTTTGTAAGCTTTGCTGCAACCTTCTCAATCAATATCTCCCTTTTGATAAAGTCCCTTAAAATGGAATCTACTTTCCTTCTTCCCCACATTCTGAGCTTTCTGTCAACTTCCTCATCGGATACCAGTAGTCCCATATCTTGAGCTATATCCTCAACTATAAGACCTTTTATGTACTCAAAAAGGAAAAGCTTCTTATCCTCAAGAGAAGGTTTCTTGGGAGTAAAGTGAAGTATCTCCTTCCAGTACATATTAAACGTTCTGCTCAGCTCTTCTGAAGTGATAACTCTTCCGTTCACCTTAGCAACTATCTTGGAGTATGTAAAGGAAAAGATGAGAAGTACTGCGAGGAGAAAAGGCATCAGGCTCTATTATACAACCAGTTCTTGAACAAAAAGATCAGCGGCAGCAAACCCACTACTGCAAACACTCCGCTCCATACGAAGAGATCCTGAAAGGCATGGGAATAAGCGAGCTTGGTTTGAAGACTCCCTACTGCATAGTATGCTTTTATCATCGCCTCCTCTATATTGTAGGAAGAATTGATAAAGAACTCCGCAAGCTTCTCTACTCTCTCCTTGATTTCCGTATAGTTCATGGATTGCAAGGAGGATATCTCATCGTAATGGAAGGATACGTTTCCCTTTATTATGTTCGTGGCTATCGCTGTCCCAAAAGAACCTCCTATAAACCTTATGTAATCAAGGAGGCTTATGATAAGGATAGTTTTTTCTTCAAGTCCCCGAAGGGCTATGACGGTTACAGGTGCAAAGAAAAGTCCCATCCCTACACCCATAAGGGATAACTCAAGGGAAGCTGTGCTCTTTGGAGTATACACATCGTAGTGCCTTATGAAAAAGAATATGGAACCGAGATAGAGGATTATCGCTAAAAATAAAGTTCCACCTGCGCTCCACCTGTCGCTCATGACCCCGGCAACTACCGAGAAGATGGCTATTGAAAAGGCGAAAGGTAGCAGAAGTAAACCTGTTGTAAAGGTGCTGAGACCTTTGAGAAATTCAAAATAAAGGGGAAGAGCATAGAACAGGGCATACATTGAAAACCCTAAGACGAGGAGGAATACCACAAAGGAGACGGTAAAGTTCATGTGTCGGAATATGTTAAGGTCTATCAGCTTGGTTTTAGAGAATACGTCCGAAAGGATGTAAATAACGTAGCTAAGAGCAGCTACAACCGTAAGGATGGCTATGAAGTTTGAGGTGAACCAGCCGTACTGTTGACCTTTTGAAAGCACAACCAATGTACTGATAGTTGCTACAGATATGAACAGGAAGGAGATGAAGTTGAAAGGCAAAATACCTCTTTTTGGAGATACCTCCTT
>CAZPVY010000096.1:0-6268 GCA_964590265.1 uncultured Aquifex sp. | reverse complement strand
CTGGATAAGAAGGTCAAACCGTTTGTGGAATACGCTACAGAAAATATGGCAGAAGTTTGGAGGCAGAACTTCGGAGAGTGGAATCCGGCAAGACTCCTGCCCGTTATGAGAACCATGTCGGACTATATAGCTTTTCACGAGGAGGAAGTTGAGAAGAAGCTTAAGGGTGTTTATATGACCGAGGTAGGGGCGAGGGAGCTTGGTGAATGGGTTGATATGCAAATAAGGCGTTTGAACGAAAGACTTTCCAGAAAGATAAGCATAAATATAGAGGAGGGCAGCCACAGAAATTTTGATTTTTCGCCCTGAACCATTGACGACCCGGACGAGCATACCGATAATATAGACATGAAGTACGGGGAGAAGAGGATAATACTTTTAAAGAAGGAGCTCCCCAAAGAGATCCTGTATGCCTGTCGCTACAACTGGGATCTGCCCAACATAGGAGCTAAGCAACTTGTAGAGATGATAAAGAAGTACAGGGAGGGAACTGCGAGCAGGTTTGAGAAACTTATTGTAAACATCTTTCGCTCTCACGTCATAGACTATCAAGACAGAGAAGTCTGGGAGTACTTCTTCCCCGATGAGGAGATGCCTCCTCCTACAAGGTGGTGGGATATAGAGTGGATGATGAAACCAGCAGACCAGAGGGATTAGGTTAGCTTTGGGGTTTGGTAGGCTCTCCAAGAGCTTTGTAGAGGAGATGCCTGAGCTCCCTTATATCTTCCTCTATTTTGTCAAGCTTTCTGTTTACGTCATCAAATCTCTTCTTCAGCGTATCAATCCTTTTATTTATCAAGAACGTAAAAATACCCATAAACCCGGCAACACCGAAGATGATAGTAATTACTTGTCCCCACTCTATAACCTTGAATATAATGTGTAGGTAAGGTTTTACAAGCTTCTGACCTCCTTAATCAAAGATACCTTTCTGCCCCTTTTCCTCCGCAAGACTGGATACCTCAGACAATCAGGAGTTTATGTGCCTATATACACATAAACAGAAAATCCCTTGCCCCTTTTATTTCCCAACCTATCTTCAACCTCATGGGGAAGATCCACTTTGCTACCGGTGTAGCTAATCAGAGCTACAGGGTGAAGATGACCGATGATGTGGTGGTGAATGCTATAAAGAACATGAAAATGCCCGAGGAGTGGAAGTTTCACATATACGATTTCTTTGCGGATAACCCTTCTCAGATAATCCTTGAGTTCTGCGAGGAGTACGGGATTTCCCTTGAAAAGCTGAGGGAGTTTTACGAGAAGTTCGTAAAACCGTACTTCAGGAACAGGTATCTTGAAGAGGTGTGGAAGTATTGAAGTGGGAGAGCGTCCTTGGGATAACTCTAAGGATTCTTGAAAAGCAAAAGGAGTATGTTCCCTTTACAGAATGGATCCGGGAAGGATGGAGTTCCTGGTTTCCTCCATAAGAAAGTGTGCCCACTCTTTATTTAGCTCAGGAAGTTCTCCGAGCTTATCCGGGAACTTTCTCCGTGCCTCTATCGGATCAAATCTGTTTCGCATAAATACTATTTAATTCTGGATAGCCTGATTAACAACGAGAAGAAGGTGTTTCGCTCTCAGCCCTTTACCCTTACCGAAACACTTGTTTAAAACTTTCAATATTTTTTGTTTACTAATAAACAAAATTTGTTTATAACTGTAAGCGCAACTTATGGATTCTGCTACGGTGATTTTCTCTTTTTAGCTATCTCCTTGAGTGTTTCTCTGACAAAAAGAATTTCCACTCCTATAACCTCTCCCTTGTCTGAGAAATCAATGATGATGTTATCTTCAACTTCATCGCTTATGCAGTAATTTCCGCTATCAGGTCTTCTAAAGGTTATGTGTAGACAATCACATTCTTCATCGTAATAAACCTCAATCTTTGTTTGATCTATGCGTTTTTCAATCTCTTCTTCTGATATTCCTTTTTGTTGAGTTTTCTTGCTCTTCATGCTTTAACCCCCAATAGTTCAGGTTTTCTAAACCTACTGTCAACCACCCCGCATTGAAAATGCGAGGCTTGACTTCGGAGAGTAGCTATTAGAGACTACCCTCACGGGCGGGTTGTTAGCCTGTTCCCTCACAAGGGACTTGTCCTTGTAAGTTCTCAAAAACTTGAATATCCACCTATTGGTGTTCCCATATCTCCAAACTAGGTGGACTTCCCTTACCCTCCTCCACTTTATCCCTTTCTT
The DNA here is from genome assembly GCA_964590265.1 of uncultured Aquifex sp. GTDB lineage: Bacteria > Aquificota > Aquificia > Aquificales > Aquificaceae > Hydrogenivirga. Next base: position 4,067 of record CAZPVY010000096.1, on the reverse strand, counting down.
TCTTAGCCACCTTTTCAAGATGTTAATTGCTCCATTCGTGTCAGAGTGTAACCTGCCACAATTCGGGCACTTAAGGTAGTGCTGTTTGGGTCTCCTCACCTTGCTCCCACACACAAAGCAGGTGTTCGAGGTGTTTGATTCAGGAATAGGAACTATCCCTATTCCTGCTTCCTCAAGTTTATTTGCTAAAATATCCTCTATCTGTTTCCTTACCCAGAAATTGTGCAAAAGCTTATTTATTTTACTTCCATAGTCTTTCCTCTCCCGTATCCCAGTCAAGTCCCCTATTACGACTTTTTTAACGCCATATATTTCAAGCAGCTTAACCACCTTATTAGCCATTCCTTGTATAGCAACTTTTAGCCTCTTCTTTCTCTTCTCGTAAAGCCTGTTCAGACCCCTTGTTCTTCCAACATGTCCACTTTTCGCAAGCTTTGACTGGTATTTTGCTATTCTCTTTGTCCAATATTTCCATTCCTTCCATAGTTCCCTGCTCTTGAATTGATAAACTCTAATTAGCTCTTCTTCCTCGATGTAGATAGCTAAGGTAATAAGATTTCTCGCTCCTAAATCTATGCTTGCGTAGTTCTTTCCACTTACCTTTTGAGGTTTTTCTATTTCTGCACTTATATGCACATAGTATTTCCCGCTCTTTTTGACTATTTCCGCTCTTCCGAGCTTAAATTCTTCATAGGGAATTTTGTATGTTGCAAGTATCGTAAGCTTATTCCTGATACCGTGTTGTCCTTTTAAATCTTTAGGAACTGTCAGGGAAAAGAAGTAGTCTCCTAAAGAGTAGCTCCTCGGGGCTTTAATGGGAATAACAGGCATAGGTAAAGTTTGGTTAAGCCTTCGGTCTTTAAAGTATCTCGGCGGTGAAACTCTTTTGAAGTGGTTGGGTAATTTTCTTTGTTTTTCAAGTCTTTTGAGTTCTTTAAAGGAATTCCAGGCTTCGATAAGCTTCTTTAAAACCTCCTGCCCTATATCCGTAGGGAGAGCTTTATATTCGGGCTCACTTTGCATCAAATTACAAATTTGCTTGTAAGACAGTATTTCACCTGTTCTGAAGAAGTTTTGCCTGATGATGTAATTTGCTCTATTCCAGAGTCTTGCACATCTCAGGTGGAGTTCTCTGAGAATTTTCCTTTGCTCATCAGTAGGAAGAAGTTTCACGCCAAAGGTTCTTTTCATCATGACGATTTGAGATTAAGTATAGCATAATTATTTAATTATGCAAGAGCAGAAAGAGAGTAAGGAGTATATAAGGACGTCATTGAGGATAGAAAAGGAGTTATGGAAAGAGTTTAAGAAATGGATGGTAGATAATGACTATAAGAGTTTTCATCAGTTTGTGGTAGAGTGTATGGAGAAAGCATTGAAGGAAGGGAGAAGGAAGAAATAACCGCTTGTGCGGAGTCGCTTTCCTCCCCGCATCACAGATGCGGAGCTTTCTGGCGGTTTTTTCTGTAAAAAGATTTTCTTACACTTCTTTTTGCCTGCTCACCGCCCGCGATTTGAAACAGCAAGCTTGAGTTCTGATCCACCATAGTGGGACTAAACTCCTTGGTCACAGTGTAATACCTGTTTTCAGTAGCGGTACCTATCATAATCTCCAATGACTTGACCTCCTGAGCGGATCTTACTTTTTTGAGGTTATGTACACTTTGGACTAAAAACGAGAATTTTTGCGTCTGCAGGTGAGGTTATAGTATCAAAAAGTTGTCTTACTCTACATAGATCAAATTGTGTATAGTAGTGTAAGACACAGACAATCATGCTCAACTAAACTATTTGTATGGGACAACAGCTCTTTCTCTTTCGCAGGGTAAACCTCGGCAAAACTACCATATCGTTTCTTGAGAAACCCTTTCCTCATATTAGGGTTGAGAACGCCAGAGGTAGTCTTATGCTACCGATAGAGGAGCTCCTAAGGGCAGGGAGGATGATAGACGGTCTTACCCCTCTTGAGAGAAAGCTCATAAGGAAAATAGTTTCAGGTTTGACCTTCAAAACCGGGTAGTTGTAAGTATTTGATTTTTCAAATTATTAACTATAATATTGGGAAAAAGTTAAGCTGTAAAACCATTTTTCTGTATTTCCGTAAAACTGTATTTACGGAAACTGTTTATATGAAGAATATCTCAGCCCGGTCTTTAAGACTTCCTTGTAAAATTGGTCGTTTTGTTATGGTATCCTTTCCTTTTCTGCAAGCAGTTTGATTGCTTCTATCACAAGCTCCTTTTTGGATGTCCTTCTTCCTTCTCTTCTCCTTTTCCTTTTGATGTCTTCTAGTAGAAGGTCATACTCTTCTGGTATTATCAGGGTCAGTTTTACAGTTCTACGGTTTTCTGTATTTACGGCTTTAGGTTCGGGCTTTGCATCTGTAGGGGAAGTGTTCCCTTTTCTTGTTTCTGTATTTACATCTTTACGGCTTTCCGTATCTACGGTGGATATAAAACCTCCTACTATACCACCTTTCTTAAGTGGGCTATCCTTTATTAACTTCTTACCCATTTTTCTACCTCCTTGGCAACTTCAAGGTAAGCTTGAGCAACATCTGAATTTTTAGTCTCGGCTCTTTCATGCACAGGAGCGTGCACAGCGGGCGTTTCTGCAAGTTTGATTGTGGTCTTTATGGGTGGGAATATACTTACGTGTTCTCCGAACACTTCCTTTAATTCCTCCATCACTTCTTTGGCAAGTGTGGTTCTTTTGTCATAGAAGGTCGGAAGTATTCCGAGCACTTGAAGATTAAAATCATCTACGCTATTTCTTATATCGGTCAAAACATCCTGTAAGATAGCAAGTCCTCTCAGTCCCATCAGCTTTGCTTCTACCGGGATGATGATTGCGTCCGAAGCAAAAAGGGCATTGATGGTTAAGAGTCCAAGGGATGGTGGAGTATCAATTATGGCTATATCGTAATTGCTGATTACTTCCCTAAGTGCTTTTTTCAAACGAAGTTCTCTCTGAAGTTTGTCTATCAGTTGGACTTCCACCTTTGAAAGGTATATGTTTGCAGGAACAAGGTCAAGGTTGTTTCTGATAGGGGTAATTATTTCTGATAAAGAAATCTCTCCCATGAGAACTTCAGCTATAGTCATTTCATATTCATCAGGGTCCTTCTCGGTTGCAACCATAGTAAGTCCACCTTGAGGATCAAGGTCTATTGCTAGCACACGTAAATTTTGCGATAGCGCGGTTGCTATGTGATAAGTTGTTGTTGTCTTTCCAACCCCGCCTTTCTGGTTAATAATACCAAGCACCCTCATCCTGCTCACCTCTCTTGGATTTATCTCACAATAAAGATACCGTAAAGCCGTATTTCTGTCAAGCTGTAATTTAGGGGATACGGAAAGCCGTAAACCTGTAAAAGCTGTGGATAAGCTACCTCTTAGTTTTCCTCCTTACAGCGATTATTAGTTGATATGTGAAATAAGTCATCAATATGGCATGGAGAGACCTTATTGTGTAATAGAATCTTCCATCCGTTGCAGTCTCCTTGACCTTGAATAGGTTTAGGGTCTTAAAGAAGTTCTCTACACCACGAGTAAAATCTGGGAGCCCATATAGAAGCCAAGTAGCGATTAGGGTGACACCTATTATAGCAATAAGGGGTTTAAACCAGCTCTGACCGTAGTTAGAAACACAACCATAGAACAAGAGCACAAGCAGGTCCTGCCAACGTCTCCAAAACTCTTTACTGGGAAACTCTCTACATATCACCCTTGAGTGAGCCTTCATCTCTAAGGCGTAGAACTCATTGGCGGTTATGAAGTCTTTTTGGTTATCCAACGCAAACTTCAACTGCCTATATATGTCTCTTGCCTTGGCAGGATTATTTCTTATAAGTTCTGGGCAAACTTTCTTATCGCTTATCCTTCCCCACTCTATGCCGTTAAACTTGAAGTCTGCAATATTAACATCTTCAAAATCAAGAACAGTATCTTTAAAGGATAGCGATTGTAAAACACAATTTTCTATCACTGCATCCTTGATAGAAAGCTTATTAACTAAAGTTTTGCAACACTTGACAAGAGGGCACTCAAGTTTTTAAAAAGAACCTC